>JALRCR010000082.1 GCA_023257255.1 Gammaproteobacteria bacterium | reverse complement strand
GCTGGGCCGATCGCGAGTTCGTGCGCGACGGCAGCCGGCTGGCCGCCGCGGAGATGCTGCTGGGCGGTACCACCTGTTTCAACGACATGTATTTCTTCCCCGACGAAACCGCAGCGGCCGCCGCCGAGGCCGGCATCCGCGCGGTCGTCGGCATGATCGTCATCGGCTTTCCAACCGCCTGGGCGCGCAGCACGCGTGAGTATTTCGTCAACGGTCAGGCGGTACATGACCGCTATCGCGGCCACCCGCTGATTCGCACCAGCTTCGCGCCGCATGCGCCCTACACGGTGGACGACGCCGCGCTGACCGAGGTTGCGACGCTGGCCGAAGAACTCGACCTGCCGATCCACATGCACATCCACGAAACGGCCTTTGAGGTCAGCAGTGCTGAAGCGGCGAGCGGCGAACGTCCGCTGGCCCGTCTGGCGCGACTTGGACTGGTGTCAAACCGGCTGGTCGCGGTCCACATGACCCAGCTCACCGAGGCCGAAATTGCCGCCGCCGCGCTGGCCGGCATCAGCGTCGTGCACTGCCCGGAATCCAATCTGAAACTGGCCAGCGGCTTCTGCCCGCTGGGCCGGCTAAGCGCGGCGGGCGTCAACTGCGCCATCGGCACCGACGGTGCGGCCAGCAATAACGATTTGGACATGCTGGGTGAATTGCGTAGCGCGGCCCTGCTGGCCAAGGCCGTCGCCGGTGACCCTTGCGTGGTTCCCGCGCATGAAGCCCTGCAGATGGCCACCCTCAACGGCGCGCGCGCCCTCGGGCTTGAGCAGGACATCGGCTCGCTCATCGCAGGCAAACAGGCCGACCTGATGGCGATCGATCTGGGCGGGATGCGGGCGCAACCCGTCTACGACCCGATTTCGCAAATTGTCTACGCCGGCCATCGCGACCAGATTACCGACGTGTGGGTGGGTGGGCGCCGCGTGGTGCGTGAGCGTCAGCTCCTCACCCTGAACGAGCGCGAACTGGCTGAAACCGCCGAACGTTGGCGGGCGAAAATCGCTGAGGGCTAGTCGCTTTCGGGCGCCGCCGGACCGCGCAGGCGGTCCCAACGATTGACGATCGTGCAAAAGAGGTCGGCCGTCTTCTCGGCGTCATAGACCGCCGAATGCGCTTCTTCTTCCTGCCAGCCAAGCCCGGCCGCCGCCACCGCGCGGGACAGCACCGTCTGGCCCAAGGCCACGCCGGCCAGTGAGGCGGTATCGAAGGTGCTGAAGGCGTGGAAAGGATTGCGCTTGGTCTTGCAGCGATCCACGGCTGCCTTCAGAAAAGACAAATCAAACGCCGGGTTGTGTCCGACCAGAATCGCACGCGAGCAACCGTGCTCCTGCACCTGCTGGCGCACTTTCTCGAAGATGTTTTCCAGCGCGTGCGCTTCGCTGACGGCCAACCGGAACGGATGCCAAGGGTCGATCTTGTTGAAGCGCAGAGCGGCCTCTTCCAGTCGCGCCCCCTCAAAGGGTTTGACGTGATGGGCGATGGTCGCCTTGCGCCGCCAGCCGGCCTCGGGGTCGACTTCGACCAGCACGGCGGCAATTTCCAGCAGCGCATCGGTCACGCAATTGAAACCACCGGTTTCGATGTCGACGACCACGGGCAGGAAACCACGAAAACGTTGGGCGAGAGGAGATTTCTGCACAGACTTGCGCTCGCCGGTTGCGAAAGGGGCCGGCATTCTAGCAGGCAGTCGCCGCCGTATCGGAAGGGGTTGCGGGTTTTCGTAATTGCGCCGCATGGGCGCGGCCCTTAAGGTAGCGCCGACCGCGCCCCTCAACTCCCTGTCGAAGATGCCCATGTCTGCCAACGATGACCTGCCCTTGTCCGATCTGACCGCCGTCTCGCCGCTGGACGGCCGCTATGCCCGCACGAGCGCCGCGCTGCGCCCCTACTGCAGCGAGTTCGGCCTGATCCGCTATCGCGTGCTGGTGGAGGTGCGCTGGCTGCAGTTTCTGGCCAATGAGGCGCGCCTGCCCGAACTAGCGCCGTTCACGCCCGACGAACAGGCGCTGCTCGACGGCATCGTCAGCCAGTTTGACCTTGAAAGCGCGCGTCAGGTGAAGGCGATCGAACGCACCACCAATCACGATGTGAAGGCCGTCGAATACTTCCTGCGCGACCGCTGCCTTGCCAGCCCGACGCTCGGCCGGGCGATTCCCTTCCTGCATTTCGCGTGCACCTCGGAAGACATCAACAATCTGTCCTATGCGCTGATGCTGAGCGAACTGCGCCGCGACCTGCTGCTACCCGCCATTGATGGGGTCACGGACGCCCTCGCAGCGCTGGCGCACGAGCACGCCGCCGTGCCGATGCTGGCCCGCACGCACGGTCAGGCGGCGACGCCCACCACCATGGGTAAGGAGTTGGCGAACGTGGTCTATCGCCTGCGCCGCCAGCAGCAACAACTCGCCGGCTGCGAGATTCTTGGCAAGCTGAACGGCGCGGTCGGCAACTACAACGCGCATCTGGCGGCCTATCCCGCGCTCGACTGGGCAGCCCTGAACGCAGGCTTCGTCGCCAGCCTGGGCCTCGCCTGGAACCCCTACACCACCCAGATCGAGCCACACGACTGGATTGCCGAGTACTTTGCTGCGCTGGCCAGACTCAACACCGTGCTCATCGATTTCTGCCGCGATACCTGGGGCTATGTGTCGCTCGGCTACTTTCGCCAGCGCCGGGTTGAGAACGAGGTGGGCTCTTCCACCATGCCGCACAAGGTCAACCCCATCGACTTCGAAAACGCCGAAGGTAACTTCGGCATGGCCAACGCCGTGCTGGAACATCTGGGCGCGAAGCTGCCCATTTCCCGCTGGCAACGCGATCTGACCGACTCCACCGTCTTACGCAATCTGGGCGTGGGCGCCGGCCATACGCTGCTGGCGCTGGCCTCGCTCAGCCGCGGCATTGGCAAGCTCGAACTGGACGCCGCGCGGCTGGCGGCAGATCTCGACGACGCCTGGGAAGTCCTGGCCGAACCCATCCAGACCGTGATGCGCCGCTACGGCATTGCAGATTCCTACGAAGCGCTGAAAGCGCTGACCCGCGGCAAGCGCATCGACCGCGACAGCCTGCAGGCCTTCATCGCGACGCTGGCTATTCCCGCTGAAGAGCGCACCCGGCTGCAGGCGATGACGCCTGCCAGCTATATCGGGGCGGCGGCGGGGCTGGCGCGCGACATCTGATCGGGCGGCGATGGAAACGTCGCCGGCAGACCTGACGCTCGGCATTAGCGCCGGCCCCTTCGAGCTGGCGCGCAGCGACGCCCTGGCCGCCACCGTGTTGCAACTCGCCGGCCAGTCGCGTCGCACTATCGATATCGTCGGCCGCCATCTGGACCCGCTCCTGTTCGATCAGGCGCCTTTCATTCAGGCCGTGAAACGACTCGTCCTTGGCAGCCGGCGCGCCGAAGTGCGGCTGCTCTTGCTCGACCCCGGGCCGGTCGCGCGACGCGGACACCGCCTGCTGGAGCTCGCCCAGTTCCTGTCTGATTTCATCCACGTGCGCGTGCCTTCGCCGATGCATCGTGAGTTCAACGAGGCGTGGCTGGTGGCGGATGCAACCGGTTATGTCTACCGCCCCATGAGCGACCGCTTCAGGGCCACCGTCGATTTCAACGACCGCCATCAGGCCAGCCAGCTGGTTTCCCGGTTTAACGAGATTTGGGAGCGGGCGCTGCCCGACCCCAATCAGCGGCGACTGTCGCTGTGAAGCGGCTGCTGCGCGCGTTGGTCTGGCTGCTGCTCGCCGGCGGCGCACTGGGGGCGTTCGCGCGCGAGCCGCAGCTTGAAATCATCCCGCTGCAGCACCGGTTAGTGCGCGATGTACTGCCGCTGCTGCAGCCGCTGCTGGCGCCCGAAGGCACCCTCACCGGCGAGGGCAGCCAGCTCATCGTCCGCACCACCCCGGAGAATCTGGCGACGCTGAAAACCGCGCTCTCGGCGCTGGACGTGGCGCCGGTCAGGCTGCGGGTCACGGTCAGCCAGTCGCGCCGCGATGACCGCGCCGGGAGCGGGCGCGTGCAGTTTGAAACGACCGGCGATGCGGCGGCGGCGGGTGGGCAAGCGCTGCCTCCCGATCACTACAGCACGCGGACCACCGACGGCCTGCAACTACTGCAGACGGTGCTGACGATGGATGGGCAGCCAGCGCTCATCGAGCTCGGGCAGACCAGCGCCCAGCCCGTCATCCTGGGCTACGTGGTGACGCCGTCCGGACCGGGCGTCAGCCTTGGTCTGGACCAGCAGACGACCCGCTCCGGCTTCTATCTCACGCCCAGCCTGCACGGTGAAACGGTGGAGATTGCGCTGGCGGCGCGACTGGCAACCGCCGACGATCATGCCCAGTCGGGCCAGCGCCATCAGCAGAGCCAAACCACCGTGCGTGGACGTTTGGGCGAATGGATCGCCGCCGGCGGCAGCCTCAGCACGGGGGCAAGCGACCGGCATGACGGCTTTAGCAGGGGTCTCGACGACGGCAGCAGCGATTATCAGCTGTGGGTTCGCATCGAACGCGCGCCCTGAATCCGCATAGGCCGCAAAGCGGCCCGCGCGAGCGTGTAAACTGCGGCCCTCGCGCCTCACGGCGCCCGCCATCATCTGAATAGCACCCCTATGAGCACGCCCAACGCCATCTCCGTCTGTTTTTTTCTGGGCGGCGCCGCCCACTCGGTCTTCCGGCTCGCCCGCGTCGGCACGCAGCTCGCCGCGATCGATGCGGCGCTCAAGCCACTCGCCAGCCACTGGGTGTACGAAGTCAGTAGCACCGCACCGCTTACTGCAGAAGCTAAAGCGCGCCTCGGCACCCTGCTTGATGCGCAGGAAGTGAGCGCGCTGCCGGCGGCGCCGGCGCTGATTTACGTCACCCCCCGCGTTGGCACCCGCTCGCCGTGGTCAAGCAAAGCGACGGATATTGCCCGGCACTGCGGTCTGGTCGAGGTGGAACGGGTCGAGCGCGGCGTGCGCTGGCAGCTGGGCGGTCTGCATGCCGGGCAGCGCGCCGCGGCCGCCGCCCTGCTGCACGATCGCATGACGGAAAGCGTGCGCGAGGCCCTCGGCGAGGCGACGCCGGGCGCGGCGCCGACGCCCGGCGCGCTGGGCCATATTCCCCTGCTGCGCGACGGTCGGGCGGCGCTGGTGGCAGCGAACGCCGCGCTGGGGCTCGCGCTCGCCGAGGATGAAATCGATTACCTCGAAGCCCGGTATCGCGAACTGCAGCGCGACCCGGCAGACGCCGAGCTCATGATGTTCGCGCAGGCCAATTCCGAGCACTGCCGGCACAAGATTTTCAACGCGCAGTGGGCCATCGACGGCCAGCCGCAGGCGCTTAGCCTGTTCCAGCACATCCGGGCCACCCACAGCGCGCATCCGAACGACGTCCTCTCGGCCTACAGCGACAACGCCGCCGTCACCCGCGGCTACCGGGGTCGCCGCCTGCGTGTCGATCCGCTGAGCCGCGTCTATGTCGACGAGGAAGAAGACATTCATATGCTGATGAAGGTGGAGACGCACAACCACCCGACCGGCATTTCGCCCTATGCGGGCGCCGCCACCGGCGCCGGCGGTGAAATCCGTGACGAGGGCGCGACCGGCCGCGGCGCCAAACCCAAGGCCGGCCTCACCGGCTTCTCGGTGTCGCATCTGCGCCTGCCGCAACTGGCTGAGCCCTGGGAAGCCGCGCGGCCGTTCAATCCCGCGCTGGCTCCCGCGCTGCAAATCATGCTGGAAGCCCCGATCGGGGCGGCGGCGTTCAATAACGAGTTCGGACGTCCGGCGCTGGCCGGCTACTTCCGGACCTTCGAGCATCAGGACCAAACGCCTCAGGGCATTGCCCGCTACGGCTACGACAAACCGCTGATGCTGGCCGGCGGCATCGGCAACATCCGCGCCGGCCATGTCCGCAAGGAAGTGCTGCCGCCGGGTGCGCAGATTGTCGTGCTCGGCGGCCCCGCCATGTTGATCGGGCTGGGCGGCGGCGCGGCGTCTTCGCAGCGCGCCGGGACCAGTGATGCCGATCTCGATTTTGCCTCGGTCCAGCGCGACAACGCCGAAATGGAGCGGCGCGTGCAGGAAGTCATCGACGCCTGCTGGGCGCTCGGAGATGACAACCCGGTGCTGTCGATCCACGACGTGGGCGCCGGCGGACTGTCCAATGCCATCCCGGAGCTGCTGAACGACAGCGGCCGCGGCGGCGATCTGGCCTTGCGTGCGATCCACTCGGCCGATCCCGCGATGTCTCCGCTGGAAATCTGGTGCAACGAGGCGCAGGAGCGCTATGTGCTCGGCATCGCGCCCGAGTCGGTGGCCATGCTTGAAGCCCTGTGCGCGCGCGAACGCTGCCCGATGGCGGTGGTCGGCACGGCCACCGAGGCGCGCCATCTGCGGCTGTGGGACAGCCTGCGGCAAGAGGCGGTGATCGACCTGCCGATGGACCTTATCTTTGGCAAACCGCCGCGCATGTTCCGCGACGTCCAGCGCGTCACTGAAACCCGTCAGGCGCTGCGCCTCGGGCCCTCACTGCCGGAGGCCGTCCGGCGCGTCCTGCGCTTCCCGGCGGTGGCCGACAAACGCTTCCTTATCACCATTGGCGACCGCACGGTGGGCGGCATGACGGTGCGCGATCAGATGGTGGGTCCCTGGCAGGTACCGGTGGCCGACTGTGCGGTCACCGCGCTCGACTACGACGGCTTTGCCGGCGAAGCCTTCGCGCTCGGCGAGCGCAGCCCGCTGGCCTTGCTGGACGCTGCGGCCTCCGCCCGCATGGCCATCGGCGAGGCGCTGACCAATCTGGTCGCCGCCCGTGTGCGGCGGATGGAAGACGTGGTGCTGTCCGCCAACTGGATGGCCGCCGCCGGCCATCCCGGCGAAGACGCGAGGCTCTACGCTGCGGTCGAAGCCGCCAGCCAGCTGTGTCTTGCGCTCGGCATTTGCGTGCCGGTCGGCAAGGATTCCATGTCCATGAAAACCGCCTGGCGCGACGCCGCGGGCAGCCACGCGGTGTCCTCCCCGGTCTCGCTGGTGTGTACCGCGTTTGCTCCCGTCACCGATGTGCGCTGCTCGCTGACCCCGCAACTTCGGCTGGACCGCGGCGAGACCCGTCTGTTGCTGGTCGACCTTGCCGGCGGCGCGCAGCGGCTCGGCGGCTCGGTGCTGGCGCAGGTCTGCGGCGAATTGGGCGACGCAGCGCCCGATCTTGACCAGCCGGCGCGCCTGCGCGAGGCCTTCGATGTCCTGCAACTGCTGAACGAAACGGGCTATCTGCTGGCCTGCCACGACCGCGCCGACGGCGGTCTGCTGACCACCTTGTGTGAAATGGCCTTCGCCGCGCGTTGCGGCCTGGAACTCGACCTGACGGCGCTGGGGCAGGCGCCCTTGCCGACGCTGTTCAACGAAGAGCTGGGCGTGGTTATTCAAATCGAAGCCGCCACGCTGGAAACGGTGCTTGCCCAGTTTGCGCAACAGCCAGCGCTTGCCGGCTGCGTCCACGTGCTGGGCGCGCCGATTGCCATGCCGCGCATCCGCCTCAGCAGCACCGGCGCGCAGTGGCTGGACGAAGATCTCTACGCCTTGCTCGCCGCCTGGTCCGCGCCGTCGCACGAAATGCAGCGGCTGCGCGACAACCCGGACTGTGCGCGTGAAGAGTTGGCGCAGATTCTCGACCCCGCGGTAACCGGCCTGTTCCATCGACCGCCGGCCAGGCCAGCGACGGCGCCAGCCCTGCTCGGCAAGGCATCGCCCCGCGTCGCCATCCTGCGCGAGCAGGGCGTGAACGGGCAGCGCGAAATGGCCGCCGCGTTCCGTCGCGCCGGTTTCGAAGCGGTGGATGTCCACATGTCTGAACTGGCGGCCGGCCACCGTACGCTTGAAGGCTTCGCCGGGCTGGTCGCCTGCGGCGGCTTTTCCTACGGCGACGTGCTGGGCGCCGGCAGCGGCTGGGCGCGCTCGATCCTGTTCAATCCGCGCACGCGGGATCTGTTCAGCGCGTTCTTCAACCGCGCCGACAGCTTCGCGCTCGGCGTGTGTAACGGCTGCCAGATGCTCTCGCAGCTCAAGGCGCTGATCCCGGGGGCCAGCGCCTGGCCACGCTTTCTGCGCAATCGCTCGGAGCAGTTTGAAGCCCGACTGGTGATGGCCGAAGTCCTGCCCTCACCGTCGCTGTTCTTCGACGGTCTCGCAGGCATGATGGCGCCGCTGGTGGTCTCGCACGGTGAGGGCCGGGTCGATGAACTCGCGACCGACGCGCGGCAGTGCCTCCGCTATGTCGACCATCAGGGCCAACCGACGATGCTTTACCCGCAGAATCCCAACGGATCGCCCGCGGGCGTTACCGGCTTCACCACCGACGATGGCCGAGCCACGATTCTGATGCCGCATCCCGAACGGATTTTCCTGCGCCATCAATCCTCATGGTCGCCGGCGTCGGTGAACGGGGCTGAAGGGCCGTGGTTCGACATGTTCCGCAATGCCCGGCGGCACCTCGGCTAGGCTCGGCATGGGACGCTACGGATCGGTTAAACTCCGGTCGCCGTAACCGCCTGTTTGAGGCCGCAGGAGCTTGCCCATGATTACTGCCCTGGTGCTTGTCGATCTCCAGAACGACTACTTCCCGGACGGGGCGATGCCACTGGTCGGGATGGAGGCGGCCGCCCGTCAGGCAGCGCGGGCGCTGGCCCATGCCAGGCAGAAGGGCTGGTCAGTGGTCCACATTCAGCATCACTCGGTGCGCCCCGGTGCGACGTTCTTCATTCCCGGTACGCGCGGGGTTGAACATCACGGCTCGGTGGCACCGGCCAGCGACGAGGCGGTGGTGGTCAAACACTTCCCCAACGCCTTTCGCGACAGTTCACTGGCCGCCGTGCTTGGCGTCGATGACGTCAGTCATCTCGTGATCTGCGGCGCCATGAGTCACATGTGCATCGACGCCACGACCCGAGCGGCCTACGATGCAGGCTTCCACTGCACGGTTCTCAGCGACGCCTGCGCCACGCGCGATCTGGCCTACGACGGCGAAATCGTTCCCGCGGCCCAGGTCCACGCGGCGTTCATGGCCGCGCTGGCCGCACCGTACGCCAAGGTCACCTCGACCGACGCCCTGCTGGGCGAATAATCCACCCGGTTTCATCGTCAGGTTCGGAGTGTGCGCAGATGTCCGACAGAAACCGCCCGAGGCCACCGGCCAGCGCCGTAAGCCCCGCCCCGCTCGACGATGAGGCCGCATTCCGCGCCGCCTTCGCCGGCGTGCGGCCCCTGCGCAACGACACCATCGATTTGCGTCCGCCGGCGCCGCCGCCGGTGCCCACCCAGTCACGCCGCGACCAGCGCTCGGTGCTGGACGAAATGATGCTGCTCGACCCGGGTGAAGGAGAGATGGAGACCGGCGACGAGCTGATCTTCAAACGCGAGGGCGTGCAGAACAGCGTGATGCGCAAGCTCCGCCGCGGCCAGTTTTCGATTCAGGGTCATCTGGATCTGCACGGGCTGACCACCCCCGAAGCCAAGCGCGCGCTGGCCGGCTTCCTCGTTGACTGCGTGCAGCGTGAATGGCGTTGCGTGCGCATCGTCCACGGCAAGGGCCTGCGTTCACCCGGCCAGGTGCCCGTGCTTAAACCCAAGGTCAGCCACTGGCTGGCACAGCGGGAAGAAGTCATGGCCTTCATTTCGACGCCCGCCACGGACGGCGGTACCGGCGCCATTTACGTGCTGCTGAAAGCCCGCCGCTAACGCGCCATGCCGCTCACTGACTCTCGCTTCGAGCGTCTGGTGTTGCAGACACCGGACGGCGCGCGCGCCGAGGTCTCGGCCCACGGGGCGCAGGTGCTCCACTGGCAAACGGCGACCGCGCCAGACAACCGGCTGTATCTCAGTCCGCTGGCGCAGTACCGCGCGGATCAGGCGATTCGCGGCGGAATCCCGGTGCTCTTTCCACAGTTTGGTTTATTCGGGACGCTGCCGAAGCACGGTCTGGTCCGTACCCGACACTGGCAGCCAGTGCCGCGCAATACCCCGTCAAGCCTCTGCCTCACCCTGCCTGACGACGCCGCATCGCGTGCGTGCTGGCCGCACGCATTTCGCCTGACGCTGAGCGTCAGCCTCAGCGCGCAAGCGCTGGAAGTCGGGCTGGAAGTGGTCAATACCGGCGCGACGGCGTTCAGCTTCACGGTCGGGCTGCACAGCTATCTCGCGGTGAATAATCTGCAGCAACTGCGTCTGCATGGCTTGTCCGGTCTCGACTATCTGGACGCCGCAAGCGGGCTCGCGCAGCGGCGTGATACGGCAGACGCGGTGGCCGTGCACGGGGAAATCGATCGGGTGTATGTCGGTGCCCGCGAACCGCTATCCCTCCGCGATGCCGGACGTGACACCGCGATCTCGCAGACGGGTTTCACGGACGTGGTGGTGTGGAATCCCGGCCCGCAGGCGACACTGGCCGACCTGCCGCAGGCCGCATATCAGGACATGCTTTGCGTGGAGGCGGCGGTCATCGCGCAACCAGTAGTCTTGCTGCCCGGCGCGCGCTGGCAGGGCGCGCAACGCCTTGAGGCTGTGGCGCCTGCGTCCTGATGCGGACGCCATCCCGCTAGCTGTCGATCAGCACGACCGCGGCGGCGGCAATGCCTTCCTCACGCCCGGCAAAGCCCATCTTTTCGGTGGTGGTGGCCTTGACGCTGACTGCCGCCACCGGCAGGCCCAGATCTTCAGCGATGCGCTCGCGCATCAGCGTGACATGCGGCGCAATTTTCGGCCGCTCGGCAATGATAGTGCCGTCGATATTGACGATCCGGTAGCCCATCTCGGCAATCAGTGCCGCCGTCCGGCGCAGCAGAATCCGGCTGTCGATGCCCTTGAACTCGCCGCTGGTGTCGGGGAAATGCTTGCCGATGTCACCCAACGCCGCCGCTCCCAGCAGCGCATCGCACAGCGCGTGAAGGAGGACGTCGCCATCCGAGTGGGCGGCCAGGCCGCGCGTATGCGGGACTTTCACGCCGCCCAGCATCACGAAGTCGCCGTCCCGAAAACAATGGGCGTCGAAGCCCTGTCCAATTCGCATCATGCAGTTCCCTGACCCGATGCCAGCGCCTGCAGGTACCAGGCTGCAAGCGGCAGATCTTCGGGCCGCGTAATTTTGAGATTGTCGCTGTGGCCTTCGACCATCACCGGGGTATGGCCGGCCAGTTCGATGGCCTGTGCTTCGTCGGTCACCAGACGGTCCGCCGCCAGCGCTTCGCGCAGCGCACCGCGCAACAGGCCAACGCGGAACATCTGCGGGGTCAGCGCATGCCACAGGCTGGCCCGGTCGACGGTCTGCTCGATCTCGCCGGTGGCCGCACAGCGTTTGAGGGTATCGCGCACCGGCACGCCCAGAATGCCGCCGATGGGGTGCGCCTGGAGTTGGTCAATGAGCTTCGCCAAGTCGGCCGGCCGCAGGCAGGGTCGTGCCGCGTCGTGCACCAGCGCCCAGTCGTCATCCGCCGCCGGCAGGGCCTCGAGCCCGTTGAGCACCGAGTGGCACCGCTCCGCGCCGCCCGCCGCGATCTGCACACGCGGTGCCAGCGGGTCGACGATTGCCCGACCCAGCTCATCCCCCGCCGCCATTGCCACCACTATCCCGGCGATCCGGGGTTCGTCCAGCAAGCGCCGCAGGGTGTGTTCAAGAATGCTGGCGCCAGCCAGTTGCAGATACTGCTTGGGCAACTCGCTGCCCATGCGCGCACCGCGGCCACCGGCCGGCACCACCGCCCACAGTCGGCCGCTCACGGGAGCGCTTTCTCCGAAACGGGCGTGGCGGGCTCGATCATCTGAAAGAAAATCTCGTTATGGCGCACCATGCCCATCTCGCTACGCGCCAGTTCTTCGATGGCGTCCAGACCTTCTTTGAGGTCCATCACTTCCGCCGCCAGACCGCGATTGCGGGCCGCAAACTCGGCATTGCTGGCGCTTTGCGCGGCGATCTGGTCGCGCACTTCCTGCACATCAAGGCGCCCACCGCGACCGAACCATAGCCCGTACTGCAGGGCGGCCAATACCAGCACCAGGGACCACAGCAGGCGACGGATGCCGCGGGTCATCAGGCGAGGTTGTAGAACGCCGCGCGACCCGGGTAGCTCGCACGCGCGCCAAGTTCGCGTTCGATCACCAGCAGGCGGTTGTACTTGGCCACGCGGTCCGAACGCGACAGCGAGCCGGTCTTGATTTGCCCGGTGCTCTTGCCCACCGCGATGTCGGCGATGGTGGTGTCTTCGGTCTCACCCGAGCGGTGGGAAACAACCGCCGTGTATTTCGCCGCGCGGGCCATCTCGATAGCCTCGAAAGTCTCGGTCAAGGTGCCAATCTGGTTGACCTTGATGAGGATCGAGTTAGCCACTTTCTGCTTGATGCCGTCGGCCAGAATGGCGGAGTTGGTGACGAACAGGTCGTCGCCCACCAGCTGTACGCGGTCGCCAACGGCACGGGTCAAGTGGCCCCAGCCTTCCCAGTCGTTCTGGTCCATGCCGTCTTCAATGGACAGAATCGGATAGTCGCGCGCCCAGCTGGCCAGGAGATCGCTCATCTGTGCGCTGGTCAGGCGTCGACCTTCGGATTCCAGGTGATAGTGGCCGTCCTTGTAGAACTCGGAACTCGCCACGTCCAGGCCCAGCATGATTTCGCTGCCGAGCTTGAAACCCGCTTTGCCAATGGCCTCTGCGATGAGGTCCAGCGCCGCCTGATTCGACGGCAGATCCGGCGCAAAGCCGCCTTCATCACCCACCGTGGTGCCCGCACCGCGGCCAGCCAGCACGGATTTCAGCGCGTGGAAAATCTCTGCGCCGTAGCGCATGGCTTCGGCAAAGGAGCTCGCGCCCACCGGCAAAATCATGAACTCCTGAAAGTCCACGTTGTTACTGGCGTGTGCCCCGCCGTTGATGATGTTCATCATCGGCACCGGCAGCTGGAAGTGCTCGCGCTCGCCCCGCCCCAGCAGGGCGTAGAGCGGGATGCCGGCTTCGTTGGCGGCAGCGTGAGCGGCAGCCATCGACACGGCGAGCGTGGCGTTAGCGCCCAGCCGCGCCTTGTTGGGCGTGCCGTCCAGCGCAATCATCGCGCGGTCGAGCCCGACCTGATCCGCCACCTCGCGCCCGCGCACAGCGGCGGCAATTTCCTGGTTGATATGGCCTACCGCCTTCAGCACGCCTTTGCCCAGATAGCGTTTCGGATCCTTGTCGCGCAGCTCCAGCGCCTCACGCTCGCCGGTCGATGCGCCGGACGGCACCGCGGCCGACCCGCGCGCGCCGCTGGCGGTGGTGACTTCGGCCCACACGGTGGGATTGCCGCGCGAGTCGATGACTTCCTGCGCGATGATGTGACTAATCTCGGACATGGTTTTTCCTCGCGATACGGGCCGCTGGCCGGCCTGTCAGTTGAAACGGATCTGCGCCGGCCTCAGGCCTGCATGGCCCCGCTGCGTTTGGCGATGGCATCGAGTTCGCGCAAGGTGGTGAGCAGTTCACGCATGCGGCCGAGTGGCCAGGCGTTGGGGCCGTCGGACAGCGCACGGTCGGGATCGGGATGGGTCTCCATGAAAATCCCGGCCACGCCCACGGCCGCTGCGGCGCGCGCCAACGCCGGCACAAACTCGCGCTGACCGCCGGAACTGCCGCCCTGCCCGCCCGGCATCTGCACGGAGTGCGTGGCGTCGAAGCACACGGGCGCGCCGAGCGCGCGCATCGTGGGCAGCGAGCGGAAGTCGACGACGAGGTTGTTGTAGCCGAAGGTCGTGCCGCGCTCGGTGAGGATCACGTT
>JALRCR010000081.1:8010-13779 GCA_023257255.1 Gammaproteobacteria bacterium | reverse complement strand
GAGACCCTCAACCTGTCGCAGACCCGTGGCTATACCACGGGCGGTACGGTTCACCTGATCATCAATAACCAGATCGGGTTTACCACCAGTGACCCGCTGGATTCGCGGTCCACGCTGTACTGCACCGACGTCGCGAAAATGGTTCAGGCCCCCATCTTCCACGTGAACGGTGACGACCCCGAGGCGGTCGCGCTGGTCGCGCAAATCGCGCTTGATTTCCGGATGGAATTCAACAAGGACGTGGTCATCGACCTCGTCTGCTACCGCAAACACGGGCATAGCGAGGCCGATGAGCCCGCCGCCACCCAACCGGTGATGTATCAGCATGTGCGACGCCACCCCGGCGTTCGCAAGCTCTATGCAGACCGCCTGCAGGCCGAAGGCGTGGTTACCGCGACCGACGTCGAAGCCATGGAGCAGGACTACGTCAACGCGCTGGAAAACGACATCGTCGTGTCGCGTCCGTACGCGATGGTCAACGACAGCCGCTTCCTGATTAATTTCGATCCCTATCGCGACAATCACTGGCGCGCCCCGGCCGATACCGCGCTCAACCGCGACCGCATCAAGGCCTTGGCTGAACGCTTCGCCCGCTATCCAAGCCAGTTCGAACCGCATCGGGCGGTCAAGAAAATCTACGACGAACGACGCAAGATGGCGGCCGATGAGCATCCGCTCGACTGGGGCTTTGCCGAAACGCTGGCTTACGCTTCGCTGCTGACCGAGGGTTATCCGGTACGCCTGTCCGGACAGGACAGCGGCCGCGGCACGTTCTTCCATCGACACTCGGTGGTGATGGATCAGAAAACGGGCGACACCTTCCTGCCCCTGCAGAATCTGGCGCCCGACCAGGGCAATTTTCTAGTGATCAACTCCACGCTGTCGGAAGAGGCGGTGCTCGGCTTTGAATACGGTTACGCGAGTTCCGAACCTCGGGGGTTGGTGATCTGGGAAGCGCAGTTTGGCGATTTCGCCAACGGCGCACAGGTCGTCATTGACCAGTTCATTGCCTCCTGCGAAGAGAAGTGGGGCCGCTTCTGTGGCCTGACCATGTTCCTCCCGCACGGCTACGACGGCCAGGGTCCCGAACACTCCTCGGCCCGACTCGAGCGCTTCCTGCAATTGTGTGCCGAAGACAACATGCAGGTGGTCTACCCGACTACGCCGGCCCAGATGTTCCATCTGCTGCGCCGACAGGTGTTGCGCCCGTATCGCAAGCCGCTGGTGGTGATGAGTCCAAAGAGTCTGCTCCGCCACAAACTGTCGGTGTCCTCAATCGCCGACGTGGCGGAAGGCGGTTTCCAGAACGTCATTGATGAAATCGATGCCATCGACCGCACGCGGGTCACGCGGCTGCTCTTTTGCAGCGGCAAGGTTTATTTCGACCTGCTGGAAGCGCGGCGCGAACGCAAACTCGAAGCCTGCGCCATCGTGCGGCTTGAGCAGCTTTATCCCTTCCCGCGCGACGAGATTCTGGCGCTGGCCGCGACTTATCCGAACGTGACGGAAGTGGTCTGGGTTCAGGAGGAGCCACGTAACCAGGGCGCATGGTCCTTGATGCTGTCACGCCGCCTGCTCGGCGGCTGCTTCCCGGTCGATGTGCCGCTGCTTTGTGTGGCCAGGCCCTATTCGGCTTCGCCGGCTGTGGGCTACTACGCGCTCCATGTGAAGCAGCAACAAGAACTGGTAGACGAGGCGCTCAAGGTGACCACCGCCGAAACCAGCCGGAAGAAGAAACAGGCCTGAACGCTGCCCTCCCCGTCCCGCGCCATCAGACGAAAAAGGAAACGCTGTGTTAGTTGAAGTCAAAGTGCCGGTCCTCGCCGAATCTGTGCCCGACGCCACCCTGCTCGAATGGAAGAAAAAGTCCGGCGAGCGGGTCGAGCGGGGCGAAAACCTGATCGATCTGGAAACCGACAAGGTGACGCTGGAAGTCGCCGCGCCCGAAGGCGGGATTCTGGTTGAACTCCGCAAGCAGACCGGGGACGTGGTCACCGCCGATGAAATTCTGGCGGTCATCGACACGACCGCCACCGCCAGCGTGGAAACGGCTGCGCCGGCCGTTGCGGCGCCCGCAGCAAGCAAAGCCGACGCCGCCCGCATGGGCCCTGCGGCGCGCAAGATCATCGACGAGAAAGGCCTTGATCCAACGAATATTGCCGGCTCCGGTAAAGACGGGCGGATCACCAAGGCCGATGCCCTGTCGTCGGCGCCTGCCCCCAAGCAAGCGCCAGTCGCGCCGCCCGCCGCCATCACGGCAGCCAGCGGACCCCGGGCTGACGAGCGCGTGCCGATGACGCGACTGCGTAAGCGCACTGCCGAGCGGCTGCTCCAGGCCCAGCAGCAGGCGGCGATTCTCACCACTTTCAACGAAGTGAACATGCAGCCAGTGATGGATCTGCGCAATCGCTACAAGGATGACTTTGAAAAACGCCACGGCGTGAAAATGGGCTTCATGTCCTTCTTCGTGCGCGCGGCAGTCGAAGCCCTGAAGAAGTTTCCCGTCGTGAATGCTTTCATCGATGGCGAAGACATCGTCTATCACCCCTACTTCGACATCGGCGTGGCGGTTGGCTCGGAACGCGGACTCGTGGTCCCTATCCTGCGCAATGCAGAGGCCCTCTCGTTTGCCGAAATCGAGCTGAAAGTCAGGGAGTTTGGCGAGAAAGCTCGCGATGGAAAGCTGACTATCGAAGAGCTCTCCGGCGGCACCTTCACCATCAGCAACGGCGGCATTTTTGGCTCGCTGGTCTCCACCCCGATTCTCAATCCCCCGCAAAGCGCGATTCTGGGCATGCATAAAATTCAGGATCGCCCGGTGGTCGAGAAGGGGGCAATTGTCATTCGACCCATGATGTATCTGGCGCTCTCCTACGACCACCGCATCATCGACGGCCGCGAAGCCGTGCAATGTCTCGACACCATTCGGCAGATGCTGGAAGACCCCAGCCGTATGCTCCTCCAAATTTGAGGTGACCCATGAGTGATTACGATGTGGTGGTAATCGGCGCCGGACCCGGCGGCTATGTGGCGGCCATTCGGTGCGCGCAGCTCGGGCTCAAAACGGCATGCGTGGAGTCCTGGCTCAATCCTGCCGGCAAACCGGCGCTAGGGGGCACCTGCCTCAATGTGGGCTGCATCCCGTCCAAGGCCTTGCTGGACTCTTCCCACCACTTCGAGCACTTGCGCAAGCACGCCAAAGATCACGGCATCATCACGGGCGAGGTTTCCTTCGACGTCGGCGTGATGCAAAAGCGCAAAGAAAAGATCGTGAGCACGCTGACACAGGGCATTGCGTCGCTGTTCAAGAAAAACGGCGTGACCTGGCTGCAAGGGCGAGGGGTCCTGAAGGCCGCTGACGAAGTCGCCATTCTCGACCAGAGCGGCGTGGAAACCGCCCGGGTCAAAGCGGGCAAGATTGTGATTGCCACGGGTTCGGTGCCGGCCAGGATTCCGCCAGCGCCGGTGGATCAGATCAACATCGTGGACTCGACAGGGGCGCTCGCCTTTGAACAAGTTCCTGCTCGTCTGGGCGTCATAGGCGCCGGCGTTATCGGGCTGGAACTTGGCAGCGTCTGGCGACGACTGGGCGCCGACGTCACGGTTTTTGAGGCGATGCCCAAATTCCTTGCCGCCGCCGACGACGACGTGGCCGCGGAATCCTACAAGCTGCTGAGCAAGCAAGGGCTAAAAATCCGTCTCGACTGCAAGGTTCAGGGCGTGGCCAGTGGCCCGCAGGGCGTTGCGGTTACGGTTGAAAATGCCGGAAAGACCGAAGAAATCACGGTCGACAAACTAATCGTCGCCGTCGGCCGTGTGCCGAACACCACAGGACTTAACGCCGATGGCGTGGGGCTCGCGCTGGATGCACGCGGCTTTGTGGTAACCGACGACCAGTGCCGCACCAATCTGCCCAATGTCTACGCGATTGGCGATGTGACACACGGCCCGATGCTCGCGCACAAGGCCTCGGAGGAAGGCATTGCAGTGGCAGAAATCATTGCCGGCCAGAAACCCTTGATCGAGCACGCGCACATTCCCTGGGTGATCTACACCTGGCCAGAAATTGCCTGGGCGGGCGCCACCGAGCAGTCGCTGAAAGCCGCGGGCACGCCTTACCGCAGCGGCAAGTTCCCGTTCATGGCCAGCGGCCGCGCGCGCGCGATGGGCGAAACCGACGGCTTCATCAAAATTCTGAGTGCCGAGGGTTCGGACGAGGTGCTGGGCGTCCACATTGTGGGACCACAGGCGTCAGAACTGATTGCGGAAGCCGTGATGGCGATGGCCTTCAGCGCCTCCGCCGAGGACATCGCACGCACCGTTCACGCGCACCCGACCCTGGCCGAGGGCATGCATGAGGCGGCGCTAGGCACCGACAATCGGATGATCCACCTGTAAATCAGCCTCGGCAGCTTAGCGCCCTGCCGCGGTGCAAGCGGGTTGCAATACCCCGCGCCGGCACTTAGATTAAGTCCAGATTTTTGCACCACGGCACGACGCTTTCCGCGCGTGCCGCCGTGTGTAAATCCCAGTAGCGTTGCCCGTGCGAACGGCAACTCCTCTTCTGGAGGCGGGGCCCTGCCTCGTCAGCAAAACCTCGGCACCTGAGCCCTAGTGCCAGCACACGGAGCTGCATCGAATGACTGAAAACGCCGCCGGCAAGCGTGTCATCAAGAAGTACCCGAACCGCCGTCTCTACGACACCAACGAAAGCAAATACGTCACCCTGAACGACGTGCGCAAACTGGTGCTGGAAGAAACCCCGTTCTGCGTCATCGACAAAAAGACCGGCGAGGACATCACCCGCAACATCCTGCTGCAAATCATCATTGAACAAGAGGAAACGGGGGATCCTATTTTTTCCACCGACGTCCTTCAGCAACTGATTGGCTTCTACGGCAATTCGGCTCGCTCCTTCGCCGGCGACTTCATGCAATCCAGCGTGGGAATGTTGTATGAGCAGCAGAAGCGTATGCAGGAGCAGTTCACTTCTGCCATGCAGACCAATCCCATTTCCAGCATGTTTGCCGATACGGCGAAGCGGAATGTCGAAATGTGGCAGCGCATGCAGGAAAACTTCATGAAATCGAGCGGCCTGTTCAAGCCGGCATCGCCAGCGCGCGAAGAGCCGCCGCTGGACGACTAGCGCTAGAGCTACGGGAAGCCGTCCGGCTCCCCGTAGCCTGTTTCTCAAGCGGCCTGTTGCGGGCCGATCTGTTCCCGGATCCGTTCTACCTGCTGACGTAACGCCGGCGGCAAGCGCGGCCCGAAGTCCGAAAAGAATCCTTCAATATCGTCCATTTCACGCGCCCACACCGCCGGGTCAATCGCCAGCAGCGCGTCCAGGGACTGCGACGACAGCGTAAGCCCGGTCAGATCGAGGTCAGCCGGGCTTGGCATCATCCCCACGGGCGTGGACACCGCCTGGGCAGCGCCCGCGCAACGCTCGGTAATCCACTTCAGGACTCGCATGTTGTCGCCATAGCCAGGCCACATGAAGCGGCCATCGGCATCTTTGCGAAACCAGTTCACGTGGAAAACCTTCGGCAGGTTGGCGCAGCGTTCCTCGAAGCTCAGCCAGTGCGCCCAGTAGTCGGCGAAGTTGTATCCGCAGAAGGGCTTCATGGCCATCGGGTCGCGGCGTACCTGCCCAACTTGCCCGACCGCCGCGGCGGTGGTTTCTGACGCCACTGCAGCGCCGGTGAACACCCCATGCGCCCAGTCGAGAGATTCCAACACCAGCGGTGCCACGCTGGAGCGTCGGCCGCC
>JALRCR010000081.1:0-8000 GCA_023257255.1 Gammaproteobacteria bacterium | reverse complement strand
AATAATTGCCGAAATGGGCACGCCACGGGGGTCGTTTGCCTTGTCCGAGTAGCTTGGACATTGCGCAGCGGCGACCGTGAAGCGGGCGTTGGGATGTGCCACAGGACCGGTCTCTGCGGTATGCGGCCGACCCTGCCAGTCCAGCAGGTTGGCGGGCTTGTCGCCGTCGATGCCCTCCCACCAGGGCTGACCATCGGCCGTCAATCCCACGTTGGTGTAGATGGTGTTGCGGCCGAGGGTCTGCATGCAATTTGGATTGGTCTTCATGCTGGTGCCAGGGGCAACGCCGAAGAAACCAGCTTCCGGATTAATCGCCCACAGTCGGCCATCTTCACCGGGATGCAACCACGCGATGTCGTCACCGACCGTCCAGACTTTCCAGCCGGCATAGGCCTGCGGCGGTACCAGCATCGCGAGGTTGGTTTTGCCGCAGGCCGACGGGAATGCCGCGGCAACGTAAGTGACCTCGCCCGCCGGATTCTCGATGCCCAAAATAAGCATGTGCTCCGCCAGCCAGCCTTCGCTCCGCGCCTGCCAGCTGGCAATGCGCAGGGCGTGACACTTCTTGCCCAACAAGGCATTACCGCCGTAGCCAGAGCCATAGCTCTTGATCAGCAGTTCCTCGGGAAAGTGCATGATGAAACGGCGCTCAGGGTCCAGCTCGCCGATCGAATGCAAGCCTTTGATGAACGAATTACCGGCCTCGATGTGCGCGAGCGCGCGTGTGCCCGTGCGCGCCATGACGCGCATATTGGCGACGACATAGGGACTATCGGTGACTTCAACGCCAGCGCGCGAATACGGCGATTCGTACGGCCCCATCAGGTAGGGAATAACGTACATCGTGCGGCCGCGCATGCAGCCGTCGTAAAGCGCATCCATTTTGCGGTGGGCGTCGGCCGGCGCCATCCAGTGATTATTCGTCCCCGCGTCGTCCTGGTTCTGGGTGCAGACCATTGTCACGTGTTCAACACGCGCAACGTCGTTGGGATTGGAGCGATGCAAATAGCAGTTGGGGTGAGTGGCTTCATTCAGACGTAGCAGCGTGCCATCCGCCAGCATGGCCGCGGTAAGCCGCTCGTTTTCTTCTTCTGATCCGTCGCACCAGTGGATTTGGTCGGGCTTTGTCAGCGCAGCGACCTCCTCAATCCACCGAGCTAATGCCGGATTTGTGGTCATCGAAATTACTCCGTTGTGCGCCAGGTTCGGAGGGCCCGGGGAGTGCCTGACACAGGTTGCAGATAAGGGTGAAAAAAATGAACGGGCACTCTACCCAAGAGGCCCGTTAATTTGAAGGAAATAAAGACATTTCTATGCGGTAAAACGCAGGCTTGATGAGTGCAAAAGCGGGGCCTGCGACGGCCGTGGACATGCCCCTCAAAAAATCTTCAAAAAACTGTTGACAAGATTTTCTTCGCTTCATATGCTGCGACGCACAAATGCTGCTTCGCACAACGAAGCCACGGTTATACAAAACCACGCTTGGCACATCAGGAGTTGAGCACCATGGAACATGTTTTGACCCAGTGGGACGCCATCATGAAAACGGCGCTCGATTCCGGCAAGGCGCTCGAAGCGCTCAACCTGAAGCTGATCGAACAGCTGTCGAAGAAACAGATGGAATTGGCCAGCAGCGCGTTCGAAGCCTCGAACAAATGGGCTGCGGCGATGGGCGAAGTGAAGGCGCTTCCTGAACTGTTCGCGCTGCAAAGCAAGCTGGCCAGCGAGTACAGCGCCAAGATGATTGCCGCCGCCCGCGAAACCGCCGACCTCCTGACCGCCTCGCGGGATGAATACAAAGTCTGGTTCGAAAAAGGCTTTCAAGTGATTTCGGCTCAAGCAGAAGCCTCGGTCCCGAAAGCGACCGCTCGCAAGGCCGCCTGAACCAGCCCCCGATTTTTTTGTGTTTGAGCTCTCTCTCTCTCTCGTTTGACGTTTGACCTCCCCTCTGCCCCCGTCGACCGGCCCCGGCCGGTCTTCGGGGGGGCTTTTTAATCAGCCCTTCTCCCCCCGCGACTGCAACGCCCCTCACGCCCGGTCAACTGCGTGCGGCCAGCCAGCGCGCGACGGTTTCTGCCACCAGACGGCGCGATTTCCCACCCACGTAAATACCGATGTGCCCACCTGGCACTTCCAGCGCTGTGTAGTCCGTACTGCCCGTTAGCCCTGCCAGCGCCTGCGCGGATGCGGGCGGCACGAGATGATCGTCCTGCGCAAAGATATTCAGCACCGGCATGTTGACCGATGAAAGCTCGCACGCCCGCCCGCCGATTTTGAGCCCGCCGACAAACAGCCGGTTCTCGCGATAGAACAGCTGTGCAAATTCGTGCAGGGCCCGCGCCGCAAGGTCGGGACTGTCAAAAATCCACTGCTCCATGCGCAGAAAGGTGGCCAATGAGGCCGGATCGCTGAGCTGCGCAACCAGGCCCACATACTTCTGATGCATCAGCCGAAACGGCTTCAGGGACAGAAACAAGGCGTTCAGGATGTCCCCGCTGAGGTTCTGCCGTCCCAGCAGTTCAAGGTCAATATGCGTCAGTAGGTGACTAAGCGCATCGTCCGCCGTGTGGAAGTTAACCGGCGTGACGGTGGTGACCAGATTGCGGACCTGAGCCGGGTAGAGCGCGGCGTAGCAGAGCGCGAAGGTACCGCCCTGACAAATCCCCATGAGGTTAATGGGGCCAGCCTGCCGATTAAGCAGGCTCACGCAGGCCGCAAGATCGCCATGGAGGTAGTCATCGAGACCACGGCTAGCGTCGATCGGCGTAGGCGCCTCCCATTCGATCAAGTGGAGGTCAACGCCTTGTTCCAGCAGGCTGCGGATCAATGATCGTTCTGGTTCCAGATCCGCCATCGACGCACGGTTAACCAGCGCATAGACGAGCAGCGTTGGCACCGCCTGCGGTGACGCCACCAGCGGGCGATAGCGGAACAGGCGCGCTTTGCCCGTGTGCAGAATTTGATCTCTGGGCGTGCCACCGGGTTCAGGCGCACCGGCCTGAGACAAGGCTGCTGCCCCCGCTTTCAACTGCGCCTCGAACGCGTCGAGTTCTGCCCCGAGCGTTGCCCAATCCAGGCGTAATCCCGACACCTTCAGGGCCGTTTGGCGGGGCGGGGAGCAATGCCGCCAATGTCAAAATCGGGCGCTGAAGCCCGTCGGGAGGCGGCGGCCGCGGGCGCCTTCACGGCGGCCGCCACCGGCCGCTGCGGCGTCCGCTTTGCGCGCGGTTTGGGGCTGGCGCGCACGGCACCGGGTGCGGTGGCAGGACTGATGCTTGCTGGTGCCGCAGTCAGCCCGTCAGCAGCGGGGGCAGGCGCCACCTGAGCAGCTTCGAGTACAGACAGACGCTGGGCGATGGCTTCTAAATCAGCAGCCGTTGGCAAGCCGAGACTGCGCTGCGTCTTCTCCGTCAAGCGGGACATCGCCTCGCGCAGACGCAAGCCCGCATTTGCATGTTGGCCAAAAGCCTCCGCATAGGCACTGGTTCTGAGTTCGCGCTGGTAAGCGTCTTCAAATTGCTCGATGACGAGGTTGTAGAGGGCGTGAAGGGAAGAGATCTGCAGCGCAGCCTCATCACCCGTATCCCCCAGACGCTCGCGTAAGCGGCGCGCGCCATCACGCAGGGCCTGCCACTGACGTCTGCGCAGTGTGATCCCCGCGACACGCTCGGCCTGCATGGCAGCGGTTACGGCCATCCCGAGTTTCTGCCACTCACGCCACAGACCAAATGCGGGCATCGCTTCTGGCGCTGGTGGCACGCTCGCCGCCAACGCCGCCTCAGCGCTCAAGGCGAGGTCGATCCCACTGATGAGGTCTGCCAGCAGGCTGTCCATCGCCTCGCGCACGCCCAGTTCGGGCTGTCGTTCGTGATAGCCGCGAAGCGCCTTGCCAAACTGCCAGAACGATTGCCAGGGCCCCGCCGTCAGCAGGCTTTCCTGCTCACAGGCTTCCAGCAGCGCTCGCCAGCTGGCGGTGCCAGCGGCGATCGCTTCGTCCCAGGGCCCGCCGGCCGGCCGCATCCAGTCTGCGAGGAACGCAGCGGTCCACGGCGGTACGGCGTCCATCCGGTGCCTCGTCTACCGCGTCGCGCGATTGGCGACCAGGTCGTCGACCACTGCCGGATCGGCCAGCGTGCTGGTGTCGCCCAGCCCGTCGATTTCGTTGGCGGCAATTTTGCGCAAGATGCGGCGCATGATTTTGCCGGACCGGGTTTTAGGCAGACCTGGCGCCCACTGAATGACGTCCGGCGAGGCGATCGCGCTGATCTCGCGGCGCACGTGTTCGACCAGTTCCTTGCGCAAGGCATCGGTCGCCTCCACGCCCTGCATCAGCGTCACGTAGGCGTAGATGCCCTGCCCTTTCAGGTCGTGCGGATAACCCACCACCGCCGCCTCCGAGACGTGCTTGTGCAAGACCAGCGCGCTCTCGATTTCTGCCGTGCCCAGCCGATGCCCCGACACGTTGATCACGTCATCGATACGCCCGGTAATCCAGTAATAACCGTCGGCATCGCGGCGTGCGCCGTCGCCCGTGAAATAGGTGCCCGGGAACATTTTGAAGTAGGTGTCACGGAATCGTTCGTGGTCGCCGTAGACGGTACGCATCTGGCCGGGCCACGAGCGCTTGATGACCAGCGCCCCTTCCGCAGGTCCATGAAGTTCGTTGCCCTTCTCGTCCAAAAGCGCCGGCAAGACGCCGAAAAACGGCAAGGTCGCGGAGCCGGGCTTCAGATCCCGCGCCCCCGGCAACGGCGTGATCAGAATCGACCCGGTTTCCGTTTGCCACCAGGTGTCGACGATCGGACAGCGCTGCTCGCCCACCACCCGGTAATACCATTCCCACGCTTCGGGGTTGATCGGCTCACCCACAGAACCGAGCAGGCGTAGCGATGTGCGGCGGTGCTTTTTCACCGGTGCGTCGCCCTGCCCCATCAGGGCCCGAATGGCAGTCGGCGCGGTGTAGAAAATATTCACCTGATGTTTGTCGATGACTTCCCAGAAGCGACCGCTGTCCGGCCAGGTGGGGATACCCTCGAACATCATGGTGGTCGCGCCGTTGGCCAGCGGCCCGTAGATGATGTAGGTGTGCCCTGTCACCCAGCCGACGTCTGCGGTACACCAGTAGATGTCGCCATCGCGATAGTCGAATACGTATTTGTGGGTCATGGCGGCAAAGGTCAGATAGCCACCACTGGTGTGGAGTACACCCTTCGGTTTGCCGGTAGAACCCGAGGTGTAGAGGATGAACAGCGGATGTTCGGCATCGACCGCGACCGCCGGGCACTCCGTGCTCGCGGCCGCCACCGCCTCGTGATACCACACGTCGCGCGCCGCATCCCACTGCACCGCCCCGCCGGTACGCTTCACCACAAACACCGTATGCACATTCGGGCAATGGGTCAGCGCCTGGTCGGTGTTCGCTTTCAACGGCACCGGACGTCCGCCCCGCAGGCCTTCATCGGCCGTAATGACCACCTGACAGTCAGAATCGAGAATGCGGTCTTTCAGCGCCTCGGGCGAAAACCCGCCAAACACCACCGAATGCACCGCGCCGAGTCGCGCGCAGGCCAGCATCGCGACCGCCGCTTCAGGAATCATCGGCATGTAGATGGAAACGCGGTCGCCGGACTTCACGCCGCGCGCCTTCAGCGCATTGGCCAAACGACAGGTCGCCTCGTGCAGTTCCCGATAGGTCACCCGCCGGTCCTCGCCCGGATGGTCGCCTTCCCACAGGATGGCCACCTGATCGCCCCGCGTGGCCAGGTGGCGGTCGATGCAGTTGTAGGCCACGTTCAGCTCCGCGCCTTCAAACCAGCGGATGTCAGCCTTGTCGAAATCACAGTCCGCTACGCGCTGCCAGGGCTTCGACCAGGTCACGAACTGGCGGGCTTGTTCGGCCCAGAACGTGTCGGGGTCCTCGATGGACTGCCGGTAGAGCGTTTCGTATTGCTCGCGGGTGAGATGCGTTCTGGCGAGCGCGTCTGGCGAGACCGGATAAATGGTTTCAGTGGCCATCAAATTTCCCCTTGTGCTGATCTGGCTGGCGACGGCCGGCCAGCCGCGAGTATAGCCAAGGCAAGCTCCGGAACGCTCCCCGCCACGCGAGATTGCGAAGGGCGACCCCGGCGCTTAAGGTGCCTCCCACCCGGCCAGTCGTGAAAGAACCCCATGCCCGTCTCGTCTACTCTTGCTATCGCCATTAGCGCGGTGGCTGAAGCCTGCGCAGTAACGCGCGCGGTCCAGACCGAACTCCAACATCTGAAGACCCTCACCAAAGACGATTTCAGCCCCGTCACGGTGGCTGATTTTGCCGCACAGGCCGTGGTCTGCCTCCGTCTGGCCAAGGGGCTCGGTCACTTTGCGCTGGTGGGCGAAGAAAGCGCGAGCGACCTGCGGGAGACCTCCCGCTCGAGCATGGCGGCAGCGGTGACCGATGCGGTCCGCGCCATTTGGCCCGGCGTTAGCGTGGCTGAAGTGCTCGACGCCATCGACTACGGCAACCACGACGCCACAGCCCGTTCGTACTGGACCCTCGACCCGGTCGACGGCACCAAGGGCTTCCTCCGCGGTGGCCAATACGCGGTATCGCTCGCGCTGATTGACGATGGCGCGGTGGTGGCAGGGGTGCTCGGCTGCCCCAATCTGGGCGAGAATTTTCTGCGGCCTTTTGACCAACCCGATCCAGAAGGCACGCTGTTTTACGCCACCGCGGGCGGCGGCGCATTCAGTCTTGCGGCAACCGCCGCCGTCACCACGGCCCGCCAGATCCAGATCGTCACCGACCGGCCGCAGCGCGCACTGCGGATGTGCGAGTCGGTGGAATCCGGGCATTCGCGGCTGGATTCGGCGTATCAAATCCGGCAGGACCTGGGGGTAACGGTCGCGCCGGCGCGCCTCGACAGCCAGTGTAAATACGCCGTTGTCGCGCGTGGTCAGGCCGATGTCTACCTGCGTCTGCCCACGCGCAGCGACTACGTCGAGAAAATATGGGACCACGCGGCCGGCGCGCTGATCGCCACCGAGGCCGGCGCCCGGGTGACCGATATCGACGGCCGGGCGCTCGACTTCTCGCATGGCACCGGCCTGTCTGCTAACCGGGGCATCGTGTGTGCGGACCCCGCCATTCATCCCCGCCTGCTGGAGGCAATCGCCGCGCTCTAGCGGCCTGCACAGGTTAGACCCCTCTTTTGCCCACCCCGCACTGCCTGCTAACGTGCCGCTGTCGGTACCCACATCTACAGGCAATGCAGGAGGCGGCCATGGCGATGAAGAACTTACGAACCCCTTACCGCGTGATGCTGGTCGACGACCACAAGCTGGTCGGCGAAATGCTGGGACTGCGTCTCGGCGGTGAAAACCAGATTCAGGTTGTAGGTATCGCCAGCGATGGCGCCGGCGCCGAACACATCCTGCAAGAACAGGAAGTCGATATTGTCCTGCTCGATATGGAACTCGCGCAGGAAGATGGACTGGGCCTCGCCCGTCGGCTGCTGGAACTCAAGCCCCTGCTACGCATCGTCGGCCTGTCGGTGCACGACCACGATCACTATCCGCTCGCGCTGCTCCGCCTTGGCGCCGTCGGTTTTCTGTCCAAACGCTGTTCCGGGCGTGAAATCGCCGACGGCGAGCCGCTGCTGTCGGCGCTCCGTGAGGCGGTCGCGGAGGGCGTTCACGTCGTCCTCACCACCGGGGGCACCGGGCACACCCCCTCCGACGTGACGCCCGAGATGACCCTGCAGGTCATCGACCGGCAGTCTCCCGGCCTGGCCGAGGCAGTGCGGGCCTACGGCGTGGACCACGGCGTGCCGACCGCGATCCTGTCCCGACAGACCGCCGGTATCCGCGGCTCGAGCTTGATCGTGAACCTCCCGGGTAAGCCGTCGGCGATCGGTGACTGCCTGACCGCGGTCTTGCCTGCGATCCCCTATTGCATCGACCTGATCGGCGGGCCTTACATCGAAACCGATGAGGCGGTGTGCAAGGCGTTCCGGCCGAAGTCG
>JALRCR010000080.1 GCA_023257255.1 Gammaproteobacteria bacterium | reverse complement strand
GAGAGAAAGTGATACGAGAAGAAACGCGCAAGATTTTCGCTCAGTGGAGCGCCAGCTATATATGACAACTGAGTCTGTGTGCCAAGTGCCCATGGCCAAAATTGCAGATCCATCGCGATTCCAAAAAACTCTGCTGCGACGATCCCGTAGCAGGCTAGCGCCAAGATTTCGCCTCTGCCTCTTAGAGAACGTGGAATGAGCGCGACACCTAAGCCGATCCAACCAGCAGCAAATGATTGATAGGCAACCCACGGTCCTAAACCACCTGTGAGTATCGCAGAGAGAAACATTGAGAGTGCGCCCAGTAAGAAACCGAAGGATGGGCCAAACACTCGGGCCGCGAGAGCGGACTACGCCCGGATGGCCCGGTTCATTGGCGCCTATCTCGATGTGCTGCAACTGCCGGTGTCGAGCATCCTAGATGCGGGCGCCGGGACCGGACACTTCCGCAGCGCACTGCGGCGGCGCTTTCCGGCAGCGGACTATCTGGGGCTGGATATCAGTGGCTATGCCTGCGCGCGCTATGGATGGACGCAGGCGTCCATTGCGAACTTCGATCAGGGACGCTTCGACCTTGTGATTTGCCACGACGTGCTGCAGTACCTCGGCCGCCGCGACGCCGAGCAGGCGCTGGCCAATCTGGGCCGTTGTTGCGATGGCGCGCTCTATTTCATGGCCCTGACCCGCGAAGACTGGCGCGAAAACTGCGACCAGTCGCGTACCGACGGGGCGGTACATTTACGCAGCGCAGACTGGTATCGGCGGCGCTTGGCGCCTTGTTTCCGCAACTTGGGCGGCGGGCTGTTTCTGGCCCGGCGGGCCAACGCGGTCAGCTTCGCCTTGCACGCCAGCCGCTAGGCCGGGCGCTTAGCCGTCGCGCGGCAAAAAGCGCAGGGCCACGCCGTTATTGCACCAGCGCTCGTGGGTGGGCGCCGGGCCGTCATCAAAGACGTGACCCTGATGGCCACCGCAGCGCACGCAGTGATACTCGGTGCGCGGAATAAAAATCTTGAAATCCCGACGGGTCGCCAGGTGCCCCGGAATGCTGCTGAAAAAACTCGGCCAGCCGGTGCCGCTCTCAAACTTCATCTCGGAGGTGAACAGCGGCAGCTGGCAGGCCCGGCAGACAAATACACCCGGCCGCTTTTCATGGTTATAGCCGCTGGAACCCGGCGGCTCGGTGGCTTCTTCAAACAGCACGGCGTAGCTGTCGCCGGGCAGTTCGGCCTGCCAGTCCTTGAGCGGACGCTTGATGGGGGTGAGGTCCAGGGACAGCCCGTGATTGGCCGGCAGGAAGCGCTGCCAGCCGGCGCGGATCGCCGCCGCGCTGTCGCTGGCGTCCGCCGCGCGCGCGCCGCGCCAGGTCAGCACGCCCAGCGCCCCGATCTGCAGTAACCAGCGACGTCGGTTCATGCTTGTCTCCTGCGATCAGGCAGCGGCCGGATCGGCGAAATAGCGGGCGATGTAGGTGTCGAAATCGATCCGGTCGTTGGCTTCCAGCGCCTGCTGCTCGGCGTGGGAGGTCGCCGCCAGCCCCATGAAGTGGTCGCGCAGACCGGAGCGCAGCGGCCGCTCGCGGAAGTAGTGCTCGTGCTGGCCCGCAAGCTCCAGCGTGTAGTCGAAGAAGGTCTGGCGCCGGTCGCGCAGCGCCCGCAAGACCCGCGCGGAGGGCAATTCTTCCGGGGTTTGCAGGAGGGCCAGCTGGCGGTGCAGGGCGGGCACATAGCGCGGCGCGTTCGCGCCATCGTCCAGAATCTCGCAAATCGGCTGCAGTGCGTTGAGCAGTTCCCGCGCCCAGTCGGCCAGCGGCACTTTGGCGCCATCCCGGATCAGCAGCAGGCCCGGTTCACGGCCGCGCATGGCGACCGTCAGCTCGTTGTATTCCATGCCCCACTGCTCGGCGGCGGTAATGCGCGGACTGTCGGCCAGCAGACAAAAAATGAGGAAGGCTTCGAGGAACAGCAGGTGCTCTTCTTCCACGCCCGTCGGGCTGTAGGAGTAAACGTCCAGCGCCCGCATTTCCACGTACTCCACGCCCCGTTCGCGCAGCGCCAGCGTGGGCCGTTCGCCCGGGCGCGTGGTGCGCTTGGGGCGCATGTAGCTGTAGAACTCGTTTTCAATTTGCAGGATGTTGGTGTTGAGCTGGATGCGCTCCTCGCCGTCGTACAGGCCCATCACTTCGTATTCCGGATAAGGCGTGGCAATGGCGCGGCTCAGGCTGTCGACGTAGGGCGTGAGGCCGTCATAGGAAATGGCCAGCGCGGCCTGATTCTTGTTTTTGTAGCCGACGTCGCTCATCCGCAGCGAGGTGGCATAGGGCAGGTAGTGCGAGCATTCGTCGAACTGCTTGAAGCGCGAGGTGCGCCCGGCGAGGAACGAACTGCACACCACCGGCGAGTTGCCGAATAACAGCGGCACAATCCAGCCCAGCCGGCGAAAATTGCGGATGAGCCCGAAGTAATGGTCGTCGACGAACTCACGCAGCGGCTGCGTGCTGCCGGTGACGTCCCGATAGCCGGGCCAGAAATCGAGCGGCAGCGAGTAGTTGAAGTGCACGCCCGCGATCGCCTGCATCCGCCGCCCATAGCGGTAATCGAGACCCACCCGGTAGACGTGCTTCATGCGCCCGGTATTGGACGTGCCGTAGCGAGCAATCGGAATGAGGCTGTCGTCTTTCACCGCGCAAGGCATGCTCGAGGCCCAGAGCAGCTCATCCTCCGGCAGCATGGCGTAAGCGAACTGATGCACTTCGTGCAGGAACTTCAGCACTTCTTCCGTGCGGTCGAAGGCCGGCGTGATGAACTCGGCCAGGGCTTCCGAGTAGTCCGTGGTGATGTAGGGATGCGTCAGCGCCGAGCCCCAGGCCGTCGGGTGGGCGGTCTGGGCGATGCTGCCGTCGCGGCGCATGCGCAGACACTCTTTCTCGAGCCCGCGCTTGCCGGTGCGCAGCCGCGAAGCGAGCCCCGCACGGGTGAGTTTGTCGATCCGATCGGCAGCGAGTGAATACATGCGGGCCCCGGGCATCGTGGACGAAGTCGGCCGAGTATAACAGGGCGATGCAAGCCCGCTGGCGGCGCGATTTACAAGCCAAAACGATGTCGCATAGGATGGCCTGTGCCCCTCGGCGAGTGTTCCGTGAATAAAATTCTGATTGCCAATCGCGGCGAGATTGCCTGCCGCGTCATGCGCAGTGCGCGCGCTCTCGGTGCCCGCACGGTGGCCGTCTACTCCGACGCCGACCGCGAGTCCCTGCATGTCGCCACCGCCGACGAGGCCGTGCACATCGGCCCGTCCAAGGCGGCCGAGAGTTATCTCAACATCGATGCCCTGCTGGCCGCCGCGGCGGCGACCGGCGCCACCGCGGTTCATCCGGGCTACGGGTTTCTGGCTGAAAACGCCAATTTTGCGAGCCGCGTGCTGGCCGCCGGCCTGGTCTGGATCGGGCCAACCCCGGCGCAGATCGAGGCCATGGGCGACAAGATCAGCTCCAAGAAGCTGGCAGCCGAGGCCGGGGTCTCGACCGTGCCGGGGCATATGGGCCTGATCGAGACGCCGGAGGAGGCGGTCAGGATCGCCAACCAGATCGGCTATCCGATCATGATCAAGGCCTCGGCCGGCGGCGGTGGCATCGGCATGCGTCTGGTCGAAGATCCGGCGCAGCTGCTGAAAACCGCCGAAGCCACCCAGACCATGGCCGCCCGCTCATTCGGCGACGGCACCGTTTTTCTGGAGCGCTACATCCCGCGCGCGCGGCACGTCGAAATCCAGGTCTTTGGTTTTGGCGACGGGCGCGCGGTTCACGTCTACGAACGCGACTGTTCCATTCAGCGTCGTTTCCAGAAAGTGATTGAAGAAGCGCCCGCGCCGGGGCTGCCGGCGTCGGTGCGTCAGCAGATGGCCGAGGCTGCCGCGCGGCTCGCCGCCAGCCAGCGCTATCAGGGCGCGGGCACGGTGGAGTTCATCGTGAACGCGGAGACTTTCGAGTTTTTCTTCCTCGAAATGAACACCCGCATCCAGGTCGAGCATCCGGTGACGGAATGCATCACCGGGCTTGACCTGGTCGGCCTGCAGCTGCGGCTCGCAGCCGGTGAGGCGCTGGCCGACATCACGCAGGCGGGTATCGCCGTTAACGGTCATGCGGTGGAGTGCCGGCTCTACGCCGAGAATCCGGCCAAGATGTTCCTGCCCTCGCCGGGCAAGCTCACGACCTTCGCCCTGCCGGCGGCGGGCGATGGGGTGCGGATCGACACCGGCGTGCGCGAGGGCGACACCATCACCCCGTACTACGACCCGATGGTGGCCAAGCTCATTTGCCACGGCGCTACCCGCGAAGAGGCGCTGGCGAAGATGGCTGCGGTACTCGCCGAGACGCAGGTCGAAGGCATTTTCACCAACGTCCAGTTCCTGCGCCGCGTGGTCGCGCATCCGGCGTTTGCGCAGGGCGATGTGTTTACCGGTTTTATCGAGACTCACAAGGCTGATCTGCTCGGCTGAGCAGATCACAACAGAAAGGCTCAGGCGATGATTTACGCAGAACCGCGCTTCAAACCCGGGGGCGACCGCTTCCTCGAGATCGAGTTTGGCGACGAACTCAACCTCGAACTCAATTTTCGCGCCCAGGGTCTGGGGCAGGCGATCACGCGGGAGCAGGTGAAGGGCGTGGGGGAAATCGCGCCGTTCTTTTCCTCCGCGCTGGTTCACTACGACCCGGACGTCATTGGCTACGGCGACCTTTGCCGCGAGCTGAAGCGGCTGATTGAATCGGTCGCCTCCAGCAGCGACGTGGAGCTGGACAGCCGGCTCATCTACATGCCGGCGATGTATCTCGATCCCTGGAGCGTGGAGGCCATCGACCAGTACATCGAGAAGATCAACCCGGCCAAGGAGCGCGACCCGGACTTTGTCGCCCGCATCAACGGGCTGGAAGACGCCGCGCAGCTGGTGCGCGTGCACTCGGGGACCGAGTACTGGGTGGCGGCGCTCGGCTTCTGGCCGGGCACGCCGTTCATGATGCCGCTGGACCCGCGCTGCCGCCTGTTCGCGCCCAAGTACAACCCGCCGCGCACCTACACCAAGACCGGCACCATCGGCATGGGCGGCGGCGCCACCGCGATCTATCCGGTGGACGGTCCCGGCGGCTACCAGATTTTTGCCCGCACGCCGGTGCCGATCTGGGACATGCAGCAGAAGCTCGACGCTTTCAAGGAAGCGCCCTACCTGTTACGGCCGACCGATCGGGTGAAGTTCGTACAGGTCTCGCGCGAGGAGTTCGACGCCATCGAGCGCCAGTGCGCCGAAGGCACGTACCGGCTCAACATCGTCGGCTACCAGAAGATTTCCCTGAAGAGTTATCGCGCGTGGGTCTCGACGCTCGATCAGAACGCCCGGTTTTAAGGAGCGCATATGCTGGAAGTCATCAAACCGGGTCTCGAAACCAGTATCCAGGACTGGCCGGGCCGTCAGGGCTATCTCAAGTGCGGTTTTCCGTGGTCAGGTCCGATGGACCACTGGTCGTTCCGGCTGGCGAATGTGCTGGTCGGCAATGCGCCGGGCGCGGCGGGTCTGGAATGCCAGTTCATTGGGCCGACGCTGCGCTTTCAGCGCGACGGCGTGTTTGCGCTGACCGGCGCCGACATGCAGGCCAAGCTCGACGGCGTGCCGGTCCCCGCGTGGGAATCCATCGCCGCCAAAGCCGGGCAGACGCTTGAAATGACGTTTGCCAAAGTCGGTGCGCGGGCCTATCTGGCGATCGCCGGCGGCTTCGACAACGAAGTGTTTTTTGGTTCTCGCGCCACGTTTCATAAAGGCGGCCTGGGCGGCATGCAGGGGCACGCCATCAAGGCCGGGCAGGTGCTGCCGGTGGCGGCGGGGCAGGGCGTGGCCGGGCGCGGTCGGCCCCGGCGCGGCCGGTGTTCGTCACCGACAAGCGCTGGCAGGTGGAAGTCTGCGCCGGCCCCAACGACGACTGGATCGACGAGGCCGGCCAGCAGCGCTTTCTCAGCACCGCCTGGAAGCTGTCGTCCAAAAGCGATCGCGGCGGCTTCCGGCTGGAAGGCCCCGAGTGGACCTTCACCGAGCGCGCGTACAACAAGCCGCCGGAACATGGCTCGGATCCGGCGAATATCGTCGACCACGGCTATCCGCTGGGGGCCATCAATCTCGCCGGCCAAACGCCCATCATTCTCGTCAACGACTGGCCGGACGGCGGTGGCTTCATCAATCCCTATACCGTGCCGACCTGCGCGTTCTGGAAACTCGGTCAGTCGAAACCCGGCGAGACCTACCAGTTTGTGCAGCTCAGCGTGGAAGACGCGCAGGCCGAGGCCCGCAGAATCACGGCGCTGTGCGCCGAATCCAGCATTGAATAACCGAGGGTCTTCCGATGGCGCATGAAGTAGAACTGCAGACAGCCGGCAATATGTGGAAAGTGCTGGTCAAGCCGGGCGATGCGGTGAAAGCCGGCGACACGCTGTTCATCATGGAAGTGATGAAGATGGAAGTGCCGCACGAGGCGCCGGCCGACGGCGTGGTTGCGGCGGTCAATATCAGCGAAGGCGAAGAGGGGCTGGATGCCGGCTTCGTCGCGGTGGTGATCGATTAGATCTGGCGCGGGGCAAGCCGCCCCGCGACCTCGACGACTGCACCGGACTACCGACGTTTACCGGCGGGGTGGGGCCAGACCCCGACCTCGCTGGTCGCCGGGTCGCGGCAGGGTGCGCTCGCCGTGCATACTCCCGCCGCGACGTTTACGCCCATATAGGCGCTCCCCTCCGTGTAACCCTTGAGGAGTCACATCCATGAAACTCGCCCTCTATCTGCCCAATTTCCGCGACCACGTTACCGTCAAGGAACTCGAAGACCTCACCGCGCTCGCCGAAGCGCTGGACTTCGACTCGGTGTGGACGCTCGACCGGATCGTGGTCCCCGAAGCCTCCGACCGCCAGCAGTTGCAGCACTCGTTTGGCATGATGGAGCAGTTCCCCAAAGCCTTGCCGGTGTCTGCGCGCGGTCAGTGGCTGCACGGCATGCCGCTGATTCCCTGGCTGGCGGCCAAGACCCGCAAGTTGCGCATCGGCATGAGCATCATCGACACGCCCTATCGCGCGCCGGGCGTGCTGGCCGGCGAAATTGCGACGGTCGATCATTTGTCGAACGGGCGGGTGAACGTGGGTCTGGGCTCCGGCTGGATGCCCGAAGAATTCGCGGCCGCGAGCGCCGCGCACTTGTTCCCCAAGCGGCACAAGCACGTGCGCGAGACCATCGAAGTGCTGCAGGGGATCTGGACCAACGAGGTGTTTGAGTACCACGGCGAGTTCGCCGACTTCGAGCCCTGCGGTTTCGGGGCCAAGCCGATCCAGCGGCCGCATCCGCCCATCTATTTCAGCGGGCTTAAAGACCCCAAGCGCTCGGCGCGGCGCATTGCCAAATACGGCCTGGCCGGCTGGATTGGCATTCAGGATACGCCGGAGGAAATCGTGCGCTGGCGCAGTGAAATCCAGCGCGAACTGGTCGAGATGGGCAGCAGCCGTTCGCTGGATGACGGCTTCGATATGTGCAGCATGATCTGGTTTGCGATTACCGATGCGCCGACCGATCAGGCCAACAACGGCAAGCTGAGCAATCTGCTGGTCGGCACCGCGGATCAGATCACCGACAACCTGAAGCGCTATCGCGACGCTGGCATGGATATGCCGCTGCTGTGGCCGCCGTTCAGCGGCGTGCCGGTCTCCAAAACCCTGGATGACCTGAAGCAACTGGTTGAGGAGATCATGCCCAAGGTCAACGCCGCTTAAGGCGCTGATACGCCCCCTCGCCGCGCACAGCGGTGAGGGAGCGGGCCTGGGCTCAGGCGATCAGCCCGTCCGGATACTCCGCAAACAGTTCGATGCCGGCGGGCAGCTGCAGCCAGGGTTGGGCGCTGGAACACCACAGGCTGAAGCTCGGCTTCAAGCGGGTCTTGTCATCCAGCGTGCCGCCCATCATGGAGCGAATCCCGGGATAGCGGTCGAGGGTGATCATCACCGCCGAGCCGCAGGTCGGACAGAAATGGCGATACAGGCCCATGCCGTCGGCGTCGAAGGCCGCGTACGTTTTCAGTTCACCGGACTCAAGCTGCACGGCTTCCTGTGCGAACACGGTGGCGATCAGAAAGGCCGATCCCGATTGCCGCTGACAGCGTTCGCATTGGCATAAGCCCATGCTGAGCGGTTCGCCCCGACAGCGATAACGCACGGCGCCGCACAGGCAGGCGCCGGTCAGATCGTCGGTCATCACTTACTCCCCCTGCTGCGTTGTGCACATGCGCAATATTCAAGCGATCGATAGCCTTGTTAGGATGCCGCAGGTTCCCGTTCAAAGGCGAGATGCATGCGCAGAGATATCGAGTTCGACGCCAACGGCGTATGCCTGCGCGGTTGGCTCTATGTGCCCGAGAACACGCCCGCGCCTTATCCGGCGGTAGTCATGGCGCACGGCTTTTCGGGGGTCAAGGAACAGGGGCTGGACGACTACGCCGCGGTCTTCTGCGGCGCCGGGCTCGCGGTGCTGGTTTACGACCACCGCAATCTGGGCGCGAGCGACGGACTGCCGCGCCAGGAAATCGACCCCAACGCCCAGCGGCGTGATTACAGCCACGCCATCACCTACCTCAGCGGTCTGCCCGAGATCGACCCCGCGCGCATCGGCGTGTGGGGCACCAGTTTCACCGGCGGTATTGTGATCATGGCGGCCGCCAGCGACCGTCGCATCAAGTGCGTGGTCACCCAGGTGCCTTATCTCCACGCGCTGAAAACCCTCAACATCACCGCCACGCCCGAGGGCATCCGCGAGCTGCATGCCTTAATCGACCGCGAGCGCCGGTCGCTGGCCGCCGGCAATCCGCCGACGCTGATCCCGGTCTGTACCCCCGACCCGAGCAAGCCGGAAACCTCCGCCGGCCGCCGCAGCTTTGCCTACTTCAACGGCTTCGTGGAAGCCGGCCGCGCGGTGTGGCCCAACCAGTTCACCGTGCGTTCGCTGGAGTTGCGGCTGGAGTACGACGCGCTGGGTGTGATCGACCACGTCTCGCCCACCCCGCTGCTGATGATTGTGGCCGACAACGATGAAATCACGCCCACGAGTATCGCGCTGGAAGCCTACGAGCGGGCGCTGCAACCCAAGCGCCTCATCCTGATGCCGGGCGATCATTACGAGCCCTATCTCAGCGGCTTCGAGCGTTCCAGTCAGGCCGCCCGCGACTGGTTTGTGCAACACCTGTGAACCGGACTGCGCCCCTATGAATACCCCCGTCGTCGCCCAGCTGGCCTATCTAGTCTCGACCGATGCCCGTGCCGCGCATCTGGTGTATCCGCTGTCCAGCGGACGCAAGCTGGTGCGCCCCGAACAGGCCTACCACAGCCTGCCGATCGCCGATTGCCGCGATTTGGCCGAGCCCCCGACGCTGGACACCGCGGGCTTTGAGCTGCGCAACGCGCCGAGTGCGATGCACGATTTCTACGACGACGAGGCCGTCCGCGCGCGCTACTACCCGGAGGTCGCGGCCTATCTGAAGCAGGTGCTGGGCGCGCAGGACGTGGTGGTGTTCGACCATAACCAGCGCAGCGCGGTCCGCGCAGCGCGCGGCCAGCCCGGCGTGCGCACGCCGGTCGATGCGGCCCATAACGATTACACCCCGGCATCGGGCCCGCGCCGGGCGCAGGAGATTCTGGCCGCCGCCGGCCGGCCGCCCTACACCGGGCAGCGGATGGCGCTGATCAACCTCTGGCGCCCGATCATCGGCCCGGTGCAGGACGTGCCGCTCGCGGTCTGTGACGCGCGCAGCACCAGTCCGGAAGATCTGGTGCCCACCGACATTCATCATTTTGCCGAGGACGACCTCGAGCGCCCGCGCCACAGCGGCGAGATTTACTCCGTGCGCTACAACCCCCGCCACCGCTGGTTCTATGCCAGCAACATGCAGCCGGACGAAGCCCTGCTGCTGAAAAACTGGGATTCGGCGCCCGGCGTGGCGAGCTATACCCCGCACACAGGCTTCCGCCACCCGGGCTGCCCGCCCGACGCCATTCCCCGCGAAAGCATCGAAGCCCGCACGCTCGTTATCTTTCCCTGAGGCCCCGCGGCGAGCGGCGGGAATCGCCAAAGCGGCGGCAACCCCCTATGCTTGCCGCCCGCTGCCGGCCGTTCGCGCCCGCCGCGCGCCTCTACTCACTCTAGTCGGGAATTCAAGTCGTGCTGACCGCTGCCAACGTCACCATCCAGTTTGGTGCCAAACCCCTGTTCGAAAACGTCTCTGTCAAATTTGGTAACGGCCATCGCTATGGCCTGATCGGCGCCAACGGCTGCGGCAAGTCGACGCTGATGAAAATCCTGGCCGGCGAGCTCAAGCCGACCAACGGCAATGTCTCGCTGGGTCCGGACGAGCGCCTCGGCAAGCTGCGACAGGACCAGTTCGCCTTCGAGGAATACAGCGTCATCAACACGGTGATCATGGGTCACGAGGAGCTGTGGCAGGTCAAGGACGCGCGCGACAAGCTCTACGCCAAGGCGGAGATGACCGAAGCAGACGGCATGCTGGCGGCAGATCTGGAAACCCGCTTTGCCGAACTCGACGGCTACACCTGCGAGTCGCGCGCCGGCGAATTGCTGATGGGGCTCGGCATTCCGGTCGAACAGCACTTCGGGCTGATGAGCGAAGTGGCGCCGGGCTGGAAGCTGCGCGTGCTGCTGGCCCAGGCGCTGTTTGGCGACCCGGACATCCTGCTGCTCGACGAGCCCACCAACAACCTGGATATCAACGCCATCCGCTGGCTTGAAGACATACTCGACGCCCGCGAATGCACCATGGTGATCGTGTCGCACGACCGTCACTTCCTGAACAGCATCTGCACCCATATGGCGGATCTCGATTTCGGCGAACTGCGGCTTTATCCGGGCAATTACGACGATTTCATGACCGCCTCGACCGAGGTGCGCGAACGCACGCTGGCCAACAATGCCCGCAAGCAGGCGCAGATCGACGACCTTAAACAGTTTGTCAGCCGCTTCTCGGCCAACGCCTCCAAGGCCCGGCAGGCCACCTCGCGTGCGCGCCAGATCGAGAAAATCAAACTCGACGACATCAAGCCGTCCAGTCGCGAAAACCCCTACATCCGCTTCGAGCAGGGCAAGAAATTGCATCGGCTGGCGCTGGAGGTCGACGGGCTCAGCAAAGGCTTTGACGGCCACACGCTGTTCCAGAAATTCAATCTGATGGTGCAGGTGGGCGAGCGCGTGGCGATCATTGGATCGAACGGCGTGGGCAAGACCACGCTGCTCAACTGTCTGGCCGGCAAGCTGGCGCCGGATGCCGGCGCGGTGAAGTGGTCAGAGAACGCCGAAGTCGGCTACGTGCCGCAGAACCGCACCGAAGACTTCGCCGTCGACACCAACCTGTTTGACTGGATGAACCAGTGGCGCCAGAAGAACCACGACGAGCAGGCGATACGCGCGGTGCTGGGGCAGCTGCTGTTTTCCAAGGACGACAGCCAGAAATCGGTCCATGTGGTGTCTGGGGGTGAAGAGGCGCGGCTGCTGTTTGGCAAGCAGATCCTGCAGAAGCCCAACATCATGCTGCTCGACGAACCCACCAACCATTTGGATATGGAATCGATCGAGTCCTTGAACCTCGCGCTGGAAAACTACGAAGGCACGCTGATTTTTGTCAGCCACGACCGCGAGTTTGTGTCGTCGCTGGCAACCCGGGTGCTGGAAATCACGCCGACGGAAATCATCGACTTCCGCGGCACCTACGACGAATACCTGCAGTCGCGCGGGCTGGAACGCCCGCCGTCGCGCCGCCCGGCGAGCGACTAGACGCCCGCACGTCAGTCCGTGACCACCGTGGTCTGCAGGGTGGTCGGCACCGGCGTGTTCAGCATGTCGAGCACCGGGCAGTGGCTGTTCACGGCGGCGATGAGCTGCGCAATCTCGGCTTCGCTCGCGCGGGAGCGCAGGGTGATATTCACCCGCAGGGCGCCGAAGCCTGGCCGCACGGTGGGGTCGATGGCGAAGAAGCCACGGAAGTCGATGTCACCTTCCACCCGCGCCGACACGCCATCCAGTGCAATGCCCATGGCGGTTGCGAACGCGCGATAGGTGATCTCCTGACAGCTGCCGAGCGCCGCCAGCACCAGCTCTACCGGCGTCGGACCCTGGTCGCTGCCGCCAATACCTTTGGGTTCGTCGACGGTCAGCTGGTGATCGCGCAGCTTCACCTCGGAATGAAAGCCCTGCTGGAGCGCGGAGTCGGCGCGGAAAGTCATGCGCGCGCGTGCGCTGTCGGCGCGAAAGCCTTCGGCGCTACGGGCGATGGCGGCAGCGAGTTCTGTATTCATGGCAGGGCTCCTGATCGATGGCTGGCGTTGACGCGGGCCGGCTTGCCCCACCCGCGCAGATGTGTCGGAATCGCCGACACGCAAGGCTGGCAGCTTGCCCGTCTTGTTCGCCGCAAGGAACCCCGCTATGTCGCACCGCGCCCGTCTTGGTTTGATGTTATGGCCAGCGCCCGGCCTCAATGCCGATCTGGCACGCGGCCAATGGGCTGACGCGTCCGGCTACGACGACGTCTGGCTGCCGAATGCCGAAGGCATGTTCGACCCCATGGCGCTCGCCACCGCGCTGGCGGTCACCACCTCGCGGGTGCGGATCGCGACCGGCGTGGTGCCCATGTTCAACGCACCGGCGCCGGTGCTCGCGGCACAAACCAGCTTCATCGCCGCGCAGGCGCCGGGTCGCTTTGTGCTGGGGCTGGGCTCGTCTACCGGCAATATGGTGCAGCGCTGGTACGGCGTGCCGTTCGAGCATCCGTTGCGCCAGCTGCGGGAATACCTGCAACTGCTGCGGCAAATCTTTGCGGGCGGCAAGACCGCGTTTAGCGGTCAGCATCTGCAGAGCATCGGCTTTCGATTGCAGTCACCGCCCGTGCCGCCGGTGCCGCTGCACCTCGGCGCGATGGGCCCGCGCATGCTGGCGCTGGCCGGCGAACTCGCCGATGGCGTGGTGCTGAACGACTTCACGCCGCCGGGTGAATTAGCCAACGCCCTTGCGCAGATCGATCTGGGCGCCAAACGCAGCGGCCGGCGAGCGGAAGATCTGGAAATCGTGAAGCGCCGCGCGGTGGTGGTCACCCGCAATGCCGAGGAATACGCCGCAACGCTCGCCTTCTACCGACAGCATTTTGCGTTCTACGCCTCGGCGCCGGCGTACCAGGCGGTGATGCAGCGGCTGGGTTACGGCGCGGCGGTAGACGAGGTGCGCGCCGGCTATGCCAGCCGCGATCGCGCGCGTATTTCGGCGGCGATCAGCGAGGAGATGATTCACCGCATCTTTCTGTTCGGCGATGCCGAACACTGCATCACGCAGCTCAAGCGCGAGTACGCGAGCGGTATTCAGACCCTGGTAGTCAGTCCACAGGCCGCCACCCCGGACGCATTTGCCCACACCGCGGAAGCCCTGCTCGCCGCGCGCCCGGCCTGATGTGCGCTGCGCCTGGTCTTCCTGGGTGAGATCCCGTGTGGCAACGCCAGCATCCCCGTGGGAGCGGCAACGCCGCGACGCCAGCATCCCCGTGGGAGCGGCAACGCCGCGACGCCAGCGTCAAGTCGGCAACAACCTGAGTCGGGGCAGGAAGCCCCTCCCACAACCTGAGTCGCGGCAGCAAGCCCCTCCCACAATGACCTTCGAGGCCGACCCGCGATTCATTCGGCTGTCTCAGGAGCCAGCATCTCCCGTGGGAGCGGCAACGCCGCGACGCCAGCGTCAAGTCGGCAACAACCTGAGTCGGGGCAGGAAGCCCCTCCCACA
>JALRCR010000007.1 GCA_023257255.1 Gammaproteobacteria bacterium | reverse complement strand
GTCGACACGGCGGCGCCGTCGATCAGGCCTTGTTCGCGCGCCCACACCAGCAGGCCGGTGACCACGCCGCCGTCCTGCGCGCGGTCGAGCAGGCCTTCCTGCTTGGTACGCGCCACAAAAATGTGCCGGTAGTTGCCGAAGATGCCTTCATAGCCTTCCGGCTGGTCGCCAAACACCGCCTGCTTGAGGTGCGATTCGCGCGGCCACAGTCGCGGGCAGGCCGTGGCGCACACGTCGCAGCCCACGCCTTCGCTGATCCCGCAGTAGTCGAATGCGGCCGATTCCTTGGCGGTCTGCTTGGGCTTGCCGTCGATGTACTCAATGACGTTATGCGGGCAAACCAGCACGCAGGTCCCGCATTCGCAGCAGGAGCCGGCGGCCACAACGTCGTTCATCATGTCCTTGAAGCTGTGATGGTAAAGCGAGTCCAAGATCGTCTCCTCGGTCGGCAGCGGGCGGGGAGCCTGACCGGTGGTCAGACCATACGTCGGCGTATGGTAATCGATAGGACGGCCGGCCGTCAGCCCGCCCGCTGGCGGGCGTCAGCCAAGCGCCAAAGCGAACTTCAGGTCTTGATGCGCTGCTTGCGCAGGTCGCGAATTTGCTGGCGGCCCAGCACATTGAGAAGACCGGGCCACAGGCGGTAGAGCCGCCACAAGAGCCGCGCGTAGAAGGGGAAGGAAATGATGGGCAGGTTCTGGCGCACACCTTCCAGAATCCGCGCCGCAGCGAGGTCGGTGGTGACGGGCTTGAACGGCATGGCGGCCAGAATGGCGTCTCGCCGCACGTTGATAAAAGGCGTCGAGGTGAAGATATTCGACTGAATGAAGCCGGGACAGACGGCGCTGACCTTCACCCCCAGCGCCTCGCCTTCGGTGCGCATCGACAGCGACAAACCCACCACCGCGTGCTTGCTCGCGGCGTAAGGCGCGTTGGTCGGGAACGGCACCAGCCCGGCCAGCGAGGCAATGTTTACAATGTGCCCGTGGCCTTGTTTCACCATCTGCTGATAGGCCGCATGCGTGCCGTAAATCACGCCCATCAGGTTCACATCAATCACTTTTCGCCAGTGGCTGATCTCCAGATCGCGGGCATCGGCGCAGACCGAAATGCCGGCGTTGTTGAAGATCAGATCGAGTTGTCCGTGGCGGGCCACCACCCCATCGACCAGCGCCTGCACGGCGAGGGCATCGGTGACGTCCAGCGCATGTGCCTCCAGGGCGTCGCCGCGCGCCTGCACCGCGCTGGCCTGCGCGGGGTCGATGTCGGCCACCACCACCTTGGCGCCGGCGGCGGTCAATGCCTTGGCCAGTGCCGCACCAATGCCGGCGCCGCCGCCCGTAATCAAGGCGACCGCGTGCTGGAAACCCTGTGCCTGATTCATGCTGAACTCCTTAGCTGCGGCGGATGCCAATGCGCCGGCCGATCCACTCGGGTCGCGGCAAATCCTGCTGGGCGGCCTGCATGGCCTGAAGCGCGGTGAGCACCGCCGGTTCAAACGGCGAGGTGCGGCGAGTGGCGAGGCTGACGTGCAGCATCAGCTGTTCCTGCGTGGAAAGGAGCGTCTCGCCCCGGTACATCTCCTGATACAAATGCGCGGCCTTGGTCGAGCAGTCGAGCACGCGGGATTTGATGAGCAGCAGGTCGCCGAGGCGCGCCTCGTTCTGGTAGGTGATGTGGCCTTCGAGCACCATCCAGGAATTCTGCGTGGTCTGCGTGTACTCATGCCCCATGCCGGCGGACTTGAGCAGTTCCTCACCGGCGTTATCAAAGGCCAGCGTGTAGTAGGCGACATTCATGTGGTCGTTGTAGTCCAGCCACTCGCGGGGAACGGTCATTTCGGTGAGGTGAAGGTCGGGATAGCTGCTGCTCATGGGGTGCTCTGGGGTTCACAAACGGAGGCCCGCAGAGTGCCGCATCAAGACCGCTCGTGTCGATTGGCTGCTGGTCTTCAAGTTGGCGCGCTGCAACACAAAAACCCGCCGAAATTCCCCTGTTTTGCGCATCGCGCGCAGGCCTTGCCGGCGCTACACTCGGTGACATCCTGCGCCCGTCGACGGCTCGTGCGTCGCGTGTTTCAGGCCAATCCAATAACGCCCGCGCCGGGTTCAAGCTTTTGTAGGGGAGTCACTAATGGAAGTCGGTATTGTTCAGGTCGTGCAGAGCTGGATGTTTGAGGGGATGTCGGACGCCGAGGTGTACGCGCAGGAACTGCGCTGCGGCGTGCTGGCCGACGAGCTCGATTACGACCATCTGTGGGTCGTCGAGCATCACTTTGAAGACTATTCCTTCTGTCCGGACAACTTTGTCTACCTCGCCCATCTGGCGGGCAAGACCCAGCGCATCAAGCTGGCAACTGGCGCCTGCATCATTCCCTGGAACGACCAGCCGCTGCGCATCGCGGAAAAAGCCGCGCTTCTGGACCAGCTCTCTGGCGGCCGGGCGATCCTCGGCATCGGCCGTGGGCTGTCCCGCCGCGAGTTCGACCGCTTTGGCATTTCGATGGACGACTCCCGCGAACGCTTCGACGAAGCCTCGCCGGTCATCATCCAGGCGCTTGAGACCGGCACCTTCCCTACCCTCAACGGCAAGCACTATCAGCAGCCCGAAGCGCCGCTGCGGCCGGAGCCGCTGTCCAAGGAATGGCGCAAGACCCGCGTCACGCAGGTCGCGATGAGCCCTGACTCCGCCGAACAGGCCGCCAAGCTTGGCGTGCAGATGATGGCCTTCAACTACAAGGCGCCGGAAAAGCAGAAGCAGGAGCTCGACGACTACGCGGCCCTGTTCCAGAAGCTGCACGGCTACGCGCCGCGCCCGCCCTTGCTGACCGAAATAACCATTTGCGACCACGACGGCAAGCGCGCGCGTGAAAACGCCGAGAAGTACATTGCCGGCTACTGCGCCTCCGTGCTGCACCACTATGAAATGCTGGGCGACCATTACAAGGAAGCCAAAGGCTACAAGGCCTACGGCGACGCGGTCGACATGATGAAAGCCGCCGGCAAGGAAAACATCGCCAAGGCCTATGTGGAACAGCAGATCTGGGGCACGCCGGATCAGATGCTGCGCAAGTTCGAGGAACGCTGGAACTACTTCGGCCCCTACGGCGTGCTGGGCTGCTTCCGCTTCGCCGGCACCCCGATGGATGTGGTGGAACGCAGCATGAAGCTGTTCTCTGCCGAAGTGCTGCCGGTGCTGCGAACCTGGACGGCCGAAGCGCCGCCGAAGCAGGCTTCTGCCGCCGCCTGATCGCGCGCTCGGGATAGCAAGCGGGCCCTGCGGGGCCCGTTTGTTTTTTCAGATCCCGATCGCGGCGAGTTGCATCAGCAGGTCGTTGGCGATGCCGGTCAGGCGAGGATGGGCCGCTTCGAAGGCGGTCAGCTGGTCGCGCAGCCGGGCGAGTTGGTCGGTGTCGGGGCCAGCGGCGACCACAGACGTCGCCTCCACTTCGCGCACAACGGCGGCCAGCGTGGGCGGCAGGTCGACGCCCGCCTCGTGCAGGCGAGCGAGTTCCGCGCGCAGGGCAGCCAACTGGCGAGGGGCAAGACAGATTTCAGACGTCATCAGGGGCTACCTCCCGAGCAAGAGGCAGAGCCTGACGGTCATCGGGAAGAGGCGCTTGATCGGGCGCAACGCGCCCGCATCGGACCAGCGTCAGACGCCGGTCCGGCGGGCGTTTACTCAGGCAACGCGGTGCGCGCGCATCTGGGGCATCAGTCGGCCGCGGCGGAAGCTCTCGGCCGACACGGTGTCCGGATTGAAGCGTTCCTGCAGGAGCGCCAGACAATCCATGGGCTTGGCGTCCCCACACATGAACACGTCGATCGCCGCATAGCCCACTTCCGGCCAGGTGTGGATGCTGATGTGGCTTTCTGCCAGCACCGTCACGCCGCTCACGCCCGAGCCTTCACCAAAGTGGTGATAGTGCGAATGGAGGATCGTCGCGCCGGCGATCCGCGCGCCGTCCTCAAGCGCCTGGCAGATGTACTCCGGTTCGGTCAGGCGCGTCGCACCCCAGAACTCGATCAGCAAATGGTCGCCCGCATAGCGTTCGCCGTCGTCGCCGAATTTGAAGTGGTCCAGCTGTTCGTTGTTCATGCCAACCCCCCGGTAGTGTCTTCAAGCCAACGTGGCAACGCGAAGCTGGCTACATGCAGCTCCGGCGTGTAATGACGGGTTTCCACCCCCGAACGCGCAAAACGCGCGCGTATGTTTTCCAGATCCGGCGTCATGGCGGCGAGGTCGTCGCTGGCATAGCCCAGCGACATGCTGCTGCCGTAGTACGTCGGGACCGCCGCGAGATAGACGCGGGATTTAAGCCCCAGGCCGCGCAGCAGTTTCATCACGCCGGGCGCTTCGTCCGGCTGCAGGAACGGTACGCCGCCCTGCAGGGCAATGACGCCGCCGGGGTTCAGCGCCTTGCGGCACAGGTCGTAGAAGGTGTGCGAGAACAGCACTTCAGCCGGCCCGATAGGGTCGGTGGAGTCGACGAGGATCACGTCGTAGGTGTTCTGCTCGCGCTTCATGAACTCGAAGGCATCTTCGATCACGAGGCTGGCCCGCGGGTCCTCGTAGATGGCACCGGCGTTATTCAGCGTGGGCATTTGCTCGACGCAGTACTCCACCACGGTGCGGTCGATCTCGACCATGTCGACGTGCTCAATATCGTGTTTGAGCACTTCGCGCAGGATGCCGCCATCACCGCCGCCGACAATCATCACGCGACGCGGCTTGGCGCAGCCGAACATCGGCACGTGCGTCAGCATCTCGTGATAGACGAATTCGTCGTTTTCGGTGGTCTGGAAAATGCCATCCAGGACCAGCACCTTGCCCCAGCGCTTGCTGGCGTAGATGTCGACGGTCTGGAAAGGCGTCTGCCCGTGGAACAGATGGGCGTCGGCGGTGAAGCCTTGAAAGACTTCGTCGCCGTAGAGGGTTTCCTGAATACGCTGCGCCACGGTCGTCAGGCCGCGAAGGCCAGCAGGGCCGCGATTTCAGAAGGGTTGCGGGCCGGGCCCGCTGAAGGCTGAAGGGGGGACAGTCCCCGATTCGGCAAATTGTTGGCCATCTCTCCGGTATTCCTCGCGTGAAATTGTGTGTGACAACAACCACGAGGAGTGCGCCTTCAAGTCGGGCGCACCGCAGATAACGATGGCGCTAGACCTGGAGGGCTCTCCTCAACATCAACGATGTGTTCTTAGTGGAACAACTCACAAAGCCCCCAGGCTGCTGCGGAGCGCGCAATGTACACGGTTCGACTTTGATTGCAAGAAAATTTTCCCCCGCGCACGCAGGGGCATCTGCGCTGCGCTCAGGCGATTTTCAGTTGCGCCCGTAGCCACGGCAAAAGAGCCGCCAGCGCTGGCTTGAAGCCGGGGACGTTGAAGTGATCGATGCCGCTAATCACGCTGATCTCGCAGGGCGCGCCTTGCGCGGCCAGTGTCGCGACGGCCTCGCTGGTGGCCTTAATCGGGAACAGACGGTCGGCATCGGAATTGATCGCATGAACCGGCACGCGGCCAACGTAATCTGGCGGCGGCGGTGGACCCGCCATGGCGATCGCCGCCGCAACACTAGCCGGCGCCTCCGTCAGGAGATGCCAGAGCCCGATCGCCCCCATGCTGTAACCGACGAGCAGTCGCTGTCCGTCCGCAACGCCATAGGCGCGCGCGGTCTCATCAAGGAGCCGCAAGGCAAGGTCACGGTTGCGCGGCACCTGCCAGTCTCCGCCTTGCGCCACCGGTGCCAGATAAATTGCCGGCAGTTCCGGCCAGGCCGCAGCCACCAGCATCTCAAGTAAAGGGCGACCGTAGAAGCCTGTTGGCTCGCCGCCGTAGTGCAATACCAACACCAGCGGCAGGCCGGTGAGGTCGCCAGCCGGCAGTTTCAGCGTGTAGCGGGCGTCATCACCCGGTGCAAGGGAGCACGTGAGGTCGTGATAGCCCGGGGCGGTGGGAAAAGTGGCTGACATGAATCCCTCTTCTTTAGTTGAGGCCAGACGGGCGTTTCTGCAACTTGCGCTGAAGCGTGCGTCGGTGCAGGCCGAGGCGCTTGGCGGCTGCCGAGACGTTGCCATCGCAGGACTGCAGGGTCTGCTGGATGTACTCCCATTCGGCGCGCCCCAGTGAGGTAGGCCGGTCGTCGATCGCCGCCGTCTCGGCGGCGCCCTCCCCGTCCTCGAAGGCACCGAGGATATCGTCGACGTCGGCGGGTTTAGTCAGATAGTGATGCGCGCCCAGTTTGATCGCCTCGACCGCCGTGGCGATGCTGGCGTAGCCGGTCAGCACCACGATTCGCAGGCCGGGATTTTCTTGCAAGAGCGGCGCAATCAGCCGCAGCCCGCTGCTCTCGCCCAGCCGCAAATCAAGGACGGCCCGGGTGACCCCGGCGCTTGCGCCCAGGCTCAGCGCTTGGTCCGGGGTGCTGGCCAGCAGGGTGCGTTGGCCGCGGCGCGCCATCGCCTGCGCCATCACGGACAGCAGGGTGGGGTCGTCATCAATAAGCAGGATGTCGTTCATCTCAGATCTCTACCGCGCGCAGCGCCAGCAGCGGAATTTCGATATTCACCAGCGTCCCGCCGTCGCTTGGGCGCAGAAACTCGACCGTGCCGCCCAGCCGGCGCAGCACGCTTTGCGCAAGATAAAGGCCAAGCCCCATCCCGCGGTCACCCTTGGTGCTGACAACTTCACGGCCTATCCGCTCGCGCACGGTCTCGGCCACCCCGGGCCCGTCGTCGCGCACCTGCAGCCAGAGCAGATCCTCGGTCCAGCCGGCCGTGACTTCCACCCGCGCACCGGACGCATCTGCCGCGTTGTTCAGCACGTTGAACAAGGCCTGCCGCAACGTGCGGTCAGCCACGATTTGCGGCGGCGTGCCGCGGCCGTCAAAACGTGTGTCCAGTTGCACGGGCAGGCGGCTGCGCTGCCATTCCTCCATCAGACCACGGAGAAAGCGCTCGGCATCCTGCGGGTGGCCGCTGTCCGCCGGCAGGGCGCCGGCGTCGGCGGCAAGACGGGCCAGGCTCTCCTTGCAGCGCGCCACCTGGGCGCGCAGCGTCACCATCGCCGCGTGCTGGGCGGGTTGGCCGAGCAGGTCGGTTTCAAGATCCTTGGCCAGAATGGCGATGGTGGCGAGCGGCGTGCCCAGTTCATGCGCGGTGCCGGCCGCCAGCGTGCCGAGCGCGATCACCCGCTCCGCCTCCAGCGCCTGCTCGCGGGCGGCCGCCAGATCCCGATCGCGCTGGCGCAGGCTGCGCGCGATGCGGGCCACAAACAGCGCCACGCAGCCCGCACTGACCAGAAAGCCGTACCACATACCCCACAGGTGCAAGCCCATGCCGTGCATGTGCTGCTGGTGGTTGGAAAGGGGCTGATAAAAGAACATCAGCGCGGTATAGCTGCCGCCGGCCATCAGCGCGACCACGCTGGTGGTCCGCAGCGGCAGGGTCGCGGCAGCGAACACGATCGGCAACAAGAACAGCGAGATGAACGGGTTGACCGGACCGCCGGTGTAGTAAATGAGCAGCGACAAGGCCAGCAGATCGGCCGCTGACTGGCGCAAAAACTCGGCGGCGGGCACATCGCGCACCCCACGCCAGCGTTGCCAGGACCACAGGCTGAAAGCCGCCAAAACACCCAGCACACCGCCGACTATTGGCCACGCGAGGCGGATGCCAAAGGCCAGATCAACGATCGCCAGACCCAGCACTTCGGCGGCGATCAGCACCAAACGAAGTTGCAGCAGATATTTCAGAACGACGTGCAACGGGGCGACCCTGTCTGCGGTGCGGCGAGTATAGCCAGCGAGGGCTGGCCACGCGCAATTGGTCAGGACAGGATCTAAATCGGCTTTCAGGCACCGATTTCTGCTCAGGGCTGTCGGCCGACGGGTTTGGCGCTCTAAGATAGCGCCCTTCGTGTCAACGCCAGCGCAATCTAATGGATGAGTTCAGCGCCATTTCCCAATTGACGAGGCAGGCCGACTTCCAGAGCCTGTGCCGGACCCAGTTGGAAGCCGTCCGGGATATGACCGGCGACGCGGACGTTGCGTTGCTCGAAGCCTTCGACGCCAGCGACGGTCAGGCCGGCCCGGCTCAGACACCGACCTATGCGGTGCGCCAGATCGTCGATGGGCAGGAAGTGGCGACGCCCGACTGGCTGCCCGCTGCGCTAGGGTCCCACACCGCGACCGATGCCCCGGCCGTCATCCGCTTGCCTGACGGCGGCGCGGTGATCTGTCTGGGCAGACTCGCTGGGCTAGACCGCTTTCTGGTGCTTCAGCGCCCGGTGGAGACCCGCGTCCTGCGGGGCGTGCGACGTATCTCCACGATCTTCGTCCATCTGCTGACCTTGATGGATCACTTTGAGCGTGACCCTCTGACCGACCTGCTCAATCGCCAGTCTTTCGACTACCGCTTCGAACAACTCCTCGAACGAAGCCGGCGCAATCCGCACCGGGTGCGGGTCGACAGCAGCCCGTGGCTCGCGGTCGCGGACATTGACCACTTCAAGCGGATTAACGACACCTTTGGCCATCTCCAGGGCGACGAAATCCTCCTGCAGTTTGCGAGCCTTTTGCGCGAGAGTTTCCGCACGGAAGATTTGTTGTTCCGCTATGGCGGGGAAGAGTTCGTGATCATTCTCAACAACACCGACAGCGCCGGCGCGGCGCATGCGTTGGAGCGCTTCCGGGCACGGGTGGCCGCGCACTATTTTCCCGAGGTGGAGCACGTCACGGTCAGTCTAGGCTGGGTGGGCTTTCGGCCGCAGGCGCTGACCAGCCAACTCATCCAGCGCGCCGACCGCGCGCTCTACCAGGCCAAGAGTCTGGGCCGCAACCGCATCGTGCGGTATCACGAAAGTCTGGATGAATCCCGTGCACCCTGGGCGGCTGCCGCGCCGCCCGAGGATGCCGGACAGGCTTAAGCGGCGGTCAACGCGGCCAGTACGGCTTCGGGGTGGGTCTCTGCTTTCGCCACCCGCGCCCAGTGTTTTTTCACTTTGCCCGTCGCATCGATCCACACGGTGGAGCGGATCACGCCCATGGTTTTGCGGCCATACATGGTCTTTTCACCGTACGCGCCATAGGCGGCCATCATCTCCCGCGCCGGGTCGCTGAGCAGCAGGAAGGGCAACTGGTACTTGCCGGCAAAGCGGGTATGGGAGGCGGCATCGTCAGGGGAGACGCCGATCAGCACCACCCCGCGCGCTTGCAGCACCGACCAGTGGTCGCGAAAGCCGCAGGCTTCCTTGGTGCAACCCGGCGTGTCGTCCTTGGGATAAAAGTAGACCACCACGTCTTTGCCCTTGAAGTCCTTCAGGGAGACTTTCTTGCCCTCTGCGTCGGTCAGTGTGAAGGCCGGTGCGGCCTTGCCCTCTTGAATGCTCATTGTGGTGTTCTCCGTATCTGCGTAGTCGTGAAGCCGGCAGCGTGGCCCGATTAGACCGCCGCCCCCAAGGCATGGTAGCGCCTGTAGCGCCGAACGTGGGCGACACGGGGCGCGCCAGATAAATTGCTGAATGCTTACGTGGCTCCCCGCGGGATGGATTCCTGCCGTGCCAAAGCCAACGTTTTGAGTCCCGTAGCGCCTGTCGCGGGCGCAAAGTTTTCCGCTACACTCAAAATCCGCCTCCCTCCAAAAGAGCCCTTAATTTCAGTGCAAGTGCTCATCACACCAGTCACCCCGTTCCAACAGAACTGCGCCCTACTGTGGTGTCCGGAAAGTATGCTCGGCGCCGTCGTGGACCCGGGCGGCGACACCGATAAAGTGCTGGAGGCGGCCCGCAAGGCGGGCGTGACGATCGAAAAAATCCTCGTTACGCACGCTCACATTGATCACGCCGGTGCGACCGCCCGGCTGGCGCGGGAACTCGCGGTGCCAATCGAAGGTCCGCATCAGGATGACCAGTTCTGGATCGACCTGCTGCCCGAACAGGGCCAACGCTACGGCTTCCCGCCGGCGGAGGTATTTACCCCCGACCGTTGGCTAACACAGGGCGATACGGTGACGGTAGGCAAACTCTCCCTGACTGTCGCACATTGCCCGGGCCACACGCCGGGCCACGTGGTGTTCCTCGAACCGCGCAGTCAAATCGCGTTCGTGGGCGATGTGCTCTTTCAGGGCTCGATCGGACGCACAGATTTTCCGCGCGGAGACCATGCCACGCTGATTCGCTCGATCACGGAACGCCTGTGGCCGTGGGGTAACGAAGTGACTTTCGTGCCCGGACACGGTCCGGCCTCAACCTTTGGGCGCGAGCGTCAAACCAATCCGTTTGTGGGTGACCATGCACTTCGCTAAACCTCTGGCCGCACGGGAAGCACAACGATGAGCGAAAGCCGTAGCGCCGATCTCAACCGCCTTCGCGGCCTGCTGCCGCTACGCCATCTCGGCGAGGCGGAGTTTGACGGACTGACGCGCCACATCGACGTAGAACAACGCAAAACAAGCGAACACCTGTTCCGGTGTGGCCCTGACGATGACTGGTTGTTCTATCTGCTCGATGGCACGGTGCGCGTAACCGACGCGCTGGGCGAAAGTTTTGAACTCTTCGCCGGCACGCTGGAAGCCTTGCACCCGCTGTCACCGCATCCAAAGGCGCGCGCCAGTGCAATGGCCACCACGAATATTCGCTTTGTGCGCCTGCCGGCCAGCATTTTTGCGGCCCAGAAAAAAGCGGGCGCGCGCGGTGGCATTCAGGTGCATGAAGCTGCCGCCGGCGAAGATCAGATTGATAACGAACTGCTGTTCGCGGTCTATCAGGCGCTGCGGGATGAAACGCTGGTATTGCCCACCCTGCCCGATGTGGCGCTACGGATTCGTGCGGCGGCCGCCGACCCGAACAAGGGCATCGAGGATATGGCCGGCATCATCCTGACCGATCCCGCGCTCGCCAGTTACTGCATTCGGGTTGCCAATAGCGCGGGTTATGCCGGCGGGGCCCAAATCAGCAACGTCGCCGCCGCTGTGATGCGCATGGGGGTCAATTCCACGCGCGATTTCATCATGGCGCACGTGATCCGCAACCTGTTCAAGTCCAAGGATCCGCGCTGTACCACGCTGATGCGATCGGCGTGGAGTCATAGCGCCAACATCGCCTCGCTGTCTTTCGTGCTGGCGCGACGCATGACCCGGCTAAACGCCGAGCAGGCCTTGTTAACAGGGCTTTTGCACGACATCGGCATCATGGCGCTGGTCTCTCAACTCGACGCTTTTCCGCAGCTCTTCAAAAATGAAGCAACCTTGCGCACCGTGCTACACGACCTGCGTTACGAGGTCTCGGCAATGGTGCTGCGCGCATGGCGCTTGCCGGAGGAAATGGTGAAAGCCTGCTGCGCCGCCGAGCAGTGGCTGCGTCCGGCCGAGACGCCCTACGGCGTTACCGAAATTCTGCAGCTTGCGCATTGGCACGAACCGGAGGCGCATCTGCTGTGGGGCGAACCGCTGCCCGACGACGACGCGCCGGTATTGCGTTCGCTCCCGCTGGAAGCCTTTACGGAATCCGGCCGCTTGCAGGTCGTCCGCGAAGCGGCCGAGGAGTTGAACAAGCTCCGCGCCCTGTTGGGCGCCTAGCTTAGCTCGCGACGTCCGGCGTAATTTCAGCCAGCAGGTCTTTAGCGTCGACCTGCTGTCCCACGTGGACGGTCAAGGCGCTGATGGTGCCGTCGCTCTCCGCGCGGATGGCGGTCTGCATTTTCATCGCTTCCAAGGTCATCATGGCATCGCCGCGCGCCACCCGGTCGCCCAACTTCACCGCAATCTGCGTGATCACGCCCGGCATCGGCGCGCCCAGATGGCGCGGGTTGTCGCGTTCGGCCTTGGGCTGCGGCGCTCTGGCCTGGACGCCGGCACCATCGCCCACCTTGATAGCGCGCGGCTGACCGTTGAGTTCGAAAAAGACGGTGCGGTGGTTATCGTCATGCGGATCGCTGGTGCCGAGATAGCGCACGACCTGGCTGCGACCTGGCCCGAGTTCTACATTCAGTTCCTGCCCGGCGACCATGCCATAGAAAAAAGCGGCCGTAGGCAGGCCGGTGAGGTCGCCGTAGCTGCGCTGGGTCTTTGCGTAGTCGGTGAACACTTTCGGGTACATCAGATAGGACGCAAATTCCGGATCGCTGACCGTGCGCTCAACGCGCTGTTCCAGCGTTTTACGCTCGGCGGCCAGGTCAACGGGCGGCAGGACAGCGCCCGGTCGACCCGCAAGCGGGGTTTGACCGCCCAGCACCTTGCGCTGTAACTCGGGCGGAAAACCGCCATAGGGCTGGCCCAAATCGCCCTTGAAAAACGACACCACAGACTCCGGAAACGCCACATCAACCGCCGGATTTTCCACGTCGTCGCGGGTCAGGCCGCTGGTGACCATCATCAGGGCCATGTCGCCGACCACCTTGGAGCTGGGCGTGACTTTCACGATGTCGCCAAACATCTCGTTCACATCGGCGTAGGCACGCGCGACTTCCGGCCAGCGCGGCGCTGAAATACCAAGCGACAAGGCCTGTTCGCGCAGATTGGTGAACTGGCCCCCGGGCATACCGTGCACGTAGACCTCGGAAGCACCCGCGCGAATGTCGCTTTCAAAGGGCAGGTATAGCGAACGCACCTGCTCCCAGTAGCTTGAGAGCTGACGAATGGCTTCCGGATCCAGTCCGGTGTCGCGCTCGCTGTGACGCAAGGCTTCAACGATCGAACCCAGATTGGGCTGCGAGGTGAGACCACTCATGGCATCCATCGCGGCGTCGAAGGCATCCACCCCCGCATCAACTGCCGCGAGCACGCTGGCCGCCGCGATGCCGCTGGTATCGTGCGTGTGAAAGTGAATAGGCAGCGCAATTTCCTGCTTGAGCGCGCGCACCAGATCACGTGCTGCCGCGGGCCGACACAGGCCAGCCATATCCTTGATGCCGATGATGTGCGCGCCGGCGCGTTCCAGTTCCTTGGCCAGTTTGACGTAGTACTTCAGGTCGTACTTCGTACAGCGCGGGTCGCTGAGGTTACCCGTGTAGCAAATCGCGGCTTCCGCGAGTTTGCCGGTCGCGACCACCGAATCGATCGCCACGCGCATGTTCTCGACCCAGTTCAGCGAGTCGAAAATACGGAACAGGTCGACGCCTTCGGCAGCCGCCTGACGCACGAAAAAATCCACCACGTTGTCGGGATAGTTGGTGTAGCCCACCGCGTTGGAGGCGCGCAAGAGCATTTGCAGTAGGGTGTTCGGCAAGCGCTGACGCATGCCGCGCAGACGCTGCCAGGGGCATTCCTTCAGAAAGCGCATGGCGACATCGAAGGTCGCCCCGCCCCAACATTCCGCAGAGAACAGGGTGGGCAGCATGCGCGCGTAGGCCGGCGCCACCGCGAGCATGTCGAAGCTCCGCATGCGGGTAGCGAGCAAGGACTGATGGGCATCGCGGAAGGTGGTGTCGGTCACCAGCGCACGCTGCTCGCTCAGCATCCACTCGGCAAACTTGCGCGGCCCAATGGCCTCCAGTAGCTGACGGGTACCAGCAGGCGGCACCGCACGCGACACCTCTGGCGGCTCGGGTGTCGCCAGCACGCCGGGACGCGCACGCCCTTTCACCGCATCGTTGCCATTCACGATGACGTCGCCGAGGTAACGCAGCAGCGGTGTGCCGTAATCCTGCCGATGCTGGAAGTTGAACAGCTCCGGCGTGGTATCGATGAAGGTGGTGCAGTAGCGGGCGGACGTGAAGTCCTGGTGCATCAAGAGCTGTTCGAGAAAGCGTAGATTCGTTACCACGCCACGCACCCGGAACTCGCGCAGCGCGCGCAGCATGCGCGCGGTGGTTTCATCGGGTGTCGAGCCCCAGGCGGTGACTTTAACCAGCATGGAGTCGTAGTAGCGCGTGATGCGAGCGCCGGTATACGCAGTACCGGCATCAAGGCGAATGCCGAAGCCCGCCGGACTGCGATAGGCGGTGATCGTGCCGTAGTCGGGGATGAAATTGTTTTCCGGATCTTCGGTCGTGATCCGGCACTGCATGCTGTAGCCGTGGCGGTAAATGTCGGCCTGCTGCGGCACGCCGCTGTCGTCCTCGCCAATTCGTCCGCCCTGCGCGATCCGCAGCTGCGCCTTCACGATATCGATGCCGGTCAGCATTTCCGTCACGGTGTGCTCGACCTGAATGCGCGGGTTTACCTCGATGAAATAAACATCGCCCGTGTCCGCATTCTGTAAAAACTCGACCGTGCCCGCGTTCTGGTAACCCGCCGCGCGGCACAAGGTGACCGCCGACGCACACACGGCTTCGCGTGCCGTTTCATCCAGAAACATCGAGGGCGCGCGTTCGACCACTTTTTGATTGCGACGCTGCACGGTGCAGTCGCGGTCGAAGAGATGAACGATGTTGCCGTGGAGGTCGCCCACGATCTGCACCTCGACGTGACGGGCACGACGAATGAGTTTCTCGAGATAAACCTCGCCGTTGCCGAATGCCTGTTCGGCTTCGCGGCGACCTAGCGCGACCAGTTCCAGCAGGCTGGTCTCGTCCTCGATAACGCGCATACCGCGGCCGCCGCCGCCCCAGGAGGCTTTCAGCATCAGCGGGTAACCAATGGCAGCGGCCAAGGCGGTGATCTGCGCCGGATCTTCAGGCAGAGGTCCCGTCGCCGGCATCACCGGCACGCCGCAGCGTTCGGCCAATTTGCGCGCCGCGACCTTATTGCCCAGCGTGCGCATCACGTCGGCGGGTGGCCCGACAAAGATGATGCCGGCTTCGGCGCAGGCGTCAGCAAACTCTGGTCGCTCAGAGAGAAAGCCGTAACCTGGATGGATCGCATCCACGCCGGCTTCCAGCGCGATGCGGATGATGTCTTCACCGTCCAGATAGGCCTGCACCGGGGTTTTGCCCTTGCCGACCAGATAGGCCTCATCGACCTTGAAGCGATGCAGGGAGAAGCGGTCTTCCTGGGAGTAGATCGCAACCGACTCGATATCGAGTTCAGCCGCCGCGCGCATCACGCGGATGGCGATTTCGCCGCGATTGGCAACCAGCAGTTTCCGGATTTTTCGCATAGCTTTGGCTCGGGGCATCAGCGCCCGCTAGAAGAATGGTTTGACTCTACAAGAGGGGGCTAGCGCAGGAAAGAGCAGTGCAGCATTTCCGGCGCGGCGGGCGGAACAGCGTTACGCGGCGCTCTCGACGGGCGGCAGCTTTAGATGAAAGGCGCGAAACGCGGCGGTGCCGGCATCCCCGAAGTATTTGGCCAGAATGGCCGGTTCGGTTTGCAACAGGTCGACCACCAGCAGACCGTCGATGACGTTGTTGAATGCCGGGTCGACGTTGAAGCCGAGAATCCGTCCGCCCAGTTTCAGGTATTGCCGCAACAGGACGGGGACGCCCTTTTCGTCTTCTTCCAGCGTGCCTAGCAAATCGGCCAGCACGCGGGAATCCGGATCCTCAATCGCATCGAAGCTCGGGATTTCATGTTCGCGCAAGCGGAAGGGCCGGCGCGGCCGCACTTCGCCCGCATGTTCGGCATCGAACTTATGGCGCTTCAGCATGGTGACCAGAATCTGCTGCGACAAGGGATGGTAGTCGTTGCTGATGCTGACCGGCCCGAAAAGGTAGCGGTAGCGCGGATTACGAACGACGTAACAGCCGATGCCGCGCCAGAGCATCAGCAGCGCGCCGAAACTCCGTTGTTGTTCAATTCGCACGAAGGAGCGGCCCATTTCGACGCCGCAGCTGAGCTTCTCGAGCAAGCGCCCGGACATCCGGAACAGCGAATGGGTGTAGAGGCCGCGTGGGCCGTGCTCGGCGAGAATCAAATCGCTGGGGCCCATCCGATAGGCGCCGATAATTTGCCGGCTCTTTCGGTCCCACAGAAACATGTGCTGGTAGTAGTCGTCGTACTCGTCGAGATCGGTCGCCTTGCCGGTCCCTTCGCCGATACGGCGGAAGGTGAGTTCGCGCAGGCGTCCGATTTCGGCCAGCAGATTGGGGCACTCACGGCCCGTGAACAACCAGATTTCCTGCGAGCCGTGCGCGTGCAGCAGTTGCTCGCGGGGCAGCGCATTGACCTCTGCCTCCAGCACGTCTTCGCCCGGCGCTTCGGCGATCGGGACCGGCTTACGACTGAACGTCCGGGGTGGCGCCTGCTTGCCCGGGGCTTTGCCGGCGCGATCGGCGACCCGTAGCAGGTACGTCTTGTACTGCAAGTATTGGGCGGCGACTTCGTCGTCACCGATCTCCGTCAACACCGACGGTGCCAGCGCGCGCCCGATTCGCAGCCGCACGGTGCGCGCCTTCAGCAGTTCCCGCACCAGCATGACCGTGCGCAGGCGCGGGTTCAGCAAACCGCCGATCTGAAACAGGGTGCTGTTACGGCCCTCAATGTAGATGGGCAACGCGGGCGCGCCGGTCTGCCGCAGCAGCCGCGAGACACCCGTGGTCCACTCCGGATCAGTGACCTGTCCGGTGCTGAGCTTAAGGCTGGATACCTCACCGCCGGGGAACATCACGACCATGCCGCCCTGTTCAAGCCAGCGGCGGGCGGCACGAACCGCCGCAATGTTGTAGCGCGCCGCGCGACCGCCACCGAAAGGGTCGACCTGCAAGAGCAGCGAGCGGAGTTCCATGAAACCGGCCAGGAAGTGATTGGCCACAAAGCGCACGTCGGGGCGCACCCGTAACAGCAGGTCCATGAGAAGCAGGCCGTCCGGCCCGCCATGCGGGTGGTTGGCCACGATCACGCAGGGCCCGGTTTTCGGGATCCGCGCCAGATGTTCTTCTTCGAATTCGGTGCGGATGTTCAGTTCACGCAAGGCCAGGCGCACAAATTCCTGTACGTCGGTGGCTTGCGGCAGGCGGCGGTAACGGCTGGTCAACTCGCTCAGGCCCAGCAGGCCATCAATGAGTCGGACCACGGGCCGACGGAGGAGCTGCAGCTTCTGCGGCAGATAGCCTTCGACCGTGAAGGCCGGGCGCTCGCTGAGTAGAAACTTTGATTCCGACATCTTCGCCTTGAGGGGTTGTTAAGACTTTCCGCCCCGGCTCGTCACCGGCATCGACTCGAACCGCAGTCTGCGGCTCTCATGCTTGAGCGGGATCATGCCACAGTGCAGCGAAAGTCGGGAGCACGACGCGTCATGGGTTTTTTCCGCTCGTCGTAGCCTCCCCGTCGAGGGCGCCGACCACCAGTCCGAGCGCCCACCATCGCTGCAGGATGTCCGAGCCGCCCGACTCGACCTTGGCCGGCTCCGGATGGGCCAGCCGCAGGGCAATGTCCGCCAGTACGGCGCGCGCCGGGCGGCCGCCGGCCACGCCTTCGAAAAGCTCGACCGTAACCTCGTTGAGATCGAGGACCGCAAATTCGCCGGCAAGGTCGCGAAAGGCCAGCAGCCGGGTCGGCCGCGGCGGGCGCCCGGCCGGCATGAACGCCGGGGCAATGGCGTGTACCGGGTACTCATAGTGCTCGAGCCGATGGACCGGATTGAGCCTGAGGGGGTGGGCCAGCAGGTCTGCGGGTGGCGCAGCGCTCGGCCGCTCGACCACCCGTTCATCACTGGCGAGCGCGTTTTCGAGCCAGTCAAAGTGGGCCAACTCAAACAGCCAGGGGGGATCTTCGGCGACGGTACGCTCATGCCGCAGGTAGGCCAGAAACTCATCCAGAAGTTCCACGAACAGCGGGGTGTGTGACTGGTGCCTGACCAGATAGTCACGGATCAGCGCCGTCCAGACCGCTGGCGCCAGCACCTCAGCCACGCGCGGAAAGTTGTCTCGCATAAACCGGTCGATGTTGAAGAACACCGCATGGCGGTAAATCTCCAGTCCGGCCTCGGGCAGCGCTGGCGCGGGCACCCGCGCCGGATCCCGCAAATGACGGGTGAATGCCCGCTGTAGCTGGATGAACTCCGGCTCAGGCATGACGAACTACGGCTTGGTCACCGGCAAGCTGTTGGCGCTGCAGGCTCGCGATATGTTCGACCTCGGGCAGCAGGTCTTCGAGCGGCGGAATGTGCTCGTCGCGCTCCAACAAGCAGGGAAACACGCCAAATAAATCGAAGGCCTGTGCCAGCAGTTGCCATACCGGGTCGACCACCGGGGTGCCATGCGTGTCGATAATCAGCCCTTCTTCAGGCCGCAGATGGCCGGCGATGTGGGCATAGACGATGCGCTCAGCCCGCAACGTGCGCAGGAAGCTCAGCGGGTCGTAGCCATGGTTCTGGCTGTTGACGTAGACGTTGTTAATGTCGAGCAACAGGCGGCAATCGGCCTCGGCGAGCACCGCATTGACGAACTCCGCTTCAGACAGGTCCTGCGCCAGCACACAGTAGTAGGAGGCATTTTCGATCGCGATTGGCCGCTCCAACACATCCTGCACGAGGCGAATTCGGCCCGCGGTATGGCGCACGGCCTCGGCCGTAAACGGAATGGGCAGTAATTCGTAAAGCAACCCACTCTCGCCGCAGAACGCCAGATGGTCGCTGTAACAACGGACCTTGTAACGGTCGAGAAACGGTTTGAGACGCTTCAGAAAGTCGATATCGATGGGATCAGGCCCGCCCAAGTTAAGCAACAAGCCGTGACAGGCAAGCGGCACACGTTCGGCAATTTCCTCAAACGCGCGTCCCAGACGGCCGCCGGCACCAAGCCAGTTTTCCGGCGCAACTTCCATGAACTGAACAACGTCGGGCATTGAACGTAAAAGCGGGCCCAGATGGGCCCGCCGAAGTCCCAGACCAGCACCTTGCACCGGGAAATGCCCGTGCAAGGTGTTCCAGGCCTCACGCTGATTCAAGCGTTGACTTACTTCTTCTCGAGATGAGGCATAGAGCAGCTCGCGCCGCCGAACGTACCGCATACGGCCGGGTCTTTGGTCCCGGTGCCGACCTTGCCGCCCGAGTACTTGCCCTGCTGATCACCGCCGTAGGTGAAGCCGGTTTCATCGTTGATCTTGACCTTGTTGCCCTTCATGTCGACCGCCTCACCAGCGACCGTCACACCGGCCCCGAACTCCACCATCTGGAACGGGTTTTCAGCCGCACTGGCCGCTGCAGAGAGAGCCAGAACGACGGATGAACCGAGGGCGAGGGCCACCGGCTTGAGGGAATTTTTCTTCATCTGACCTACCTCCTTAGTGTTATAAAAAGTCTCTCGCGCTGTGCCCGTCTTACCTCGCCGGGCGAACCCCGGAAAGGCCGGACAACGCCTTTTGACACAGCGAAATCGATGGTATTACTGGGCCATTTACAAGTCTACGGGCCACCTTGGCTCTCCCTGCGCGGACCACAAAAAATGTATCGCAACGCCCCCAACAAGCCGGTCGAATGTCGGCAGCGGACGGCATCAGACAAGCGCCCCTGGTTACGTGCGGCCCTGCTCGCGCTGGCACTTGGCGCCGTGTGCCCGGCGGCCCGCGCAGCATCTGCCGCGCAGTTGCTGGCGCGGGGCGATTATGCCGGCGCGGCCGCCGTATTCGAGGCAGACGCGCGGCTGGGCAAGGCGGTGGCCCAGAACAATCTGGGCGTGCTCCTGCTTCGCGGGCAGGGGGTCAGCAAAGACCCGGTCGCGGCCCGGGGCTGGTTTGAAAAAGCAGCCGCGCAAGGACTGCGCGGCGCCATGTACAACCTCGGCATGATTTTTCTTCGCGGCTACGGGACCGCAGTTGACCGCGTCACCGCGGCCGGGTGGCTGGATCGAGCGGCACAGCTCGGCGACCCGGAAGCACAGTTCTATCTCGGGATGCTGCATTACCGGGGCACCGGTGGCGGCGGCAACCCGGCCGTGGCCGGCCACTGGTTTGAGCTGGCAGCGGCCCAGGGGGTGAAGGAAGCCCAGTTCAATCTGGCGCTGCTGTTACTGGAGGGCAAAGGGCTTCAGCCCGATGAATCCCGCGCGGTGGGCCTGCTGGAGCAGTTGGGCGAATCGCACCCCGACGCCGAGCTGGTCCTGGCGCGCATCCACCTCCAACACGGCGAAGACGCACCGCGTGCAGCCGCCGCGCTCCGCCTGTTTCGCAAACTGGCGGAAAACGGACGGCCTGAAGCGCAGGCGGCGCTGGGCATGATGTATGTCACCGGCACCGGACTCAAAGCCGATCCGGAAGAAGGCCGCTTCTGGGTCGCTGAGGCCGCACGGCAGGGCTTTGCGCCTGCGCAGCGGCAATTGGGCGACCTGCACGCCGCGGGCGTGGGCGGCGAGCGGGACTTGGTGGAAGCGCAGGCCTGGTATGCCCTCGGTGCGGCCCAGGGCGATGACGAGGCCGGACAGCGCGCAGCAGCCGTGATGAAAGAACTGACGCCCGAAAATCGGGAGAAGGCCCGGGCGCGCTTGAAAGCGTTGGGCCTGGAAGCGGCACCCGCCGCGGCCGCGCCAGCCCCTTAGGGCTTGGCCACCGCGGCAACGTCGCGGTGCTGACGCACGGTGACAAGCACCTCGTGCACCGCCTTAACGACCAGGTCGGGTCGGTCGCGGTGGATATCATGTCCACTGCCCGTGGCTGGCCACAGCCTGCCCTGCGGTGATAAGGCGGCCAAGGTGGCCTGGTTGGCGTGCCAACGGGCTTCAGTCGCCTCGCTGGGCTCGCCCTTGGCGGCATCTCGCACCAGCACCAGCAGCGGGACTGGCGGGAGCGCGCCCGCTTCCAGCACCTGCCTGGCGCTGTCAGCGAAGTGGGTAAGTTCATCCATCTGCGTAAAGATGGCCTTCCGCCGCGTGTTGAGGTAGGCCCCGATTGCCTGATCGTCGTCACCGCCTTCAGCGCCGAGCCGGGAGGCGTCGATGGGGTTGCGCAAACGGCTGCCAGGGTTCGACTTTGCGCCCAGAGCTTCTGCGGGATGCGAAGAGTCCAGCCACACAAGGCCTGCAACCCGGTCGGGCCAGCGCGCCGCAAAATAGCGTGTGTTGAAGCCGCCGAAGGAATGGCCGACCAGCACAACGGGGCCGTCCACCGGCATTTGATCTAGCAGCGCGTGGATCTCCTCGGCCGCCAGTTGCGTGGTCCGCGGCGCGGGGCCCGGATCACTCCAGCCATAGCCCGCCCGATCATAGGCGCAGGCGGTGGTTTCACGGGAGATTTGGCGCTGCAGGTCGCGCCAGGCGATCGCACTGCTGCCGATCCCGTAGTCAATCAGCACCGCCGGACGCCCGGTGCCCATACATTCGTAGTAGAGCCGATGCGTGCCAAGGTCGATGAAGTGCCCAGGCGGTATCAGCCGCGCAGGGTCCAGCGCGTAGACTGCCGGGCTGCCGCTCAAGGTCCCGAGCAGCAGGGATGCCGATAACGCCAGCTTCTGAAAGAATGCCCTCATGCCCCACCTACGTCCGTTCCCAATGCCGGGATCATCAACAACGCGCCGTCGTCGACCTGGTCTGCCCGCATGACCAGTCCCCTCTCGGCGGTCATCGTCGACATGGACGGCACGCTGCTTGACCTGCACTTCGACGACCAGGTCTGGAACCACGCCCTGCCGCGGCGGCTCGCAGCGCGCTCCGGTATGCCGCACGCCGAGGCCCGCGCTCACGTGGCGCAAACCATTGCACGCGAGCAGGGTTCCCTCCGCTGGTACTGTCTTGAGCATTGGAGTCGGGTCTTCGACACCCCGCTACACGAAGTGGAAGCGGAGCAGGCGGCGCTGATTCGCATGCGACCCGGCACGGCAGATTTCCTGGCGCATGTACGGCAACGGGCAATTCCGCTCATTCTGGCGACGAACGCGCACCCACGCAGTCTGCAACTCAAGCTGGCTCGAACCGGCATGGCGCCCTATTTCACCGCCCTGCGCAGCTCCCATGAGTACGGCAGCCCGAAAGAGCAAGCGGCGTTCTGGGATGCGCTACACGCAGATTTGGGCTTTGACCCCGCCCATACGCTTTTTGTAGACGACAACCTGTCGGTCCTGCGCGCTGCCCGCGACTGGGGCATCAGCGAAAACTACGGCGTCCTGCAGCCAAGCAGCAGCGGCACCCGGCGCGAGTATCCGGATTTCCCGGCGATTAACGGGCTGGATGAACTGAATCAGCGCTGCCAGCAAGCGCGCTAGCCATCAGGCGCGGGAAAATCCGAAGTCGAAAATCTGCCGCGCGTCGTTAACCGCCCGGCGTTCGAATTTGGTCACAATCCGACGGCGCAAACGCGGGCCGGCCCGCCCGGCGCCCGCCAGATTGCGCCAATCCGGCGCACTCGCCGCAGCTTCGAGCATCCAGCGCGCATAGTCCTCGCTGTCGGTGGCGGCCCACAGGTGGCCATGGCGCACCACCACGCGCGCCAGCGCCGCCAACAGGGGGGGCTGAAACAGGCGACGCTTGTGGTGCCGTGCTTTCGGCCATGGGTCGGGAAAAAACATATAGACGGTACTTAGCGCGCCCTCCGGCAAGCCGGCCAGCACGTCGTTCACGTCCCGCTGGGCAACCCACAGGTTGGTGAGGTGCAGGGATTCGGCCTTCAGCAACAGATGGCCGACCCCGGGGCCGTGTACTTCACAGGCAATGAAATCTTCGTCCGGCCGCGCGGCGGCAAGCGCCACCACGTTCTCGCCGTCGCCGGCGCCGATCTCGAGACTGAGCGGCGCGTGGCGGCCGGTAATCGTCCATGGGTTGACTGCGCCCTCCGGCCACGCCCTGGCGGCAAGCCGGCTCTCCAAAGCGCGCCGCTGCCCGTCGGTTAGCCGACCTTCCCGGCGCACAAAACTGCGCAGCGTGCGCAGGCGTGGCGGGGCATCCGCGCTTGCCGGCGCCTCAGACGAAGAATCGGCCATCGATCGGCGAAGAAGCGGAAGCGTACATCCGGCGCGGCATGCGTCCGGCCCGGTAGGCCAGTCGCCCGGCCACTACCGCATGGTGCATGGCAGCCGCCATGGTGATCGGCTGCCCCGCCTCGGCAATGGCGGTGTTCATGAGGACGGCGTCGCAACCCAGTTCCATCGCAATGCTGGCATCAGAGGCGGTACCGACGCCGGCGTCGACAATCACCGGCACGCGCGCCTGCTCGATGATTTCGCGCAGGGTGTAGCGATTCTGGATGCCGAGGCCAGAGCCAATCGGCGCCGCCAGCGGCATCACTGCCACGCAGCCGATTTCCTCCAGGCGCTTCGCGAGCAAGGGGTCGTCGGTGGTATACACCATGACCTCAAAGCCTTCGCGCACCAGAATTTCTGCCGCTTTGAGGGTTTCGATCACGTTCGGGTACAGCGTGCGCTGGTCGCCAAGTACTTCAAGCTTGACCAGGCGGTGGTCGTCGAGCAGCTCGCGCGCCAGACGGCAGGTGCGCACAGCAGAGTCAGCGTCATAACAGCCGGCGGTGTTTGGCAGGATCGTGTAGTGCGCGGGATCGATGACCTCCAGCAGATTGGGTTCTCCCGGATGCTGGCCAAGATTGGTTCGTCGCACGGCGACGGTCACGATATTGGCGCCACTGGCCTCAATCGCCAGTCGGGTCTCGGTCATGTCGCGGTATTTGCCCGTGCCGACCAGCAAGCGCGAGGCATATGGCTTGCCGGCGATGATGAACGGGTCGTCGGAGGCGGGTGCGGGAGTGCCCATTAAAAGAACCTGCTTGATTTTCTAGGGGAGCGGCTTAGCCGCCGCCGATGGCCTGAACAATTTCCACGCGCTCGCCGGACTGGAGGCGCCGCTGGGCATGCTGGCTGCGAGGCACCAGCTCGCCGTCGATTTCCACCGCGAAGCGTCCTCTCACCTCCAGCAGAAGCAGCAGGGCTGCCAGCGAACAGTCGGCTGTCAGTTCCTGTTCTGTCCCGTTGACCATGACCTGCACGTGCAATCGCTCCGCCTGCGGCAACGGCGCTTTGACGCCGGTCTTGCCGCTTGAAATGGGGCGGGCCGCTATGCGCAGCGGGCCCGCGTGTACCGGGCCTCCCGCAGCGGGTGCCTGACGCCAGATTCCAAGCGGTCAAAGGCAACCAGCCCGAGGATCTGCCCACATTATTAGCCAGCACGCGTGACCCCGCCACCCATCCCCTGAGAGCCCCCCGCATCTGAACGCTACGCATTGCTGCTTGGCCGCCAGTGCGCCGTATGGCTAGAATGCCAGCCCCCTCGCGGGTGTAGTTCAATGGCAGAACATCAGCTTCCCAAGCTGAGAGCGTGGGTTCGATTCCCATCACCCGCTCCATTTCTTCGTCCCCAGCAGATTACCCGGCTCACGGCTTCGTTCGGGCGCCGAGCGCGCGCGTCCCAGTTCCACGCCATTGCTGGCGCCTGATTGGCCGCTTAGGCGACCTATCGCTGCCGTGGTCCTGCAAAAAGCTGTGCGAGATCACTTATTCACAGAAACTGTGGATAAGTCTGTGGTTAACGCGCGTTCGAGCGGGATCTAAGGGCGTGAATCAAGGCGATTGAACGGAATGCTCAGAAATTAATCAATTGTCATTATTGATTTATATTTCAAATGCTTACGATGCTTATCTTTGGGATTTTTAATCTTTTTACGCTAAACGGTCATTTTGCACTGCACCGGCTCCGGGATTGTGCATAAACACAAGCCCCCGGCTCACAAAAGACCCCGTAAAACAGGCTTTCCAGCGGCAATGACCCTATTGCCCGGCGCCCTGTTTCACGACCACCACTTTTGCGCCGCCCTCGACCAACCGCGCCCGCATGCTTTGCACTTCTTCCAGGCCCGTGAGCGGCCCCACATTGACCCGGTACCAGACCTCATGCCCCTTGTTCACCACCTTCTGGATGGTGGAAGAAATGCCCTGCAGGGCCAACTGCGCCTTGATTTGGTCGGCCTCTTCGAACTTCTGATAAGCCCCGACCTGCAACAGGTAAGACGCCGGCTCTGGTGTTGAATCAGGCGCAGGCTGCGGTTCGGTCAACTCGTTATCCGGTACTTTGACTTCGGAGCCGGGCAGAATCTTGTAGAAATCGAAAGTCGGTTTTGGTGGCGCGGGCTCGGTCGCCGCCGGCGCCGCGTCGGGCTTGGCAGATGGATTTGTGGCGGCGGCTTGCTCCGCCGGTGCTGCTTTGCTCAGCGAGGGAGGCACAAGCGGGGCGCCGTTCAGCTTGAAATACACAGTCGCCGCCGTCAGGCCTACCAACACACCGGTAATGAACGAAATCGTGCTCCCGGGCGATCGCCCGCCCGAGCGCTCATTGCCCCGTCTGACGTCTCTGGCCATTACATTTCCTCCGGTGCGCTGACTCCAAGCAACTCGAGACCATTGGCCATCACCGTCTTGACCGCTGCGACCAACGCAATTCGGGCATCACGCAACGCGACCTCGGTGACCAAAATCTTGTGGGCGTTGTAGTACGCATGGAACTCGACCGCCAGTTCGCGCAGGTAATTGGCCACCTGATGCGGCTCGCGTTCGCGGGCCGCCGTGGCGACCACTTCGGGAAACCGCCCGGCCAGCGTCGCTAAGGTCTGTTCTTTCTTTTCGACCAGCAGTTCCCGGTGGGCGAGTCCGCGCTGCGGATCGCAGCCGGCTTCCGTTTGCGCCGCCTGCCGCAGGACGCTGCAGATTCGGGCATGCGCATATTGCAGGTAATACACCGGGTTATCCTGACTTTGCGACTTGGCCAGATCGAGATCAAAGTCGAGATGCTGCTCTGAGCGCCGCATGATGTAGAAAAACCGGGCGGCGTCGACGCCGACCTCGTCAATCAATTCACGCAAGGTAACGAACTCGCCGGAGCGCGTAGACATCTGTACGCGCTCGCCACCGCGATACAGGGCGGCGAACTGCACGAGCAAAATTTCCAGACGCGCTGGTTCCAGCCCCAGCGCGGTCAGTGCGGCGCGGACCCGCGGGATATAGCCGTGATGGTCAGCGCCCCAGATGTTGATGACCGTGGTGAATCCGCGCGCAAATTTATCGGCGTGGTAGGCGATGTCGGAGGCGAAGTAGGTGGCCGCGCCATTGTCGCGCACCACCACGCGGTCCTTCTCGTCCCCGAACTGGCGTGACAGAAACCACTGCGCGCCGTCCCGTGTCTCGATAAACCCGCCCTCGCGCAGACTCGCCAGCGCACGGTCAATCTGGCCGCTACCGAACAGGCTGCGTTCGGAATACCAGTTGTCATAGGTGACGCCGAAGACCGCCAAATCTTCCTTGATGCCGGCCAGAATCGAGTCGCAGGCAAAGCCATGGACCGCCGCATAACGGGCAGGCCCCAGCGCCTCGCGGGCGGCTGCGATGGCCGCATCAAGGCGCGCTTCCGGGTCTTCATTTTCCGGGAGGACCGGCAGCGCCGCGGGCTTCAGTGAATCGCCAAATTGCGCCGCCATAGCGGCCGCAATGTCGCGCACGTAGGCGCCGCGATAGGCGTTATCGGGCAGCGTGGCGGCAAATCCCGAAGCCTCGAGATAGCGCACCCAGACGCTGAGCGCGAGGATGTCCATCTGCCGACCGGCGTCGTTCACGTAGTACTCGGTCTGGACCTCGCAACCGCTGGCCCGCAGCAAGCTGGCCAGCGCGCTGCCATACGCCGCGCCGCGCCCGTGCCCGACGTGCAAGGGCCCGGTCGGATTGGCGGATACAAACTCCACCTGAACCCGCTGGCCGGCGTTCAAACGGGAGCTGCCGTAGGCTGAGCCGGCCGCCAGAATGTCGGCGATGACATCGAGCACCGCCTCGGCGCGCACCCTGAAGTTAATGAAACCGGGCGGTAAAACTTCAAACCCGGCCACAAACTCGGGCAGCGGCAAACCATCCATCAGCAGGCTGGCCACCGCCATTGGCGCCCGCTTGGCGGACTTCGCCAGCACCATCGCCAGATTAGCGCTCAGGTCGCCGTGCGCCGGGTTGCGCGGTGGTTCAATAACAAAAGACGGCAGCTCGCCGTCAGGCAATTCGCCGGTCTGACGAAGCGTGACAACGCGCGCGAGGAGCAGGCTATGGAGTTGGTCTTTCAACGCAGAATCGCCGAGATCAAGCAGGGGCGCATTCTACACAGGGTGACCGCGACTAGCAGGCGCCCACGCGACAAATCGCTTCCAGATCATGAAGATTGGGCCGTAGGCGGCGCCTATTCATGCACCGCCGGGCAGGCGAATGAGCCGCTTCAGGTCGATGTGCCTGATTTTTTCCGCGGTATCGAGGCACCAACCGGGCGGCGCTTCCGGCAGATTCTGTTCCCTGACTTAACCGACCTCTTCAGGGTCGATATCGAGGTGCCAGCGCACCCGGTTACGCAAGGGGGCCGCGTCGATCAGGGAAAGCAATTCGTGCAAAGCACGGGCGAGTGCCGAGCGCCGCATAGCAGACAGCATGAGCAAGGCACGGAATTTTCCCGCGCGGCGCTCCATGGTCGCCGGCACCGGACCTGCCAGGCGCACCTCTGCCGGCAATCCGGGTTTCAAATCCCGACGCAACGCGGCCAGAAACTGGGTCGGCGTTTCGGCCTGCGTGCTCTCGGCGCGCAGCACCGCGAGCGCCTCGAATGGCGGCAAGCCGGCTGCCTCACGCTCATCCAGCGCCATGCGGGCAAAGGTGGGATAGTCGTGTGCGAGGACGTTCTGCAACATTGGGTGTTCGGGGTGGTGCGTCTGCACCAGCACCTGCCCGGGCCTGCTACCACGCCCGGCACGACCGGCCACCTGCATAATCAGTTGGGCAAAGCGCTCGGCCGCCCGAAAGTCGGTTGCGAAGAGACGACTGTCAGCGTCGACCACCCCAACCAGCGTGACCAGCGGGAAGTCGTGCCCTTTGGTCAGCATCTGGGTTCCCAGCAGGATATCGACTTCGCCATTCCGCACGGCCGCGCAGGCGGCCTCGAACTGGCCTTTCCGCCGCATGCTGTCACGGTCCACCCGCAGGACGCGACGCCCCGGAAAGCGGACGCGCAGCACCTCTTCAAGCTGCTCGGTGCCCACCCCAAGCGTGATCAGCGCCGGGTTCTCGCAACAGCGGGGCGGCTGGCGGGCCAGCACCAGCGTGGTATCGCAGTGGTGACACACCAGCTTACCGGCCTCCCGATGGAGCACGAGTCGCGCATCGCAGCGCGAACAACGCGCAATCCAGCCGCAGGCGTGGCAAAGCACGACCGGCGCATAGCCACGGCGATTAAGAAAAAGCAGCACCTGCTCGCCGCGCGCCAACGTCCGGTCCATCGCCTGACACAGGGCGTCGCTCAGGCCACCGCTTAATGGCAAACCGCGCACATCAAGGCCGCGCAGCGTCGGCGGGACCGCGCCGCCCGCCCGCTCGGGCAGCCGTAAGCGTCGATATTTACCCCGCGCAACGTTGGCTTCGCTTTCCAGCGATGGTGTGGCTGAACCCAACAGCACCGGAATGGCCGCCTGCCGCGCCCGCATCACGGCGACATCGCGGGCCGAATAGCGAAAACCTTCCTGTTGTTTGAAGGAGGCATCGTGCTCTTCGTCAACGATGATGAGCCCGAGCCGGGGTAGCGGTGTCCACAGCGCAGAGCGAGTCCCGACCAGCACCCCAGATTCGCCGCTGCGACAGCGCTCCCAGATCAGGGCACGCTCCCGGTCGCTTAGTTCCGAATGGAGCAGCGCGACAGCGTCGCCGAAGCGGCGCTGAAAACGCTGCACCAACTGCTCGGAAAGACCGATCTCGGGGATCAGAACCAGAGTCTGATGCCCGCTTGCTTGCAGTGTCCTGGCAAGATGCAGATAGACCTCTGTTTTGCCGCTGCCGGTGACACCTTCCAGCAAGGTGGGCGAGAACTTGTTCAGTCCGGCGATGACCGCCGCCGCCGCGGCCGCCTGCGCCTCGTTCAAATCCAGAAAATCCTCTGGCGCCCCGGTGCTCGCGCGTCGAGCGGACAAGCGCTGGACTTCAAGCCACTGACGACCGACGAGTTCACGCACCACGCGCCGGGCATCGAAGGGGAAATCGCGCACGGTACTCGCGCGTAGCGGGGCAGCCACCGCGAGCTGCAATACCTGACGCTGGCGCGGGCCAATGCGCGCCTCGCCGACAAGCTGTTGCGCCCCTTCGTCGGTCAGACTCCAGGCTTCCTCCAGGGCATCTCGCGCCTGCTCGCCTCGTCGCAACTCGAGCGGAAAAACTGTCGCGAACACTTCGCCGGGCGGGTGGCAGTAATACTCCGAGGCCCAGCGGGCGAGCGCCATGAGCTCCGGCGGGACCAGTGCCTCGTCATCCAGCACCTCGATGACGGGTTTCAGCTTCGCGCCGGTTGAAGGTTCTGCTTCAAGCGCGACGATAATGCCGATCCGGATGCCACGCCCGAACGGCACCCGGACCCGGCAGCCGACCCGCGCGGACGCGGACAACCCAGCAGGTAAAAGGTAGTCAAACAGCTGTCGGACCGGCGCAAGGACCGCAACCTTCACGCAAGGCTCCACGAACCCCATCAGAGAGGAGGCAGCTTGAGATCCGCCAACTCCGGATGCAGCCCGGCGGCCTCGGGTGATGCCAGCAGCCGCTCCAACGCGTCGGCGCTCATGCGCCGGCTCGGCGCGCCATCGAGCGGCGACAAGGGGGCGTGAATCAGGCGAGCAAGCGGCATGACCAGGATGTCGACCGGCTCACCTTCCAGTTCGGTCGCCAGCAGGGGGTAGCGTTCGGTTTTGCGCCCACCGATCCGCAGTTCCTGTTCCTCAAAACTGAATTTAATGCGCCGCTCCATCAACCATCTCGAGACCGCTTCCGGCTCGTCGCAAAAAACATGCAGGGTAATTGGCGAGTGCTCGAACGCTGTGCCATACAGCACGGGGCCGGTTAAACGGGGCTCAAAAGCCTTGAGCGCCTTCATTGCGGTTAGCGCCACGGCGCGTTTACGCCTGACCCGCTCGGCCGTTTCCGCGGCATCAAAAAGACGCTGTTGCTCAATGACGGCTGCCAACACCGTAAGGTTATCCGGCCAATCGCGGGAATCGGGGCTTCCCAGATACTCGGCCGCACGGCGCTTGGCCTCGGCAAAATCATCCGCCTCACCGTCGCCCAGAATGCGCGCCGCTAACTGGGCGAGCTCGGTGGTCCGCCTGAAGCCAGTCTCAGTCCCGCGTCCGCCCGAGCGTCGAGCCCCACCGTTCATGCGATTTGCACCATGGGCTCAGAAAAGTTGTTCCGCATCCGCCGGCGGCGCTTCGTCCTGCGGGGCCTGTCCGCCCGCACTGCCAGCCCCGCTGCTGCCCGGCACATCGCGCTCGCGAAATGACTCGAGCACGGCGCCTTTGCTGCTAACCCCGGCGACCGCGCCGCTGTCGGGGTCGATCCGCACGGTCACAATCCCGGGTGGCGGGACCAGCTCGGTTTCAGGCGTGTCTTGCAGCGCTTCGCGCATGTAGTCGATCCACACGGGAAGTGCCGCACGCGCGCCGGTCTCCTGCCCGCCCAGCGGTTTGACGATATCGAAGCCGACCCACACGGTGGTCACAATCTTGCCATTGAACCCGGAAAACCAGGCGTCTTTCTGGTCGTTGGTCGTTCCGGTCTTGCCGGCCAAATCTTTTCGATTCAGTTGCGTTGCGCGCCGCGCGGTGCCGCGCGTAATCACGTCTTTCATCATGGAATACATCATGAAGGCGTTTTGCGCATCGATCGCGCGCGGCGCGGCCGGCTTGGCCTGTTGCTGCTTCAGGTCATCGATATCCAGCGGCTCCTCTTCTGCGGCCGTGCCATCGGTGCATTCATCGCAGGCCCGCGCCGGCGCAGCCGTTTCGAGAACGCGGCCATCAGGGCCTTCCACCCGTGAAATGAAATACGGCGTGATGCGGAAGCCACCGTTCGCAAAAGCCGCATAAGCACTCACGATAGTCAGCGGTGTGGTTTCGCCCGTGCCCAGCGCCAGTGACAGATTTTGCGGGAGGGATTTGGCATCGAAGCCGAACCGGGAAACGTGCGAAATAACCGTTTCCACGCCCAGTTCACGCATCAACCTGATCGAGACAAGGTTTCTCGAATTAGCGAGCGCGTCGCGTAGCCGTGTGGGCCCATAGTAGGTTCCCGTGTAGTTTTCGGGGCGCCATACGGACTCCAGACCCGGCGCATCAAACACAATCGGCGCGTCGTTGACGAAGCTGGCCGGCGTGAACCCGTGGTCTAGCGCAGCGGAATAAACAAACGGCTTGAAATTTGAGCCTGGCTGACGCATCGCCTGCGTCACCCGGTTGAATTTGCTCCGCGCGAAATCAAAACCGCCAACCAGCGACTGCACGGCGCCATCGGCCACGGCCAACGACACCAACGCCCCCTCCACCACCGGCAGCTGGGTCAGCCGCCAGTACGGCTCGGCTGCCGGCTTCCCCTTGGCCGGTACCGGCACGTGATATTGGATTCGGATGACATCACCCGTTTTCAGAATCTCGGACGCCGTGCGCGGGGCAGCCCCGACCGCGTCGTTTCCTCGTTGGGGGCGGGCCCAGACGAGGCCCGACCACGGTATTTCAATCGACTCCCCGGCCGCAGTCACAGCCGTGACGGACTGTGTCGAGACCGCCGTTACGAGCGCGGCGGGTAGCCCCCCGATGGTCTGATAGGGGGCCAACAGGCTTGGCCATTGGGTTGGCGCGTTGACGGGCAATGCGAGTTGCGCTTCAGGTCCGCGATAACCATGGCGCCGGTCGTAGTCTGAAAGCCCCGTGCGTAGCGAACGCACGGCCGCGTCCTGCAGTGGCTTGGTGACGGTGGTGTAGACGCGGAAGCCTTCCGTGTAAGCGGCGGTGCCGTAGCGCTCTTCCATCGCCGTCCGCACCATCTCGGCGAGATAGGGAGCGTCGGTCTCTGACGGTTGGCCATGCAGGCTGGCGGTCTCCAGGCTAGCCATGGCCTGATCGAATGCTTCCCGAGACACAAACTCCAGTTCCAGCATGCGGCGCAGCACATAGCCCCGCCGCGCCAGGGACGCGGCCGGGTCGGCGACTGGATTGAGCGACGACGGTGCCTTGGGGAGCCCTGCGATCATGGCGGACTCGGCCAACGTGAGTTTCGCCAGCGGCTTGCCGTAGTACACCAGCGCGGCTGCACCGACGCCGTAAGCGCGCTGCCCAAGGAAAATCTTGTTCAGATAGAGCTCGAGGATTTCATCTTTCCGCAACTCGCGCTCAATTTTGATCGCCAGCATGATCTCACGCAGTTTGCGGTCAAAGGTCTTCTCGCTGGACAGAAAAAAATTACGCGCCACCTGCATCGTGATGGTGCTTCCCCCTTGCCGTTTCTGATGGGATTTCAGTAACTCAACGGCGGCGCGCACGATCGCCATCCAGTCAACGCCCGGGTGCTCATAGAAGCGCTCGTCCTCGGCGGCGATGAACGCTTGCTTCAGTTGCAGCGGCACTTCGTCGATAGCCACAGGGTTGCGGCGTTTCTCACCGAACTCCCCGATCAGGCTGCCGTCGGCGGTAAACACCCGCATCGGCATCTGAAGCTTGACCTCTTTGAGGCTGTTGATATCGGGTAACTGCGGCGCGACACGCGCCAGTAGCGCTGCCGTAGCGACCACGGCGAGTGCGAAGAGGGCGAGCAGGGTATAGAAAAGCGGACGCAACATCTGGGGTGGGATGACCGACCGGGCTACAAGATATGCTTCGATTTCATTTTAAGAAGCAGTAGTAACTTTCGGTTTCATATAGAGATTTTTGCGCTATTAGTTTGTGTTTTCGGCTGACGTTGCATATAGTTGGGCTCGATAGTCGACCGCTAATGGAACTTAAGCGCCCTAACGCAATGTTTTAAGGGAATTTTTGTGGCGTTTCTCAGACGAAAGCAGGTCCCTCTACTGGGCATCGACATCAGCTCGACTTCGGTCAAGTTGCTGGAGCTGTCGCGCTCGGGAGGGCGGTACCGCGTGGAGAGCTATGCCGTAGAGCCGCTCCCGCCGAACTCGGTCATCGAAAAGACTATCACGGATCCCAATCCGGTCGGCGAGGCAATCGCCCGCGCCTGGAAAAAATCTGGCACCAAGTCCCGCGTCGCGGCCTGCGCGGTCGCGGGCTCCGCCGTCATCACCAAAGTCATCCCGATGCCTGCCAATTTTTCGGAAGACGAAATGGAGGCGCAGATTCAGCTGGAAGCCGACCAGTACATTCCCTATTCACTGGATGAAATCAGCCTTGATTACGCCACGCTTGGCGCCTCCCCGCTCGACCCCGGACGCGTCGACGTCTTACTCGCTGCCTCCCGCCGGGACAACGTCGATATTCGAGTCGCAGCGCTAGAAATTGCCGGACTACAGGCCAAAATTGTCGACGTCGAGGCGTTCGCCCTCGAAAACGCAATGGCGTTGCTGAGCGCCGAAGACGCGCGACTGAACGATGCCAATATCATCGCGGTGATGGACATCGGCGCCACCGCCTCTGCCCTGAGCGTGATGGAGGGGTCAAAGATTCTGTATACGCGCGAGCAACTTTTTGGCGGGAGGCAGCTTACGGACGAAATCCAGCGCCGTTATGGCTTGTCTTACGAGGAAGCCGGCCTCGCCAAACGGCAAGGTGGTTTGCCAGACAACTACGAGCCCGAGGTGTTGCGGCCATTCATGGAATCCATGGCGCAGGAAATCAACCGCGCGCTTCAGTTTTTTTACGCGGCAAATCAGTCCGGCGCCGTCGATCATGTGGTGCTGGCTGGTGGCTGCTCGTCTATCACGGGCATTGACGCGTTAGTGCAACAGAAGGTTGATACGCCCACCACAATCGCCAACCCGTTCGCCCATATGTCGATTTCGCCGCGCGTACGGGCTCAAGCGCTTACCAACGATGCACCGGCCATGATGATTGCCTGCGGGCTCGCACTCCGGAGCTTTGACTGATGGCCAAAATTAATCTCCTGCCGTGGCGGGCAGCCTTACGTAAACAACGCAAGCTGGAGTTCCTCTCAGCGCTCGGCGTGGTCGCCGTAGTGGCCGTGGCCGTGTGGGTCGGAATTCACCTGTTCTATACCGAGGATCTCGAGTACCAGAACAGCCGCAACGCCTACATTCAAGCGGAAACCGCCAAACTTGATGCTCAAATTCGCGAAATTCAGGAGCTTGAGAAAGAAAAGCAGCGCCTGATCGCCAGAATGAAAGCCATCGAGGGTTTGCAATCATCGCGCCCCATGATCGTGCGTATTTTCGATGAAATCGTGAACACCTTGCCTGAAGGTGTTTATCTGACCGCGGTCACCCAAACCGGCGACTCGCTGCAAATCACCGGTGTCGCTGAATCAAACGCCCGCGTCTCGAGCCTCATGCGCAACATCGAAAAGTCAGCCTGGCTAACCACGCCGAAGCTCCAGATTATCGAGTCTGCGGACAACTCCGGTCGACGCATTGCCCGCTTCACGCTGACCTTGAAGCAGGCCAGCCCCCAGTCCGGAAAAGACGGGGAGCCGATGTCATGAAGCTGTCGGAATTGAACAACCTCAATCTCGAGAATCTCGGCTCTTGGCCATTACCGGTTCGTATTGTGGTTGCCGCATTGCTCTTCGCCGTGCTGCTCGGCGCCGCATATCTGCAAGACATCAGCACGCTGCAGGACGAACTCGCCGCGGCGATTGAGTCGGAAACCCAGCTCAAACAGGCGTTCGAGACCAAGCAGCGCAAAGCGGCCAACCTCAGTGGGCTCAAAGAACAGCTTGCGGATATCCAGCAAACCTTTGGCGATTTGCTGAAGCGCCTGCCGAACAAGACGGAGGTGGCAGCGCTGCTGGTCGATATCTCACAGCAGGGACTCGGCGCCGGCCTTGAATTTGAGCTATTCAAGCCGGGCAGCGAAACACCGTCTGATTTCTACGTTGAATTGCCGATTCAGATTCGCGTGCTGGGCGATTATCACGCCTTCGGCAGGTTCATTAGCGGTATGTCTGACCTGCCGCGCATCGTCACCAACCACAATATTTCCATCACGCCGCTGGGCGAAAGCGGTAAGTTAGTCCTCGAGACCACGGCAAAAACCTACCGGTACATGGACGAAGAAGAAGAAGCGGCCGAGAAGGCAAAGGCGCCCGCCAAATGACGAAAAGCGCTCCCAAGCTTCTTAGCCTCGGCTTGCTTTGTCTCACGCTCGCCCTGGGCGGTTGCGGCAACGAAGGCCTGACCGATCTTGAGCAATACGTGGCCTCCGTACTTGCCCGCAAGGGCGGGCAGGTTGAAGCCTTACCTGCCATCAAGCCGTATGAGCGATACGTGTATCAGTCGGCCGACAAGAACGCCCGTGATCCGTTCCAGCCTGCCCTCCAACAAGAAAACAAAACGCAGGCAGTAGTCGCCGGCACGAGCGAGCAGCAGCGCAAATTCAACGCCGAAATTATGGCTCACAACAGTGAGGAATTAGAGGCTTTCGAACTGGACAGCCTGCGCATGGTTGGCACGCTTCAGAGTGAAAGTGCGCTCTGGGCCATCATCATCGACAACGACGGCACGGTACATCGCGTGCAGGTCGGGAATTACATGGGACGCAACTTCGGCAAGGTGCTCGAGATTCAGGAGGACCGCGTGGAATTGCGTGAAATCGTCAAAGATGCGGACGGCAACTGGGAAGAGCGCAACGCCTCGCTGGCGTTGGCCGAACAACAGTAACGGTTCAAGCAAAACCCAGCAGGGGTAAACGAGAATGATATCTGCCATTTACAACGCGATTCGCGGCAGGGCCAAGGCCCCCGTGCTGCGCCAGTGCCGGCGTCTGGCGTTGCCCTTCTCGTTGGGCATTGTCCTGGTCTGCCAAGTGGCAGACACGCTTGCCGCCTCGCTTGAGAACATCAACTTCACCGCCCTGCCCGGCGACCGCGTTCAGGTTGAACTCCAATTATCGGAGCCCGTTGCGTCCGATCCCTTAAGCTTCACTATCGACAATCCAGCCAGGGTTGCGCTGGATTTCCCGGGCGTCAGCCTGAAGGTGCCGCGCAAGAATCAGAGCATCGGCATCGGCAAGGTCGAGAGCGTCAGCGCCGTTGAGGCCGGGGAACGTACGCGCGTCGTAGTCAATCTTGTTCAAATCGTGCCTTATTCGGTTAAGGCCGAGGGCAAGACTGTCAAAATCACGCTTGAAGGCATTCCAGCAGACACGACGACCACGGCTGCAAAATCCAACCTCGTCGCTAAGTCACAGGCCCCCAAGCCGGCGTCGGCCGGCATCACGATGCCCGGCACAGCGCAGGGCGAGCGGATCAAGGCCATTGATTTCCGCCGCGGCGCGCAAGGCGAGGCCCAGATCGTGGTTGATCTTTCCAACCCCGGCATCGGCATCAACATCCAGCAGGAAGGCGGCAAACTGCTGGTGGACTTCATGGACACGGCCTTACCCGAACAACTTGACCGCAAACTGGACGTGCGGGATTTCGCGACGCCAGCGCTAGAGCTCGATACCTTCCCGCGCGGCAACGGTACCCGCATGGTGGTCACCCCCACCGGGCTCTTCGAGCATTTGGCCTACCAATCAGACAATGTCTTTACGCTGGAATTGAAGCCGCTGAGCAAAGCGCAGGAAGAGCAGCTCAAGAAAGACAAGTTTGGCTATACCGGCGAGCGCCTCTCGCTGAACTTTCAGGACATCGAAGTCCGCGCGGTCTTGCAGCTGATCGCGGATTTCACCGGTTTCAATCTCATTACCAGCGACACCGTGAGCGGTAATGTGACACTCCGGCTGAAAAACACGCCCTGGGATCAGGCGCTCGACCTTATCCTGCGCACCAAGGGTCTGGCTAAACGGCAAACTGGCAACGTAGTCATGATCGCCCCCCAGGACGAGGTGGCCGCCCGCGAAAAGCTTGAACTGGCAGCCCAGCAGCAGCTTCAGGAACTTGCTCCGCTCCGCACCGAGTTCGTCCAGGTGAACTACGCCAAGGCAAGCGACATCGCGGCACTCATTAAAGCCAAGGAAAACAACCTCCTGTCGGCGCGCGGCAATGTCAGCGTTGACACGCGCACCAACACCCTGCTGGTGCAGGATACGGCGGAAAATCTTACCGATGTCCGCAAGGTAGTCGCCGCGCTAGACATCCCGGTCAAGCAGGTGCTGATTGAATCCAGAATTGTCATCGCAAACGAAGACTTCAGCCGCGACCTCGGCGTGAGATTCGGTTACAGCCAGAATCTGGCGGCAACGGGCAAACAAGAAGTTAACGCTATCGGCGGGTCCTCCGCGGGCGATGTGTTGTACCCAGGCACCACCACCTTCAACACCAACGCTCTCGAAAATTACATGGTGGACCTGCCGATCGCGAACCCCGCCGGTGCCTTCCGCTGGTCGATCGGACGCGTCGGCAGTTACCTGTTGCAGCTCGAACTGTCCGCGCTACAGACCGAGGGTCGGGGCGAGGTGATCGCGAGCCCGCAGGTCATCACCGCGAATCAGAAAGAAGCCACGATCGAGTCGGGCACGGAAATCCCGTATCAGGAAGCGGCCGCCAGCGGGGCAACGTCGGTGTCGTTCAAAAAAGCCGTGCTTAGCCTGAAAGTCACCCCGCAAATTACCCCGGACGACCGCATCATCATGGATTTGACGGTGAACAATGATTCGATCGGTCAGGTCTTTGCGGGCGTACCCAGCATCGATACCAAACAAGTCGAAACCCAGGTGCTGGTCGAGAACGGCGAAACCGTCGTGCTTGGCGGCGTCTTCACCTCGACCAACAACAATGATCGAAGCAGCGTGCCGGTGCTTGGTGAAATTCCCTACCTGGGCAACCTGTTCAAGAACAGCCGAGTCAGCAGCAAAAAACGCGAATTGCTGATCTTCGTCACGCCCAAGATTCTGAAAGACACCCTGTCGACCCAGCGCTAGGGCGCCAGCCAAGGCTTCGGTACGTTCCGCAGTCGGGCCGGGCCGCGCTTTTGCGTGGCCCGTCGCGCTCTGCAACAATCCGGCCGTGACCGAGCAACCGCACAACATTTTCCTGGTCGGCCCAATGGGCGCCGGCAAGACCACGATAGGCAAACGTCTGGCGCGTGCCCTGAAGCGACGTTTCGTCGACTGTGACCATGAAATAGAGAAAAAGACCGGCGCAAGCATCCCGCTCATTTTTGAAATTGAGGGTGAAAGCGGATTTCGGGCCCGCGAGAAGCGCGTGATCGACGACCTGACTCTGGAACCCGGCGTGGTGCTGGCAACCGGAGGCGGCGCAGTGCTCGATCCCGAGAACAGGCAGCGGTTAAGCGAGCGGGGGCTGGTGGTTTTTCTCTACGCGCCAGTTGAACTGCTGGTCGCACGCACGCGTAACGATACCAACCGGCCGTTGCTTCAAACGGGCAACCGCGCGGAGCGCCTGCGAGAAATCATGCTCCAGCGAGAGCCGCTATACCGCGAAATTGCCGACCTCACGGTCGACACCGGCGCCATGGCGATGGGCGAAATCGTCAGTACTATCAAGGCAAGAGCATCATGATCCGAGTTGAAGTGGACCTCGCTGAACGCAGCTATCCGATTTTTATCGGCACAGGGCTGTTACGGGATGCGACGGTCATCGCCAGAGCAGTCAAGAGCAAGCAGGTCTTGCTGGTGACTAACGACCGCGTAGATCCGCTCTATGGGCCGACCCTGGAGACCGCACTGGCGGACCGGCGTCTGCATAAGGTGGTGCTCCCGGACGGCGAAGCCCACAAGACGCTGGATAGTCTTTATCTCATCATGACGGCCCTGCTAGAGGCCCGGTTCGACCGCAGTTGCACGGTGGTGGCGCTGGGTGGTGGCGTGGTGGGCGACGTGGCGGGGTTCGCCGCTGCGTGCTACCAGCGCGGCGTAAATTTCGTGCAGATTCCAACCACGCTGCTCGCGCAGGTTGATTCGGCGGTTGGTGGCAAAACGGCCGTCAACCACCCGCTGGGCAAGAACATGATTGGCGCGTTCCACCAACCCTCGGCGGTAATCGCCGATCTGGATACGCTGCACACGCTGCCGCCACGGGAGTTCACCGCCGGTCTCGCCGAGGTCATCAAGTACGGGCTGATCCGCGACCGTGAGTTCTTCGACTGGCTCGAAAGTAATCTGGACAAACTGCTGGCGCGCGATATCGCCGCGCTCAGCCATGCCATCCGCCGCTCCTGCGAAAACAAGGCCGCTGTCGTCGGCGCTGACGAACACGAAAGCGGCGAGCGAGCCCTGTTGAATCTGGGTCACACCTTCGGACACGCCATTGAGCACGCGCAGGGCTACGGCAACTGGCTGCACGGCGAGGCGGTCGGCGCCGGGATTTGCATGGCCGCGCGCTTGTCCACGCGACTCGGGACCATCGCACCGACCACCCGGGACCGGATCATCCGCCTGGTCGCCAAAACCGGACTGCCCACGGAGCCGCCCTCGACCAATTCACCCGAGAGCCTGCTGGACGCCATGAGCGTGGACAAGAAAAACCGTGATGGCCGAATCAGACTCGTGCTGCTCGACGCCATTGGGCACGCCTCACTGCGCGACGACTACGACCCGGAGGCTTTACGCGCTGTATTGTCCCCGGGCGCCGACCCGCTGGCGGCCTGACCCCGCTCGTCAATGCCGACTGCCTGCCGGTGCGTTAAGTGACCGCTGTCCTCGCCGCCTACGCCGTGACGGAGACGTCCAGCCACGGGCGCCAATTGGCAGAACCGCCGCCGCGGTGGCGCAGCCAATTCCAGCGTGACCGCGACCGCATCATCCACTGCTCGGCCTTCCGCCGGCTGGAATACAAGACGCAGGTCTTCGTGAACCACGAAGGCGATATGTTCCGCACGCGTCTGACCCATTCCATCGAGGTGGCCCAAATCGCGCGAAGCGTCGCGCGAGCGCTGCAACTAAACGAAGATCTGGTGGAAGCCATTGCGCTGGCCCACGACCTGGGGCACACCCCTTTCGGGCACGCCGGGCAGCACGCGCTGAACGCCTGCATGCAGCAGTTCGGCGGGTTCGAACACAATTTGCATTCCCTGCGCGTGGTTGATCTGCTGGAGCAGCGCTATCCGGACTTCCCGGGACTCAACCTGATGTTCGACACCCGCGAAGGCATTCTCAAACACTGCAGCCACGAGAATGCCTTGCGGCTGGGCCCACTGGGTCGCCGCTTCATCGACCATCGCCAGCCTTCGCTAGAAGCCCAACTGGCGAACGTAGCGGACGAAATCGCGTACAACCATCACGACATCGACGACGGCCTGCGCGCCAATCTGCTCAACATCGAGCAAATGCGCGCGCTGCCCCTGTTCCGGTCGACCGAACAGGAAACACGGGCACGCTGGCCCGGATGCGACGAAAAGCGCCTGCGCTACACCGTCATCCGCGAGATGCTCAATCGCTACGTGATAGACCTCATCGAGCATAGTGCGGCCGCGATTGCCGCCAAGCGCCCCGCTAGCATCGACGAGGTTCGGGCCATGAATACCCCGCTGATAGCCTTCAGCCCCGCCATGCGCGAAGAACATCTGGCACTTAAGCGCTTGTTGAGAACCGCGCTGTATGAACATCCGCAAGTCCTTGGCATGGCCGAGCGCTCGCGTCAGATTGTGACGGCCCTGTTTTCCTCGCTCATGACGGACGGGCATCTCTGGCCGGGCAACCGGGGCGAGTTGCCAGCGGGAACTCGCGAACGGGCACAGGCAGTGGCCGATTATCTGGCAGGGATGACCGACCGTTACGCCATCAGCGAGCACGCCAGGCTGCAGCATGGCGATGCCAACCAAGGGCCATGACCACTATGCGCGCACGCTCCGATACCGCCACCTCCGGCAATCCGTTTGACCCCGATGCACCCGCCGAGGCGCTGTATGTGGGGACCGTCCTGCAACAACGACTCGATCTGATCGAACATCTGCTGGAGTTTGGTCGCCAGCTTATTTTGCTCAGCGGCGGTCCGGGCGCCGGCAAAACCACCGCGCTGGCGCTCATGGCGGCAGCGGCCGGTGAACGCTGGCGGGCCATTCCGCTCCACGGCGGGCCGACGCTAGACGGCGCACGCCTGCTGGCCGAGGTTGCGGACGCGCTGGACTGCGCGAGCCCCGAGGACGACGAGGATCCGGACGGCCAGCAGCGGCGGCTCGAAACGGTTCGACAGCGGATCGGGGCGCTGGAAAAAAGCGGCAAGCCGGTCGTGTTGCTGCTCGACGATGCCGACCAGTTGCCGTCCGATGCGCTGAGCACGCTGCTGGCGCTAGCCCGCACCGAAGACCAGTCTGCGGAAGCCCGGGTGTTAATGACCGCCGCTACCGAGCACAGCGGACTGATTGCCGCCCTCCAACGCGACCGGCAGCAGCACGGACTGGTGCACGTGGTCGAAATTCCCGGCATCGCCGACGACGAGACCGCAGATTTCCTGAAGCAGCGGCTGGGCGGCGCGCTGGGCACGCTGGATGACTGGTTTACGCCCGACACGCTGGCCCGCTTCGCCGAGGAGGCCAACGGGAACCCGGCCACCTTGCTTGCCTTGGCGCGCGAGGTCAGCGGCGACGCTCGGCCCGCCTCATCCCATGGCGACAGCTCGCGTTTAAGTCGGCTTCAAGCCCTGCTGGGCGCGGGCGAGCACCAGTCGCCCCTCCGGCGCTGGGCCCCCTTGGCCTTGGTCCCGCTCGGACTGCTGGTGTGGTTCGCACTCAAGCCCGCCGCGCCTCAAGTGCCCGAACTACTGCCCGAGCAGACGCCACCGACCGTCAGCACCATGGATTCGGCGTCGACGACCACGGACTCGCCATTGGCGGCATCGTCGTCCAGCGGCGGCTCACAGCGAATCGAAATCACCCTGCCGCCGACCCCGTCGGCCCCCGCCGAGTCCCCGGACAGCGACGTCGTTAACGAGCCCCCGGCCGCCGCTGCGCTTGCGCCACCGACCGCCGTGCCGGATGTACCGCCGCCCAGCGCTCCCGCGCTTGCAGACAACAGCCTTGCGGCGGGGGCGACGGCCGCCGCCGTAGCGAGCGCGATACCCGCAGTGCCGACGGTGACGGAAGTCCCCGCGCCGCCGCCAGCAGCCGCGTCGATTCACACCAAACCGGATAAAAAACCGACCGTCGCGACCAGCAAGTCGCCCGCAAAGCCGACAAAGCCGGCCGCCAAACCCGTCAAACCGAAGGCCACCGTCAAACCCACGGTCAAGGTCGCGCCTGCGGCCCCGGCCCAGGTCAAGCCGGGTACGGGCTACGCCCTGCAGTTCTTCGGAGTCACCGAACGCAAGGCCGCCACCAACTTCATCGCGCGGCACAATCTGGGTGACCGCGCGCGGATTATCGACAGCAAGCGCGCGGGCCAGCCGTGGTTCGTCGTGGTCTACGGCACCTATCCCACGCGCGCGGCCGCCCAGAACGCCGTTGGCCGTCTGCCGCCCGCCGTGCGGCGCGAAGTCCAGCCGTGGGTGCGCGACGTAAAAAGTCTGAATGCCCTGCCGCGCTGACCCATGAAAAAGCGCGGCCGACTCATTTCAGCGCCTCCCCGCACCGCAAAGATACGCGCAGCCGGGGTGACGACGGGGCGCCGCCGGCGCGGGTGACACCCCCGCAACGCGAAGGCTATACTTCCCGCCCTTTTTGGCTCAGTTTTCATCCCTTGCCCAAGGGGTTATCAGAACAGGTATCTCTTAGATGTCGAGCGAGCGCACTACCTTTCCGTACCACGGTCGGCCTGACGGCGGACTGTACGATGCCACTACCGAACACGACGCTTGCGGGGTCGGTTTCGTCGTTGACATGAAAGGCCGGAAATCGCATCAAACGATTGAGCGCGCGCTGACCATTCTCGACCACCTGGAACACCGCGGTGCCTCAGGGGCTGAGATCAATACAGGTGACGGCGCCGGCATCCTCATTCAAATCCCCGACCGCTTCCTGCGGCGCGAATGCGCCACGCTCGGCTTTGAACTGCCGCCCGCAGGCCACTACGCGGTCGGGATGGTGTTCCTGCCCCACGACCCCGAGCAATCCGCAAGCGTCGAAGGCGAATTCGCGCGAATCGTGGCCGAAGAAGGCCAAAAACTCCTCGGCTGGCGCACGTTGCCGACCGACAACGGCGCTATCGGACCGACCGCGCTGGCCTGCGAACCGGCATTCAAGCAAATCTTCATCGGCCGCGCGGACGGGATTGCCGACGGCGACAGTTTCGAGCGCAAGCTCTACGTCATCCGCAAGCGGATCGAACATTTCGTGTGGAATTCGTCGCTGGAAGAAAAGCGCCTGTTCTACGTGCCGAGCCTCTCCCACCGCACGATCGTCTATAAGGGCATGCTGAACGCCGTGCAGGTGAAAATGCATTTCCCGGATTTGTCCGATCCGCTGGTGGAAAGCGCACTGGCGCTGGTGCACCAGCGCTTCTCGACCAATACCTTCCCGTCGTGGCCGCTGGCGCACCCGTTCCGTTACATTGCGCACAACGGCGAAATCAACACGCTCCGCGGCAATATCAACTGGATGCGCGCCCGCGAGGCCTTGTGCCAGTCGGATCTTTTCGGCGACGACCTTAAAAAATTGCTGCCGATCGTCATTGAAGGCAGCTCTGACTCGGCGAGTTTCGATCAGGTGCTGGAATTCCTGCACATGGCCGGCCGACCGCTGCCGCTGGCGGTGCTGATGATGATTCCGGAGGCCTGGAGCGGCCACAAGGAAATGGACGCCGCGCGCAAGGCGTTTTACGAGTATCACGGCTGCCTGATGGAACCCTGGGACGGCCCGGCCTGCATCGCGTTCACCGACGGACGCATCATTGGCGCGGTGCTCGACCGTAACGGCCTGCGTCCCTCGCGTTACTACGTGACCAAGGACGACATGGTCGTCATGGCGTCGGAAGTCGGCGTGCTCGAATTCCCGCCGGAAAACATCGCGATCAAGGAGCGCCTGCACCCGGGTCGCATCTTCCTGGTCGATACCGAAGCCGGTCGCATCATCGACGATGCCGAACTCAAGCAGCGCTACATCGAAGAGCATCCCTACGCGCAGTGGCTCAAGGAACACTACCTGCCGCTGAACGCCTTGCCCGAGCCGCCGCACGTCCACGCCATCGACCACGACACCGTGCTGCGTCGGCAGCAGGCTTACGGTTACACGCACGAAGATTTGCGCATCATTCTCCAGCCGATGGCGGAGAAGGGTGAAGAACCCATCGGCTCGATGGGCACCGACGCCGCGCTCGCGGTGCTGTCCAACAAGCCGCGCCTGCTCTACGACTATTTCAAGCAGCTTTTCGCGCAGGTGACCAATCCGCCGCTGGACGGCATCCGCGAAGAACTGGTCACGCAGGTTTCCACCCCGATTGGGCCGGAGAGCAATCTGCTCGCGCCCACCGCCGCCAGCTGCCACCGGATCAAGCTGGAATCGCCCGCGCTTAACAACGAAGATTTGGCGAAAATTCGCCATCTCGACCAGCACGGCTTTCGCTCGCACACCATCACCGCGCTCTATCCCATTGCCGAGGGCGTTGCTGGCCTGCAGGCGGCGCTGGAACGTGTGTTTGCGGAAACCGACAAGGCGATCGACGACGGCAACTCCTTTGTCATCCTGTCCGATCGCGGCATGGACGGCACCCACGCGCCCATCCCTGCCCTGCTGGTAACCGCCGGCACGCATCACCATCTGGTGCGCAACGGACGTCGCATGCGCGTGGGTCTGGTGGTGGAATCCGGCGAGCCGCGCGAGGTGCATCACTTCGCCACCCTGCTCGGCTACGGCGCGGATGCGGTTAACCCCTATCTTGCGTTTGAGACCCTCTACGATCTGATCCAGCAGGGCGTGCTGAAGCCCGGCGCCATCAAGGGCCGCAAGGACGGCGAATCACTCCACGACACG
>JALRCR010000079.1 GCA_023257255.1 Gammaproteobacteria bacterium | reverse complement strand
GTTTTCACGCCTTTCGGCGTTAATTGCGGAATGGCGCCGCGCTTCAGCGTCTTGATCGTCCGATAGCCCGGCGCTTCACCGAAGCCTGGATACACGTGCAGGCAACGGTTGTAGAAATAGTCGATGTGCTGCTTGTAGAGCTTCTCCGCCTCGGCATCGGTTTCGCCCACGCAGATAACCTGCGCGAAGCCCGCCCGATAGGGTGATTCATCCACCGCACGGCTCGCCACCTGATCCCAGTAGCCGCGCATGAGGTCGCGCCCGCGCAGATAGCCGGAGTAGCTGAGGTAGCTGTAGGAATAAGTGTTTTCAATGCAGAAATCGTAGGTTTCGACCGAGCCACCGCCGGGGATGTGAATCGCCGGATACGGCTGCTGCAAGGGACGCGGCCAGATGTTCACGTAGCGCAGCTTGTTGTAGCGCCCGTTGAAAGCGAAAGGTTCGCGCTCGGTCCAGGCGCGGATGATGAGTTCATGCGCTTCGGCGTAGCGTTCGCGGGTTTCGGTGGGCACCGTGCCATAAGCGTAGTTGGTGTCCATCGAGGTCCCGACCGGAAAGCCGCCGATGAAGCGTCCGCCGGACATCACGTCCAACATCGCGAACTCTTCGGCCACCCGCACCGCCGGGTTGTACAACGCGATCGAGTTGCCCAGCACCATGATTGCCGCGCGCGAGGTTCGGCGCGTCAAGGTGGCGGCCATCAGATTGGGCGACGGCATGAGCCCGTAGGCGTTGGCGTGGTGCTCGTTCACACCCAGTGCGTCGAAGCCACATTGCTCGGCGTATTCCAGCTGGTCGAGATAGTTGTGGTAGACGTCGTGCCCCCGTGCAGGGTCGTACAGACTGTTCGGCACATCCACCCACACCGAATGGTGCTGCTCGCGAAAATCGTCCGGCAGATGCGGCCAGGCCATTAGATGAAAGAAAGTGAACTTCACTGAACCCTCCCCAAATCGCCACGGTGAACGCGTTTTTTTTTGAACTATAACGAAGGCCCTACGCCCGTAATAGCCTAATTTTCAAAGAAAAACTTGCTGCGCTGCGATTGCTGGGCGGGGCGCGAATCAGGCGGAAAACGGCGCGGTTGAACGCCGCGACGAGGAGGAGTGACCGAATGGAAGAAAGAGAAGAAGCGGCACGCCGTCGCGCGCCATTACCGGTCGGCAGTCGGGCCGCGACACCGGCGAGGCACGCCGGTATCGCGACCAGACATCAGCCTACGCGCCCAGCGCCTGCCGCCGCGCACGGGTGGCGTCCTGATCCACCTGCAAGGTGTCGTTGGCAATTTCGCCGGTCAGCACCACGCCGTACACCTCCAAGGCGCGCGCGGGCGTTTCCCAGCGCTCCATGACATCGCGCAGCACCCGCGCCGGATCGCGCTCCAGCGGGTTGCCGTAGCCACCGCCGCCGCAGTCCACGCCGCGAATCCACTCGCCGGGTTCGAGGCGGCATTCCACCACCCCGGGCAGTTTGGTTTCGCTGCCATCGACCGCGACCTTGAAAGTGGCCGCCGCCGGCCCGGCCTGCCCACCGCGCACGCCCTGCGGCGGATGCACCTGACCGTCGCAGGACACCACGATGGTCATGGGATCGTGGCGCGGCCCGTAGACGATTTCTGAACCCGGCGCGCCGCGCATCCGGCCCGCGCCGCCACCGCCCGGGATCACCCGCAGGTGCTTCACCAGAATCGGATACTTCGACTCGTCGACTTCCACGCTACCGCGATACATCAGACCCGCCGCCACCGGCAGACCGTAGTTCAGCCAGCCGTCGGTTTCCGGCGTCGCCGGGCCGCCGTTGGTGATCAGCCATTCCTGATTGATGAACGGCCCGTTGCGCCGCCAGTCGTTGCCGGAAATCACCGCCGCGCCCGCACCCATGCCAATCGCACCTTCGGCCATGCCGTGCCCGTCACCAATCGCCGCAAAGGCCGACTGCGTGACGTTCACAATGCGGTCGCCGATGTTGGTCGTCGCCATCGAGCAGCTGTGCGGGAACTTCGGAATGCCGGTAATGCAGCCTTCACGCAAATGCACACGCACCCGCGAGAAGCTGCCGGCGTTGTGCGGCACGTCCGGATCCATACAGTTGAACACACCACACATCGCGTTGGAGGTGGCGCAGGCCAGCGACTCGTTGAGGCCGAAGTCCATGTTGTCCGGGTTGTGCGTGAGGTCGACATCGATGTAACCGCCCTCGGAATCCACCGCCACGTCTACCCGGATCGGCAAACCGTTCGGCAGCACCGGCGGCAGCGGGTCGTAGGTCGTGGTATTCGACAGCTTGCCCGCCGGCATTTTCTTGATCGCATCGACCATGCGCCGCTCGGAGTAGCTGAACCACTCCTCTATGAATGCCTTGATGGTCTCCACGCCGTAGCGACGGGCAAGCTCTACCAGCCGCCGCTCGCCAATGCGTGCCGCGCCAATCTCCGCCAGATAGTCGCCGTACCACTGTTCGGGCACGCGAATGCGCCGTTTGCACATGCGGATGATGTCGTCGACGTCCTTGTAGTCTTTCTGGATCCGCACGCAGGGAAAAATCAGCGCCCCTTCTTCGTAAATATCGCGCGCATAGGCGTGATAGGTAGACGGAATGGAGTTGCCGCAGTCCGCCTGATGCGCCTTCGCGCAGGTCGTGAACAGATGCACGCCGTCGACAAACACCGGCGCCATCACCATGTGGTCAGCGGCGTGGGTGTTACCGAGGTAAGGATCGTTGTGCAGGAAGGCGTCGCCGGGCGCGAGGTCCTTGTGCAGATCGCACATCGACTGCGACTGCAGGCTCGACCCGAAGATATGCACCGGCAGGCCCTCGCCCGGACACAGCAGGCGGTTGTCGCCGGTCACTATCGAGCAGGAGAAATCGCGCACCACCGCCAGTACCGCAGAGCGCGCGGTCTTCAGCAGCGTATTCGACATTTCACGCACGATGGCGTTGAGGCGGTTGGCCAGCACCGCCATCAGGATGGGGTCGATGTCCCGCAGCACAGGATTTTTTGCGTGTTCGTTCATGACTAAGCCTCCGCCGGCGGCGTCACGATGTAACGCCCGCCCGCACTCACTGTTGCCACCGCGCCGGGGTAAACCACCAGCGTGGACGTTGCCTCTTCAATCACCGCCGGCCCGCTGATTTCAGTGCCGGCCGGCAGGCGCTCGCCCAGATAGATCGAGGTATCCACCCAGCCGTTGCCGAAATAGGCCGGCCGGATCCGGTCGGGCTTCAGATCTTCCAGCGAAGCCTCCTTGCCCGGCTCCAGCGTCTGCTGGCGAACCTTGGCAATCAACCGGCCGCGCCAGTTGAGAAACTCCACCGCGTTGCCCAGATCCTGCACCGCGAACACGCGCTCGTGGACGCGATGGAACTCGCTGACCAGCGCGTCGACTTCGACCTGATTGCTGAAATGCCCGCTGGGCACGGCGACATCAAGTTCCCACACCTGGAAGCGATAGCGGGCCTCCACAAAGTAGCGGGTTTCGACATCGGTAATGCCGCGCTGGGCGAGCCGCGCGGCGAATTCGTCGAGCCGCGCATCGATGCTCGCCAGCGCCGCGTTGACGCCGGCAAAGTCGAAGCCGTCGGAGGCCGTCAGCTTGCTGGCTCCGGCCTCGGTGATGATGTCCGAGTACTGCATGCCGGAGGCCGACAGCGCGCCCGCCGTGCGCGGGCAGAGCACCGTACGGCAGCCCAGCTCCTGCGCAATCGGCACGATGTTGAGACCGCCCGCGCCGCCGCCGCCGATCAGCACCGACTCCGCCGGGTCGATGCCTTCGTTGATGGTCAGCTCCTTGATGGCCTCAATCATGTTTTCGTTGGCCACCGCGATGATCGCCCAGGCCGCGTGTTCCACCGTCTGGCCCAGCGCCTCGGCGATCTGGCTGACCGCCTTGCGCGCCGCGGGTTCGTCCAGCGTCATGCGCCCGCCGAGAAAGTGATTGGGGTCGAAGTGACCCAGCACCACGGCGGCGTCGGTCACGGTCGGCCGCTGGCCACCGCGCCCGTAGCACGCCGGGCCCGGCTCGGAGCCTGCCGACTGCGGGCCCACGCGAAGCAGGCCACCGGAGTCGACCCACGCAATCGAGCCGCCGCCGGCGCCGATCGAATGCACGGCGACCGAGGCCATGCCGAGGTTGTCGCCGGTCCACTGCGGCCCGAGCCAGGTGTCGCGCGAGAACTCGACCGCGCCGTCGCGCACGAGTGAGACGTCGAAGGTGGTGCCGCCGGCGTCGCAGACGATGACGTCCTTCGGCAGGTTCTCCGCTTCGACATAGGACAGGCCGGCGATCGGCGCCATCGCCGGGCCCGACTTAACGAGATAGATGGGCCGCTGCACCACATCCGTCAGGTGCATCACGCCGCCAAAGGAGGTGCTGACCAGAATGTCGTTCTGATAGCCGGCGCCGCGCAGGTCAGCTTCCAGATCCGACAGGTACTTCTGCATGAGCGGCTTCAGCGAGGCATCAATCGCGGTCGAGGAGGCGCGGCGATATTCGCGCAAAATCGGGTTGATTTGATGCGACAGCGTGTACGGGATACCGGGCAGCATTTCTTCAATCAGCTGTCCCACGCGCAGTTCGTGCGCGGGGTTGGCAATCGACCACAAGAGACACACGGACACGGCTTCGATGCCGCGGGTGATGAAGGTGGCCAGCAGCGCACGGAGGGCCGCTTCGTCCAGCGGCGTTTCGACCGCGCCTTCGGCGTTCATGCGCTCGCGCACCTCGAAGGTGTAACGGCGCGGGATGTAGGGGTCGGGATATTCCATTCGCAGGTTGTGCGGCTCGGCCTTGCCGCCTTCCTTCAGCAACAGGATGTCCGGAAAGCCGTCGGTGGTCAGGAACGCGGTGCGGGCAATTTTCCGCTCGACGATGCCGTTGGTGGCGCGGGTTGTGCCGTAGAGAAACACCGAGGTGTCCGCCAGCAGCGCCGCCGCGGTGGTGCCGAGGTGTTCGGCGGCGACCGCGAGTCCCGCTTCAATACTGGCGAACGCGCGCTGGCGGTCGGTCAGGGCCTTGCCGATGGTGAAACCACCGGCGCTGTCTGTGACCACGACGTCGGTAAAGGTACCGCCGGTGTCGACTGAAATCCGATAGGGCATGGGAAACAAACCTCGCTGTAATCAGAGACCGATCCGGGCTGCCGGCAGGCGCTCCCGCGCGCATCCGGCACCGCATTCTCGCTGTAGCCCGCCCGCGCTTGCAACGCGACAAGGCCGGCCTGTAGGGTCAACTTTCAAGTTGCCTCGCCGCTACGCTCGCGGGGCATGCCGCCTCCGGATGACTGACTCCCCCGCGCGAGGTTCACCACGATGGCACTGATTTCCAAACACACCGAGTACTCTTCGTCGCCGCTGGAACAGCTGCATAACTACTTCGAGCACCTGGTGCTTGAGGCCTTGCGGGCGCGGGCCATCAACCTCGACGAAGACAGCTTCGTCGACGTGGCCTGCGTCGCCTTGAACGAACTGCCGGCCAAATACATCCGGCACGATGTGGATATGGCCTACTTCACGGAGCCGTCCGAAATGGCGATCATCCATTCACGGGTGGAACGCGCGATCGATCTGGCGCTGGGCCGGGTGTTGAGCAAGCAGAGCACGCCGCCCGAGTAAGCCATCCGAGGGAGCCACGCCGCCATGACTGAAGCAGAATTTCGCGCCGAATTAGCCCACCACGGGGTCGAACCCTATGTGGCGGAGTGGGTGCCCGGGCATTTCAACCCCGAGCATGCCCACGATTTCACCGCCCGGGGCTTCGTCATCCGCGGCAGCTTTACCTTGAGCCACAGCGGCGCTGAGCATTCGCTGCCGGCCGGCGCCGACTTCCGGCTGGCCGCCGGCATCCTGCATACCGAGCGCGCGGGCCCCGCCGGCGCCAGCGTGCTGGCCGGTCGCCTGCCGGTGGCGAGCTAGGCGCTCGCCACCGGCAGGGCGCCGCACCTAGGCCGCGGCCTTGCGGTTGAACTGCGGCAAGACCTCTTCCATCAGCGCCTGCTGCGACGCCGACCAGGCGCTGTACTCGTCCTTGAAGTCGAAGTTGATGACCAGCATCGAGCCGAAGCCGCCGGCGTCGTCGTACATCTGCGCCAGCTTCTGCGACACCGTGCGCGGCGAACCCACCAGCCAGTTGTGATCGACCAGGTACTCCGGCGTGACGTCGCTGTCTGGCACCGACTGGTCGTGCTTGAACACCGACAGCAGGCGGAACTTGGAAAACAGCGGCAGCAGGTATTCGCGGTAGGCCCGGCCCATCATGCCGTTCAGGGCGAGCTTGCGCGCCTCGGCGTCGGTTTCGGCGATATAGACCTCGCGCACCACGCGCCAGGCGGCGCGATCGGCGACCCGTCCGGCCCGCTCCGCGCCGCGCACATAGGACGCCCAGTGGTCGCGCAGGTATTCGCGGGAGAGATTGAGACTCAGCGGCATGAAGCCCAGTTCGCCCGCCATTTCCAGCGTGTCTGACTTGGGCGACAGACCGGCCACGCCAATCGGCGGATGCGGCTGCTGCAGGGGTTTGAGATGGAACTTCAGCGTGTCGAACATCACGCCCGGACGGTTCACCGTCCAGTATTTACCGACGTACTCAAAGGCTTCTTCCGAGCTCCACAGCTTCAGGATGATGTCCAGCGCTTCGCGGGTCATCACCCGATTCTCGCCGCTCATGCCATCGACGTTGAACAGCGTCCAGTCGCTGGGCAGACCGCTGGCGCCAATGCCAAACATGATGCGCCCGTTGGAAATGTGGTCCATGAAGGCCACCCGGCAGGCCAGCTCGGCCGGATGGTGATAGGGCAGCAGGTGCGCGCCGGCAGCGAGGCGGATGTTCTTGGTCCGCATCAGGGCCTGGGCGATAAGGATGTCCGGTGAGGGGTTCGGCTCCCACGGGGCGGTGAAGTGTTCGCCGATCCAGGCTTCGGAGAAGCCCAGTTTGTCGCACAGTTCGATGTGCTGCAGGTCCCACTCGTAGCCGTCGCGCAGGGAGCGCTCCGGCGGGTGCGAGGGCATCATGAAAACGCCGATTTCCATCTGTTGACTCCCCAATGCGTTGTTGTTGTGGGCGGAACGCTAGCAGAGGCGGTCGCCGCGTCGCAACGCGGCCGGGTTTATTGCACGCCCAGATACTTATGCCACTGGGCCGAAAACTCCCATTGCATGCCAAGACGATTGAGCTCGAACACCCGCGCGATAGTTTCCTCGGTGTTCGCGCGGCCGTCCTGCATGCAGGGCTGGAGGTAGTAGTTCCACGCCGAGAACTTCTCGTAGTAGTCCCGCAGCTCGTCCACCGTCTGCCCGGTGTAGACCACTTTCAGTTCCTGCGCGAAATGAATCGCCAGTTCCGACACCGGCGCTTTCGGCGAGACCGTGCACCAGTCCCAGGGCGCATTCACGCGGCGCAGGCCCGAGGTCTGCACGTTGATGTACAGCCCGAGCTTGCGACAGGCGGCGACCAGTTCGTCGAAGTCCGGCTGATCCAACGGCTCTCCGCCGGTGATCGACACCCAGCCGCGCGGGCCAACCGCCGCCAGCGCCATCTCTGCCAGCGTCGCCGGTGCCATGTCATGGCCGCCGCGAAAGGCCAGCGATTCCGGCTGGTCACAGACCTCACGGATCGGGCATTTCACGCTGCAACCCTGCGCGCGGATAAAAAACATGGGCTTGCCGGTGAGGTGGCCTTCGCCCTGAATGCTGTGAAAGGTTTCGCTGATTTTCATGCGGACATCGGTGCTAACTGAGAAGAACAAGGAAGGGCAACGCCGGCGCCTGCGGCGCGCGGGTGCCCGGCATCACGCCACATGGTCGGGCTCGAAGAATAGCCACATCACTTCGGGGAAGGCGACGCGGAAGCGCGCCTCCACCTGATTGATCGCATCGACCAGCGCTCGCGCGTCGGCGGCCGGCGCCATTTCGGCTTTGACTGCGACCATCACCCGGTCGCCCATCTGCATGCTGAGCAGGTTGAGGAGTTGCGAGACTTCCGGCTGCTCGCCGAGGAAGCGCCGCATGTCGACGTCGACCATGGGGTCAACGCCTTGCCCTATCAGCAGTGCCTTGACTTCGATCGCCACAAACACCGCCACCACCACCAGCAGCACGCCGATCGCGATGCTGCCCAGCGAGTCGTACACGGGGTTGCCGGTCAGCATGGTGGCGACCACCGCAACCAGCGCCAGCACGAGACCGATCAGCGCCGCCAGATCTTCGCCAAACACAACCAGCAGTTCGCTTTGGCGCGACTCGCGGAACCAGCCCCACAGCGAGCGTCCGCGACGGGCTTTCGCCACTTCGCGCAGACAGCCCCACATCGAGACCGACTCCGCCGCAATCGCAAACACCAGCACCCCGACGGCCCACCAGGGCGCGGCCAGCGGCTCGGGATGGGCCAGCTTGTGGAAGCCTTCATACAGCGAGAACAGCCCGCCGACGCTGAACAGGATGATCGCGACCAGGAACGACCACGTATAAATCGCCTTGCCATAGCCCAGCGGAAAATCGGGCGAGGGCGGACGTTTGGCGTGACGCAGGCCAATCAGCAACAGGCCCTGATTGCCGGTATCCGCCAGCGAATGGATGGCTTCGGCCAGCATGGCGCCGCTGCCGGTGATGACCGCCGCCACGCCCTTGGCAATCGCGATGGCCAGATTCGCACACAGCGCGAAAATGATGGACTTGAGCGAATCAGCGCCGTGGGACATGCGGGGACTCCGTTGAGATGCCCGGCATTATAGGGAGCTGCGCGGCGCGACGCGCCTGCGCTGCGGCCTAATGGCTTGTCATCAAGGCGCGCAGGCCGGCCATATCGATCGGCGAGTCCTTGGCCGCTTCGCCAGACAAGGGCTGGTCGCGCCAATAGCCAAACTCTTCCAGCAGCGCGTAAGCCTCGGCCGCGTGGGTGCCGTGGGGCGCCGCGCGCACGGCGGCCGCGAGCAGGATTTCCATTTCCGGCACCGAATACTTGGGCTCAACGCTGCGCAGGGCGATGACGCCCAGCATGTACCAGGCTTCTGACATCTCCTCGGCAGCGCCCTGCCCCGCCGCCACGTAGCGCTCAAGCAAGCTCATGGCGACCAGATCATGGATGGCCCGGGCCCGACCGCGGGGCGCCCGGGTCAGGCTGTCGGCGGTAGTGAACAGGCCGCGCGCAGCCGGCAAGGACGCCGGCCCTGCCAGCGTTGGGGCTAGCGTATTCAAGCTGTTCCGCCACGCCTCGAGGCGCGTGGAAAGATAGCGCGGCACATCTTCGCGGGCCGCAAATTTGTCCAGCATCGCGCGCGCGCGCGTCGGGTCGCGCAGCACCACCAACGCGACTTCGAGATAGTCGATGAGGATGCCGCCGTTATCGAGGTCGACCGCGCTGCTCCCGCCGGGATTCAGCAGTTTGTGCTCCAGCACGCTGAGCGCCGCATCGAACTGGCGGGTGGCCACGTACAACTGGGCCAGTTCGCTTTCATCGAAGCCGGCGGTATCGATGCGCGCCAGCAGGCGCTGCCCGAAATTGACCTGCGCTTCGGCCGGCAACCGGCCATGGCAGGCCACACAGTGCTGGGTCAGTTCCATCAGCGAGAAATAGGCGTAAGACGGCCAGGCATCGCGAAAGCCGCTGGCAATCTCGTGGCTTGAGGACTTGAAGGATTTGGCCAGCCCGCTGAACGCCTGATCGCCTGCGGCCGCGTGGGCGGCGAGCGCGTCGGAGGCGCTTTCCAGCGCGCCCAGTTTTTTATCGATCAGTTCCTGGTCCCAGTGCGACGCCTTGCCCTCGGGGCGGACCGACAGGGGCAGCAGGTAGGCAATGGCGTCAAACACCTGATGCATGATGTCGCGAGTCGTCGCGTCCGGTTTGGCCTCCGCGCGCGCACCCACCGGGACGAGTCCCAGCACCATCAACATCAGCAACACGGTTGGCATGGCGGCGAGGCTCCGATAAGCAGGGGAGCTCGCTATGCTGAGCCCCGGCGCAGACCGGGGCTTGACGCGGATCAGGCCGGCGGCGAGGGCCGGCTGTCCCTAGCCCTCAATCCCCTCGAACAGCACGCTCGACAGGTAACGCTCCCCGGCATCCGGCAGGATGACCACGATGGTCTTGCCGGCAAACGCTGGTTCGGCGGCCAGCCGGGCGGCGGCCGCACCCGCCGCACCGCAGGAGATCCCGCAGAGGATCCCCTCCTCCTGCGCCAGCCGGCGCGCAAAGGCCACCGCCTCCTCGTTGCTGACCCGCTCGACGCGATCGACGATCGATAAATCCAGCGTGCCCGGAATGAAGCCCGCGCCAATGCCCTGAATCTTGTGCGGCGAGGGCTTCAACTCCTCGCCTGCGAGGCGCTGGCTGATGATGGGGCTGATTTCCGGCTCCACCGCCACCGACAGAATCGAGCGGCCGCGGGTGTGCTTCAGATAGCGCGAGATGCCGGTAATCGTGCCGCCGGTGCCGACGCCTGCGACCACCACATCCACCTGCCCGTCGGTGTCGTCCCAGATTTCGGGGCCGGTGGTTTGCTCGTGAATCGCCGGGTTGGCCGGATTCTCGAACTGCTGCGGCATGTAGTAGCGACCCGGGTCGCTGGCGCGGATGTCCTCGGCTTGCTGGATGGCGCCTTTCATGCCCTTGGCGCCTTCGGTCAGGACGAGTTTGGCGCCAAAGGCTTTCAGCACCTTGCGGCGCTCGATGCTCATGGTGTCCGGCATGGTGAGGGTAACGGGATAGCCCTTGGCGGCGCAGACAAAGGCGAGCGCGATACCCGTATTGCCGCTGGTCGGCTCCACCACTTCCATGCCCGGCTTAAGCAGTCCGCGCTGCTCGGCGTCGGCGATCATCGCCGTGCCAATCCGGCATTTGACGGAGTAGGCCGGATTGCGGCCTTCGATCTTCGCCAGCACCAGCGCGCCACCGGGCGCAACCTTGTTGAGGCGGACCAGCGGGGTATTGCCGATCGACAGCGAGTTGTCTGCGAAAAACTTCATGCGCGGGGCACTCCGGTCTGCGGGAACGGGCCTGCATCCTAACGGACTTCGGGAGGACCGCGAAGGCGCCCGCGGGCGCGCTGCACGCTATTCTCGCGGGCCTCGCCCGCCTCGGCCGGATCCGGCAGGGCCCTCAGGCGGCGGGGCCGGCAGGCCCGAGATTGGTGCTTTCGCACTAAAGTAAGGCAGAGCCGTTGCCGTTACAGCGGCAGGTTTACGTTTGTTTCCGTTTGCGATCAAGGAGTACTCATGATCAAGCCGTTAAGCCTTGCTCTTGCCCTGCTGGGCACCACCGCCACCGCGTTGGCCGAAGACGACCAACCCTGGTTGCTGGGTAACTGGGGTGGTCAGCGTTCGGCGCTGGCCGAGAAAGGCGTTGAGTTTGAAATCGTCGCGACCACCGACGTGCTGGCCAATGTCTCAGGCGGCATCGACGACGGCGTTGAAACCCCCACTACGTTTGATCTGGCGGTGAACATCGACACCGCCGCCGCCGGCTGGTGGAACAACGGCACGCTGCGCGTCTATCTGCTGGGCACCACCGGTGGCGACACCAACACGCATGTGGGCGCCCTGCAGGTGGCCAGCAACATCGAGGCGCCGGACACCGTCAAGCTGTACGAAGCCTGGTACGAACACAAGTTTTTCGGCGAGAAACTGAGCATTCTGCTCGGCCTGCACGATCTGAACAGCGAGTTCTACGTCACCGACCTGAGCGGCGTGTTTCTGAACAGCTCCTTCGGCAACGGGCAGGAAGTTGCGCAGATTGGCCCCTCCATTTTCCCCACCACCGCGATGGCCGCGCGGGTCAAGTTCAGCCCGACCGACAACACCTACGTCATGGGTGCGGTCTATGACGGCGTGCCCGGCGACCCGAACGACCCCTACGGCACCAACGTTGAGTTCAACGACGGCGACGGCGTGCTGACCATCGGCGAAGTCGGCATCACCGGCGGCAACGGGCGCTATTTCAAGCTGGCTTTCGGCGGCTGGCACCAGACCGAGTTCGACAACATGATCTCCGGCCTGCGCGGCGACAACCACGGGTTCTACACCGTGGGTGAAGTCGACCTGTGGCGCCTGGAGGATGGTCGGGGTCTTGGCGTGTTTGGCCAGTTGGGCTTCGCGGAGGAAGACCGCAACCAGACCGACCTCTACGCCGGCGGCGGCTTCAACTGGACCGGCCCCTGCGCGTGCCGCGCGGCGGATGTGTTCGGCGTGGCGGTGGCGCACGCCAGAAACGGCGACGACTTCCTGAACGCCAACGCCGGCACCTTCACCGACGGCGAAACCCTGCTCGAAGTGACCTACGCGGTAGCGGTGACGCCGTGGCTGCTGGTGCAGCCGGATCTGCAGTACTTCTTCGACCCGGGCACCGACCCGGCGCTGGACGACGCGCTGGTCATTGGCGCGCGGTTCCAAATCGCCCTGTAAGTGGTCCCGGGCGGTTCCGGTCCCGCCCCGGCGGGATTTGAACCGGAAAAAGGCGGCCCTCGCGGCCGCTTTTTTTATGCCTGCCGGACGAGTTCGGCCAGCAGGGCCGTCACGTTTTCCGGGCTGCCCAGCGCCACCGGCACGCGCTGGTGCAGGTGTTCGGGGCAAACGTCCAGGATCGAACCACCGCCGGTGCTGGCCAGGCCGCCGGCCTGCTCGATAATCATCGCCATCGGGTTCGCCTCGTACATCAGGCGCAGCTTGCCGGTCGGCGCCTTGGCCGTCGGCGGGTACAGAAAAATACCGCCCTTCAACAGCACCCGATGCACGTCGGCCACCATCGCGCCAGCGTAGCGGCTGGTAAACCCGGTCTCCCGACACTGCGCCAGATAGTGCTGATAGCCGGCCGGGAAACTGGCCAGATTCGCCTCGTTCACGGCATAAATCTGGCCCACCGCCGGAATCCGCAGGTCGCGCTGCACGCGGATGAAGGCACCGACCGCCGTATCGAGCACAAAGAGATGCACGCCGTGACCGGCGGTCAGTACAAAGATGGTCGAGGAACCGTACAGCACATAGCCCGCGGCGACCTGGCGGCGACCTGGCTGCAGCAGCTGCTCGCCGCCGGGCGGCACTTCGAAAATCGAAAAGATGGTGCCGACGTTACCGCCCACGTCCAGATTGGCCGAGCCGTCCAGCGGATCGAACAGCACGGCGAAGCGCTGCCCGCCGCCGGCCTCGGCTTCCACCATCAGGAGTTCGTCGTTTTCTTCCGAGCCAATCACCGCCACGCCTTCGCGCTGGCCGAGGAGCTGAATCAGCAGGTGGTTGGCGATAACGTCCAGCTTCTGCTGGCGCTCGCCCTGCACGTTCTGGCTGCCGAAATCGCCCAGCACGTCTTCAATGCCCGCATTTTTAAGCTTGGCGGCGATGGTTTTGGCCGCAATCGCCAGCGCCGACACAATCCACGACAAATGCCCAGAGGTGCCGGGATAGCGCCGCTCTTCCGCCAGCATGTGGGCTTGCAGGGTGATGAACGCAGGCGGGTTATTGAACGAAACCACGACCGGGGCAGGGGTCGACATGCAGATACTCCGTGTTAAGCGCTGGGACCATGGTCAGGGGCAAATATGACTGCTCGCCGCATGACGCCAACCACCGCCCGCAGGGGCGGCGGGGCCCGTGCTTTTTAACGGGAATTTGCTGAACGCTGGCTGAGCCAGCGCAAGCTTCAGCGCTGCACCAGCTGCTGGCCGAGGTTGACCGTCGAATCATCCATCGGCATCGGCTGCGGAATGGCGATGCCGCGCTGACAGGCCGGCCGCGCCGCGAGGCGGTCGATCCATGCGGGCAGGGCGCTGAGCCCCTCGATGCTCACCCCGCTCCAGCGGTGAATGCGCACCCAGCACCAGTTGGCGATGTCGGCAATGCTGTACTCGTCGCACAGGTAGTCGCGGCCGCTCAGCTGGCGCTCCAGCACCTCGAACAGGCGCCGGCACTCGTGGTGATAGCGCTCGATGGC
>JALRCR010000078.1 GCA_023257255.1 Gammaproteobacteria bacterium | reverse complement strand
CATCGATGTGGTGGATAAATACGGTGAACATCGCGGCGGCCTTATCGCCCCCGGGCTTACCCTGATGGCGCGCAGCCTGACCGAGCGCACCGCGCAGCTGCGGATTGATGCCGTGCAGCCGGTGACGAGCATCGCCACCAACACCGTGGCCGCCATCTCGCTGGGCTGTCGCGAGGCGGTGGCAGGTTTGCTGCGACAATTCGCCGAGCGCGCCGAGCGTGAACTGGGGGAAAGTCCGGCGTGGTGGGTGACGGGCGGTGAAGGCCCGGTGCTGTGCGAGCTGTCGAGCTTGCCGCTGAAGCTTAAGCCTGAACTGGTGCTGCAGGGCTTGGCCTTGTATGGAGAACACTGCTGATGAGAGCGCTGGCCGTCCTGCTCCTGATCGCGAACGTGCTGTTTTTTGTCTGGCGCTTCAACGCCCAGCTGGAAGACGACCTTGCGGCGCGCCAGCGGACCCCACCGCCGCCGCCCGCGTCCACGCCGAGCCTGGCGCTGCTGCGCGAATTGCCCGAACTGCCGCCCCTGCGGGAGGCTGTGTCGGTGGCCGCACTGCCCGTAGCGCCCGAGCAGGTGCCCGATACGCCGAGTGCCAGCATTGCGCCTGCCGTGGCGGCGGAGAACGCGCCGGCGGCCACGCCAAGTCCGGGCGCGGGCGAGCCCGCCGCCGTTGCCGTCGAGGAAGCCAGTGCGGTTGCCGTCCTACCGTCGCCAACCTCCATTGCCAGCGTTGACACCGCGGTAATCGCGCCACCGGCCGCCGACACCGCGCCCATCCAGACGGCCACACCGACCGATGCCGCGTCGGCGCCCGCGACCACGGCCACCGATACCGCCGCCCTGCCTGCGGCGGATAGCGCGCCCGCTCCTTCCCCTGCAGAGGTCCCGTCTACCCCTGCGCTTGCCGCCAAGGTGCCGTCTGGCGTCTGCGTGCGGATTGGGCCGTTCCCCAAAGACGCCGAGGCGCTCCGCGCAAGCCGCTGGCTGCGACCGCGCAGCAGCCGACTTGAGATTCGCCACGACGGCGCTGCCGGTCGGCCGCTGTTCGGCATTTATCTGGAGCCTCGCTCGGCCAGCGAGCGCGAGCAAAATCTGCGCGATCTGGCCCGTCAGGGCGTGCGCGATGTGCTGCCCGTGCGGCGCGAAGGCATGACCCACGCCATTTCGCTGGGCGTGTTCAGCTCGCAGGAAAACGTGAACCGGCGGCTCGCCGAAATCGAAAAGCAGGGCTATCGCCCGATTGTGGTTCCCCGGCGCGATGTGAGCGGCCAGCGCTTTGTAGAGGCTGAACTCGCCGCCGGCTATGAAGATCCCGCCCGTCTGCCCGCCGCCGAACTCGGTGGCGCGGCGGTCAAGACGGTGAACTGCCGTCCGTAAGCCCCTTATTCCGCCGCAGGTGCTTCCGTATACTGCCGGCCCCGCCAGACATCTCTCGCCGGATTAGCACAGTGGTAGTGCAGCGGTTTTGTAAACCGAAGGTCGGGGGTTCGAATCCCTCATCCGGCACCATTTGAGCGTCTCAACACATTTAGGGTCAGAGTAAAAATTATTCAAAGTTTGGGGTCAGAGTAAAAATTAAAAAGTCTGCCGCCCTCAAGTAACGCCGCACCTTGAATTTTTACTCTGACCCCAAAATGCGGGGTCAGTAAGTTCGGGGTCAGAGTAAAAATTAAAAAGTTGGCCGCTCGCAAATCACGCCGCGCCCGCAATTTTACTCTGACCCCAAAATGAGTCGAGCTAAGACTGTGACGTTATCAACGCGATCCCCTGCGCGGAGCGTATCTAGAAAGCGCGCGGCGTCCGTCGCGGCGCGGGCTTGAGCGAGGGCAACCGATGCACGTGAGGCGAGCAAGCAGGGGGCTGTCGCAGAGGCTCGCACTGGGCGTCTGTGCTGTGCTGATGGTGGCGTGCTCGACGGCGCGCGTGGGCTACGACTGGATACCCGCGCTCACGCTCTGGCAACTCGAACGCTATCTGGCGCTGGACCGCGAGCAGGCGCAGGAGACTCGGCAGCACCTCGACGCGCTGCTGGACTGGCACCGGCGTGCGGAACTGCCCGGCTACGCGGCATATCTCGAGCAGACCGCGCGGCGGCTGGAAGCTGCGCCGACGGTCGACGCGTCAGTTTTTGAGGACTGGCGCGAGCGCGTGCACGGTGCGTGGCTTGCGCTGGTGCCGCAGTTGGCGCCGCCGCTGTCTGCGCTCGCGTTGAGCTTGCGGGCATCACAGATTGATCGCCTTGAACGGCGGCTGGCCGAGCGGACTGAGGAACTCCACGAGGAATATCTGCCACCAGATTCCCGGCGGCAGATCGAGGGCCGGATCGAACGCTGGCTGAACCGCACCGAATTTTTCTTCGGTGAGGTGTCGGACGCACAGCGCCAGGCCTTGCAGCGCCTCGCCGGCCAAATGCCCGCCTACGAGCGACTGTGGCTGCAGGAGCGGGAACTCCGCGTCCAGACGCTGCTGACGCTGCTCCGTCGCATCGAGCAGGAACGCCCCTCGCCAGCGGCGGCGAGCCGCTGGTTCGAGGACTATCTCGCGGGCGTTTGGCAAAGCCCGGATCCCGCCCGCCAGGCGCGTATTGATGAGGCTAGCCGGCACGCCGACAGCATCAGCGTGGTCATGATCAATCAGGCGTCGCATGACCAGCGCACGCAGCTCCTGCAAAAATTACGCGGCTATGTCGGCGACTTTACGCTGCTTGCCGCACGCTAGATCCCGGTGCCACGGGCCCATAAAAAGAAGCCCGGAGAGCGTACCGGGCGAAGTGGGGAAGATTCAGGCGAGATGCCTGCGGCGCACGCCGCGCGGCACCGACGCTAGCGGTTAAGTGCCAACGCTCAGAACAGCGTCGGCGGCTGCAGGCGGCTGGCCAACACATAGACCAGCCCGGCCCACATGCCGATAGCTGCGCAGAAGCTGACCAGCGCAAAGACCATTTCCTGCACCGCCGGCCGCGCAGGCGAGCCGCCGGGCTGCAAAGGCGACGCTGCCGCCAGCGCTTGCGAAAGGGTGCCGAGGCGTTCGGTTTCAAGGGTCCGCACAGGACCGCCCTCAGCGAGCGCCGCGCGTCCCGGGTGATTGAGGTTGCTCATGACTTTCCTTCCTGATTAATGCGCTGGCGCAGGATGCGCCGGCGATGTGGGGAGGAGTCTGGCCCTCGAAAGAAAAGCTTTGAAATGGATATTGAGGACTACGTATATTCACCAAATGAATCTACGACGCATCGACCTCAACCTGCTCGTCATCTTCGACGCCCTGATCGAGGAGCGGAACGTCACGCGCGCGGCGCAGCGTGTGGCGCTGTCGCAGCCCGCACTGAGCAACGCCCTGTCGCGGCTGCGCCATTTCCTGAAGGACGACCTGTTCATCCGTCGACCGGAAGGGATGATTCCGACGCCCCGCGCGCTGGAGCTGGCGCCGCAGATTAGGGCCGCGCTGGTGGCCATCGAAACCTCGCTGGAGCGTCAGGACTTCGACCCCGGCACTTCCACGCGAACCTTCACCCTGCAGACCAACGACTATCTCGCCAGCACGCTGCTTCCGCGACTCATGCAGCGGCTGGCCAAAGAGGCGCCCGGGATCAACATCCGCGTTATCCCGCCCAACCAGCAGATGGTCGAGCTCCTCGATTCCAGCCTGATTGATTTCGCCCTTGGCAGCTTCCGGGAACTGCCGCCGCGTCTGGCGGTGGAAGTCATCGACGACTTCCAATACTCCTGCATGATGAACGCCGGGCACCCGCTCGCGCGCGGCAAGCTGGATCTCAAACGCTATGCCGCCGCCAAGCATCTGCTGATCACCCCGCGCGGCGACCCGGTAGGCTTTGTCGATGAAGCGCTGGCGGCCTCCGGCCTCCGGCGGCGAATCGCGCTGACCGTTAACCATTTCAGCGTGGTGCCCGCGATCATCGCCGAGACGGATTTGATCGTGACGCTGCCCAGCCGTATCGCCGAGCGGGACGCTGCGCTCTACGGCTTGAAGCTCCGCCCATCGCCGGTCCAGAGCTCGTCCATTTTTTCGCACATCCGGCTGGTCTGGCATCGCCAGCTTGGCGCCCATCCGGCCTTTCAGTGGTTTCGCGAGCTGATACTGGCCCTGATGGACGGGCGCTGATGCCAGGATATTTGGGGTCAGAGTAAAAATTATTCGAACTTACGCTGGCCTCAAGTGCTTCCTCGAAATTTTTACGCTGACCCCAAGGTCAAGCACGGCGATTTTGATCTGGGGGTAGTCCGGAAAGTTTGGGGTCAGCGTAAAAACTCGAAGGAACATGCCTGATTTTTACTCTGACCCTAAATCATCAGGCGTAGGTTTGCGTTGTGGCCGCCTAGACATTGAACCGCGGTGGCAACGCCAGCCAGGCCACCACGCTGCCGAGCAACAGCAGCGCCCCGGTCTGCAGCAGGCGCAGGCCGCGCCGGTTGGGCCGGCTTAATAGTTGCGCGTGTTCGACGTAAAAAACTTCGCAGGCGCCGGGGCCGCTGTCGGTGCGGATAGCGCTGGAAACCCGCGTGCCGAGCACTTGGCCGTCCTTCATGGTGCTGTAGTCGGCCAGCATCCCCGTCAGGCTAATCTGGTCGCCTACGCGGAGGGCCTTGAGCCGTTTTCCCATGGCGGGGTCGGCGGTGACGAGGTGCGTGTTGGCGGCCTCGGCGTTGTCGAAGGGCAACTCGCCGCGCCAGCGCCAATGACACTCGAACTGCGTGTTGCTGAACGACACCTGCCGGTAAGCGCCGCTGGTCGCGCTGCCGCCCCAGACCACGCAGAGGTCGAGGGGGTTGATGTGGTCGTTCCATTGTTCATGCGCGCTGTCCCACCAGGCGTCGGCGTGACGCAGGCTGACCACGACCGCGTTCAACTGATAGCGATAGCGTGGGCTCAGGCGATAACGAATATCGCCAGCGCTGAGTTCGAAGGGCGGGGCGATGAGGCTTTCCTGCACCGGCTGCTGGCGGATGGCCGGCGCCAGCCGCGCCGGCTCGGGCAGCGCGTCGAGTTGCCACCAGCCGGCCAGCATGAGCAGCAGGCTGCCGCGCAGAAACCAGCGCACGAGTAGATGCATCGACATGGCCGCCTGAGCTTAGCCGGCTTCAGCCAGCAGCAGAACCGGGCGCCGGCCCGCATCGCGGCCGGCGCTGCCATACTGAGGCGCGAAGCGCCCGACCGCCATGCGGCCCAGCGGTGGGCGACAACCAACGACGGGCCTGATGGCAGCACGCCGCGAGCGGCAGAGGCGTTCTGAGATGCGTGATGAGAAAACGGTGTGGCTTCCGCTCAGTCTGGTGCTGAGCGCCATGGCCTGCGTGGCTTTCCTCGCGCTGGCGGTCTGCTCCTACCAAACGCTGTATGCGGGCTTTCATTGGGATGACGGCTTCTATTTGCTGATGGCCGACCGTTATTCGCCCTACGCGCCCGATCGCTCCCCCGTGCTGCAGGCCCTGATCGCACAGCGCAACTATCCGCCACTCTACCCCTTGCTGCTGGCGTGGGCCGGCGGCGGCAGCGCGCAGATCGGGGCCGCCAAGCTCGCCTCCGCCGGGCTCATCGTGCTGGGCATGCTGGCGCTGCTGTACTGGCTGCCATTGCTGTGGTCCGACGAGTCAGGGCCGCTTGCGCCTGATGCCCGCACCAGGCCCGCGCCGCAGTGGATGCTGCCGCGAACCCCCACCGCTGTGGCGGCCTGTTTGCTGATGCTTGGATTTCTCGCCTCGCCCGCCGTGCTGCTGCATTTCCAGACCTTATGGAGCGAGCACGCCTATATCGCCTTCAGCTTGTGTGCCCTCGCGGCCGCCGCCGATGCCAAGGTCCGTGCCAAGGCCAGAGACAGTTCGCTGCTGCTGGCCGCCTTCTTCGTCACGCTGGCGGCCTTGAGCCGCAGCGCGGGCGTGGCGCTGGTGCTGGCCTTTGCGCTGTACGCGTTGCGCCAGTCCACGCCGCGGCGGTGGTGGGCGGTGGCGCTTGCGACCGCGCCTTTTGCGCTGGAACGTGCGGCCAACGCCTGGCTGAGCACCTCCGGCCACAGCTATCAGGGGCACTTGTGGCAGACGCTGGGCGTGGCCGACGTACCGGCCTTGTTAGTGCGACAGATAGCCGCGCTGTGGCAGGCCTGGTTGCAGGGCTTGAGCTTCACGCCGGATACGCCGGTTAATGGGCTGCTGGCCGGCGTCCTGCTTGTCTTGATGCTGGGCGGGCTGGCGCGGCGTCTGCGTCAGGGCGCGCTGGAGGCCTGGTACGCGCTGGCCTACCTCGGCCTGATCACCCTCTGGCCGTTTCCCGATCAGCATCTGCGCTTTCTGTATCCGCTGCTGCCGGTGCTGCTGGGGCTGGGCGGGGTGGGGCTTATCGTGCTCATGGGGCGATTGCGGCTGGCAGCGCCGCAGCGGCTATTACCCGCCTATGGTCTGCTGCTGGTCGTGCTGATGGGCCTGCCTGCCTTACACACGGCCGCCCAGCGGCTGGTCCGGCCCTTGCCGCCCGCGCTCGAGTCTTTCCGCTTTACCGAAATCATGCTGAAGGATCCGGATGCGCAGTCGGCCGTGTCGGTCGCCGCCTCGCGACGGCAGTTCATCGAGGACATGCAAACCCTCGCCCGCGAGGTGCCCCCGACCGCCTGCGTGCTAAGCGAGTTTCCGATCCTCATTCAGCTCTACACCAAACGCTGGGCCGTGTTACCGCCCTGGCATTCGCTGCGTGACGCCGCCGGTGCCGCGCCGGTGTGTCCTTACTACTACCTCATCCCGATCATGCTGCCCGCGACCGACACCGCCGCGCAGGTCGTGGCGTTCGCGCGTGACCACCAGGTGCTGGCGGTCTCGGCCAGTCCTCGCGATCCGACCGGCCGCGAGCAGTTGGGCATTCTGTTGCGGATGAATGGCGCGCTGCCCCGCTAAGCCCCACGCAGTTCCAAGGGGGCTGGAGGGTCGCCGACGCTTCAGACCACCAGGAAGTCGGTGGTGGTCAGCGTGGGCGCGCCGGTGAGGGTGGCAAACCACACCGCCGCGTAGCCGGTGCCAGAACCGTCGGCGTCGTAGTAGAGCTTGCCAAGCGCGGTGTCGTAGACAATGCGGGTGCTGGAGGCGGTGGCACCGCCGCTGCTCACGCTCTCAAAGGCGCTGCCGCCCAGCGCGCCGTCGGCGAGCGCGGTGAACCAGCCGTTATCGAGGGCCAGGCGATCGCCACCGCTGCTCTCAAAATCGGTGATGACATCCGCGGCCGTGCTACCGAGCTGCAGCGCCGAGAACCGGAACGTGTCGGCGCCGTCCCCGCCGGTCAGCGAGTCGACGCCAGCGCCACCGTCCAGCGTATCGATGCCGTTGCTGCCCAACAGGGTGTCGGCACCGCCCAGGCCTTTCAACACATCGTCGCCGTCCAGCCCGCTCAGCACGTTGGCACTGACGTCCCCGGTCAGGCTGTCGGCAAAATCAGAGCCCGTCAGATGCTCGATGTTCAGCAACTGGTCGTTGCCCGCGCCGACAGTGTTCTGGGCCAACGGCGCGACGGCCGACAGGCTGCCGGACAGGGTGAAATTGTCGACGCGCCAGGTCGACCCGGCCAACGCAGAGCCGGTGGCGCCAAGGCTGAACTGCAGCGTGCCGGTCAGCCCCTGCGTGTTGGCCGACAGCGCCGCGAGCGCTGTATCGCTAATGCTGTGCGTGCCGCCCGGCGTGCCCCGCGTGGCGCTGCCGCTGTCGAGGCTTACGCCATTGAGAGTCAGCGCCCAGGACGCGGGACCATTGCCCTGTCCCCCGTTGGAACCCTGCTCCCAGAAACTGATTTCGCTGAGATCCAGCTGATAGCCAGAGGCAACCGTCAGGGTGAACTGAAACGCATTGCCGTCGCCGTCGTTCCAGCCAGTGGCCGCGACCGCTTTGCCGGCGGCGCCCTGTCCGACCAGACCACTGCCGTTGAGCCCGCCGTCGCGCGCAGTCCAGGCGGCGTTGCCAAGTTCGGCGGGCAGCGCGAAGGCGGCATCGGCGCCGGGGTTGCTGTAGGACGTGGCGGCCGCATCGTTAAACAAATAGCGCAGCGCCACTTCGCCGGCCAGCGCAACCGTGACGCCGGCGCTGGCCGTCTCGTAGCTGGCGGTGTCGCTGCCGGCATCGCCGTCCAGCACGTTGTCGCCCGCGCCCGAGCGCAGCACGTTGTCGAGCGCGTTGCCGGTGATATCTGCGGTGGTGCTGCTGGCTACGACGCCGTTTTCGATTTCGCTGCCCAGGGTGTAGCTGCTGCGCGCGCTGTAGACAGTATCGGTGCCGCCGCCGGTGAGTTCCGTGATGAGGTCGCCGGCGTCGTCGAGGTAGTACACATCGTCACCAGCGCCGCCGGTCATGGTGTCGGCGCCGTTGCCGCCGTCCAGCGTGTCGGCGCCTGTTCCACCGTCCAGCGTGTCGTCGCCATTGGCGCCATCCAGCGAGGCTGCGCCAGTACCCACGCTGAGCCAGTTGTTCAGCGCATTGCCGATGAGTGTGGCCGTGCCGCCGCTGCTCACCAGCCCGTTTTCCATCTCGTTTTCCAGCGTGTAGCTGGCGAGCGTGCTGTAGACCGTATCGGTGCCGCCGCCGGAGAGTTCCGTGAGGGTGTCGCCGGCGTCATCCACGTAGTAGACGTCGTCATCCGCGCCGCCAATCATCGTGTCGGCGCCGCTCCCGCCATCGAGGGTGTCGTCACCGGCGTCGCCCTGCAGGCGGTCGCGGCCGCTGCCGCCGGCCAGCATGTCAGCGCCCTCACCGCCGTTAAGGCGGTCGGCGCCATCGGCGCCCAGCAGCGTGTCCGCGCCGTCGCCGCCGGTCAGCACGTTGGCGCCGGCATTGCCGCTCAGTCGGTCGTTGAAGGCCGAGCCAGAGAGATTCTCGATGTGCAGCAAGGTATCGGAACCGGACCCGCCAGAGGTCTGAGCGCCAGTGACGGCCAGACTTAGCCGTACGCCTGCGTTCGCGTAGCGGTAGTCGGCGGTGTCGGTGCCGCCGGCGCCGTCGAGGCGATTATTGCCGTCACCGGCCAGCAGCACATTGTTGAGGCTGTTGCCGGTCAGGCCTGCCGTTGACTCGGACAGAATGCGGCCTTTTTCGACATAAGCCGGCAGCGTGTAGGCAAGCGCGGTCAAATACACGGTGTCGATGCCGCCGCCGGCGCTGGTTTCAATCACCAGATCTGACTGCCGTTCGACGTAATAGCTGTCGTTGCCCGCGCCGCCGTAGAGGGTGTCGGCGCCGGCAGCACCCTGCAGCGTATTGTTCTGGGCATTGCCGGTAAGCGTGTTGGCCAGCGCGTTGCCGGTGGCGCGCCGCGCGGAGGAGCCGGCCAGTTCAAGGTTCTCTACCGCATCGGGCAAGCTGTAGTTGATGCTGGCACGCACGGTGTCCTGGCCTTCGTTGGCCGCTTCCAGCACCACATCGCCGGTTTGGTCGACGACGTAGCGGTCGTCCCCTTGTCCGCCCAGTAGGGTGTCGACACCTTGACCGCCGTCCAGCGTGTCATTGCCCTCTTCGCCGTAGAGCAGGTCCCTGCCCAGCAGGCCCAGCAACAGGTCGTCGCCCTGCCGCCCGAACAGGATGTCGTTCGCTTGCGTGCCGGTCAGGGGGGGGGGGCGTTGCTGCGGGTGCCGTAGGTTTTAGCCATGGTGTTGAATCCATAAAAGTGGGGCGCCGACAAGGCGGTTATCAGAGAATCCGGAGACCAAAACAGGCAGCCCGGTGCGTATCTGTGTCCGGGGACTATGGCGTTGGTCTGACAGTGCGGGCGAGATTCTTGGTCAAGAAAGAGTTTTTCCTGAGCGCAATTGAATCCAATTTGGAATCTATGAGAGAAATCTTAAACCGGCTATTTGATGCCTATTTAAGCAGCGCGAAAAACGGCTTTGATCTGGCGTGGCAGGCGGCTTGACGGTTCGGGGCCGTGTGATGTGGACGTCAAGACCGTCCGTCTGCCGCAGCGCGCTGGCGCGCGCCGCGGCAGCGCGTGCTTCAGGACATCAGCATGCCTTCATAGTCGTGCTGCGCCACCTCCGCGCAACGCGCGCGGTATTGCGGCAGGCCGCCGGCATAGAGCAGAAACTTCGGCACCTGCTTGCCTTCGATGTTGGTGTTCATGCCCATGAACCACGAACGCACTTTGGTCAGCAGCAGTTTCTTCGATCCCTCCAGTACGTGCTGGGTCCAAGCCTCAACCGCCTCCTCACTGGGACCGCAGCGGGTGTAGCCGCGCTCGCGCATGTGCTTGATGAGCGCGGTGACAAACTCCACGTTCACCTCAATACAGCGCGGGATGTTGCAGAAGGTCGCTGCGTTGTGCGGGCCGACCAGCGTGAAGAGATTGGTGAAGCCTTCCGCCTGCAGGCCTAGAAAGGTTTTCGGCCCGTTCGCCCACTGCTGCTTCAGCAACTGGCCGTGGTCGCCGCGTACCTCAATGCGGTCGAGGGCGCCAGTCACCGCGTCGAAGCCGGTGGCGTAGACGATGATGTCCAAGGGAAATTCCCCGCCGCTGGTTTTTATGCCGGCTGCGGTGATGCATTCAATCGGCGCGTCGCGGGCATCGATTAGCTGCACGTTGGGCTGGTTGTAGACCTCGTAGTAGCGGGTTTCCATCGGCACGCGCCGGGTGCCGAACCCGTGATCGATGGGGATCAGCTTTTCCGCCAGCACGGGATCTTTCACGCGCTGACGAATTTTACCGGCGACGAAGGCAGACAGCGCGTCGTTCGCTTTTTCGTCGGCCAGCGAGTCGCGGAAATTCCCCAGCCAGATGCCAAAGCCGGGTTCGTCGTAAAGCTTTTCCCAGAATGCTTCGCGCTCGTCGGCGCTGACTTCAAAGGTGCCGCGGGGATCCGAGTCGTGGATGAAGCCGGAGAAATGTTCCAGACATTGCTTGAGGATGGCCGGCATGTCGGCTTTCAGTCTGGTTTGGGTGGGGGCATCGATGGCGCTGTTCTTCAGCGGCGCGCACCAGTTGGGCGTGCGCTGGAACACATAGAGCTGGCCAGCGGTTTTCGCCACTTCCTGGATGACCTGCACGCCGGTCGCGCCGGTGCCGATGACCGCGACGCGCTTGCCGGCAAAATCCACCGCGTGATGCGGCCAGACCCCGGTGTGGTAGCTCTCGCCCTTGAAGTCTTTAATGCCCGGGATGTTCGGCATCTGCGGCGCCGACAGCGGCCCCACGGCGGTGATGAGGATCGGTGCGCGGGCTTGCTCGCCCGACTCCAGCGTCACTTCCCAGTCGTTCGCCGGTTCGTCGCGGATCAGCGATTTCACCCGGCTCTGGAACTGGATGTCCCGCCGCAGATCGAACTTGTCGGCCACAAAGTTAAGGTAGCGCAGCGTTTCGGGCTGAGCCGCGAAGTGTTCGCTCCAGTCCCATTCCTGCAGTAGTTCCGGTGAAAATGAATAGCCGTAGCTCCAGGATTCGGAATCAAAACGCGCGCCGGGGTAGCGGTTCCAGTACCAGGTGCCGCCAACCCCGGTGCCGGCCTCGAATACGCGTACCTTCATGCCCAGTTCGCGCAGGCGGATGAGCTGGAACATGCCGGAGATGCCAGCGCCGATGATGATGGCGTCGTAGTGGGGGATTTGGGCTGTGTCAGCCATAAGCGACCTCCTCAAACGTTTTGATGTGGCGCGGCGCCCGAAGGCCCCGCAGATCGCCGCCTCGATGCGGGCGTCTGTTCGTCTTGCGTTTTAACAATAAAAAAATTGTGGAAATAGGCAAGTAGGCAGGATCAAGCCCGGCGCAAATGGCTGCGGGAAACGCAAAGCCGCGGAATCCGTCGCAGATTGCGACAGTTCAGGGTGGGGTGACGTGGGCCCGGAGATCAGGCCAAGGGGAGGACGCTAGCCTGGCCCTCAGGCGCCGCGGGCCGAGTAGGCCGCGCCCAGCAGATTGAAAATCAGGTAGCAGGCCAGCCGCGCCGTGATCCCCGAAGGGTCATAGGCCGGGCACAGCTCCACGATGTCGAAAATGCTGACCCCATGGCGGCCAAGCATCCGGGCGGCGGTGATGATCTCTCGCGAGGTCAGTCCACCGGGTTCCGGCCCGCTGGTGCCGGGCGCGTAGGCCGCATCCACACCGTCGGTGTCGAAGCTCACATACAGCGCGCGGGTGCCTCGCCCGGCAATGCCGAGCGCGCGGTTCATCACTTCCACAATGCCGAGTTCGATGATGTCGCGCATCGCGAAAATGGTGATGCCTTTCGACTTCACGTATTCAAACTGGCGCCGCGTGTTGAGCGAGCCGCGGATCCCGATCATCACCATATTGCGCGGATCGAGGTTGGGCAGTTCGGCCAGTCGGCAGGCCTCGGACCAGTTGGAAAAACGCTCGCCGTCGACTTCTTCTTCGGCGTCCATATTGGCGTCGAACACGATGTAGCCGATGTTGCCGGGCGTGGCTTCCGAGAGCGCCTCGCCGATCGAGGCTGGAATGGAATGGTCGCCGCCGATGAAAATACCGGTCGCCCCGGACCGGATGATCTCGGCGGCGCCTTGTTTCATCGCCGCGCGGCACTTCGCGGGATTTGCCGGCACCATCGGCGCGTTGCCGCAGTCAACGAGCTTGAAGGCCTCGAAGAGATCCACATCGTCGTCAAAAAAATAGGGGCCGTATTGGCGCGAGGCGTCGCGCAGTCCGCGCGGACCGTCGGCGGCGCCGGTGCGCCAAATGCCGCCCATGTCATAGGGCATGCCGAGCAGCGCTGCCTTCACGCCGGCCGCGCGAAGCAGATCCGCGCGCGCCTCCATGAAGGGCGCGCCGATGAAGGTGGACGGGGGCGGCAGGCTGATGATGCTCACGTTGGGGCTTTCTCTTTACAGGGCTTCGTCGTATTGCGCGGGGCGGCGGTCGCGCAGCACCTGGTTGTGATCGTTCCAACGCCGTTTGCGGCGCGCGTCCGACACATTCACCGTCGCCAACACGATTTCTTCTGCGTCTGAACTCGCCGGGCCGCCCACCGGCCAGCCGGTGTAGCTGCAGATGAGGCTTTGGCCAATGAAGGGCTGGCCGCGTTCGGTGCCGACGCGGTCGGCGGCCGCGACAAACATCGAGTTGGTGTGCGCGGCGGCCATCGCAATGATGTTGGCCATGGCTTCGCGCTTGGGGTCCTGACCTGGAATGGGTACCCAGTTGGTGGGGATGCAGACAATGTCCGCGCCGCGCAGCGCGCAGCTGCGATAAGCCTCGGGAAACCACTGGTCGTAGCAAATCATCACGCCGATGCGGCCGAAGGCGGTGGGGAAAACAGGAAAGCCGAGATCCCCTGGCTCGAAGAACAGATTTTCATCGCCCCATAGATGCACTTTGCGGAAGCTGCCCAGATAACCCTCGGGCCCGAGAATGACCGCCGAGTTGTATAGGACGCTGCCAGCGCGCTCGGCGATGCCCGCCACGATGACCAGTTTTCGGTCTTGTGCTAGCTGCAGCCACAGCTGACTCGACTCGCCGTCAGGCACCGCCTCGGCCAGCGCGAAGGCTTCCTCGCGGGTCTGGAACACATAACCCGTGTTACACAGCTCCGGCAGCACGATGAGGCGCGCGCCGGCGTCGGCGGCTTGCTCAATCATCGCGAGCGAGCGCTTGAGGTTCAGCGTTTTCTCGCCAATCACCGGGGCCATTTGCAGGCAGGCAATGGTGAGCGGGGTTTCTGCAATGGCGTTTGTCATGCCCGCACGGTGCAAGCGCTGTGCCGTCGCCGGCGTAGCCTCGGCTGCGCGCTGACCTGCAGGCCGCGTCACGGCCGGCAGGCAAACCCGGTCGGGATGAGCGGGCCAGAAAGACGCCTAAAAGCCCCGCAAATGCGCCCGTGCGGCACAGTCGTGGTGCATTTTTTTGATTGACCTTGAAGGCCCGCCGCGTCGCATACTCGCCGCATCGCTTTCAAGGGATAACCGCATGCCTGCCCTCAACGCCTTGCGCCTGACCCAGGATCTGCTGCGCTTCAACAC
>JALRCR010000077.1 GCA_023257255.1 Gammaproteobacteria bacterium | reverse complement strand
GGGCTCACCGGCCCGTGAAATTGAGGCGCGGGATTGTCCGGGCAGGCCCCGTGCAGTGTCAAGAAATAAAACCCGGGCGGCGCCGGCTTCAGGTGCGGAAGACCACAATGGTCTTGCCGTCGACCGAAATCAGATGCTGTTCCTCCAGCGTCTTCAGCACCCGCCCCACCATTTCCCGCGAACAACCGACGATGCGGCCCAGCTCCTGCCGGGTAACGCGCAACTGCATGCCGGCGGGATGGGTCATGGCGTCGGGCTCGCGACTCAAATCAAGCAGGGCGCGCGCCACACGACCCGAAACGTCCATGAACGCAAGATCACCGACCTTGGTGTTCATCCGCCGCAGGCGGGTGGCGAGCTGACAGGCAATCGCGAAGACGAGTTCCGGAAACAGCACCGGATGGGCTTTCAGCCGGTCGTAGCCGATATGCGCGATTTCGCAGGCGGTGCGCGCCCGCACCATGGCACTGCGGTTGACAGATTCGTTAAAGAGGCCGATTTCGCCGAAGAAATCGCCCGGATTGAGGTAGGCCAGAATCAGCTCCCGCCCGTCCTCTTCTTCCAGCTGCACGCTGACCGAGCCTTTCACCACGTAGAAAAGCTCACGTGACGGGTCGCCCTGCCGGATGATGATGCTCTTGGCCGCCAACTTGCGGCGCTGGCAGTGTGCGAGGAATTTGGTGATTGCGGCGGAGACCGCGGGTGGCTGACTGGAAAGCGGTGCCGGAACGGGATCTGGAACCATGGTATTCCCTCGATAGCGCGTGCCTTCAGGCCGCGCGGTAACTGTTCTGTCCCGAGTTTCGCACACGTGGCTTGCCGCAGGTAAAGTGGGCGCCCTTTGGGCAGGAGGACTGGCGATGAAAGCAACGGTTAAATGGATCGACGGCGTGTCCTTTGTGGGCGAAGCCGAAAGCGGTCATGCGGTGGTGCTGGATGGCCCGCCCGACGCAGGCGGCCGAAACATCGGCATGCGTCCAATGGAAATGGTGCTGGTAGGCATGGGCGGTTGCACGGCCTTCGACGTCGTGTCGATCCTGCAAAAAGCGCGGCAGCCGGTCAGCGATTGCCGGGTGGAACTCCGCGCCGAGCGCGCGGATGAAATCCCCAAGGTGTTCACCCGCATTCACGTGCACTTCGTGGTCAGCGGTCAGGGCCTGAAGGCCGCGCAGGTCGAACGCGCCGTCAAGCTGTCGGCCGAGAAGTACTGCTCGGCCTCGATCATGTTGGGTAAAACGGCGTCCATTACCCACGATTTTGAAATTATCGAACTGCCTGCGCCCTGAGCGGGGCTTCAAGCCCGTCCTCGCTCCGACGGGCCCGTACCACCAGCCCCAGTGCGTCATCGCCCCGCTGCCAGGTGCCGGTGGTCCACTCGAAACGGCCGGTGGGAAGTTCGGACTGGGCCTGCTCTTCCAGTTTGCGGCCCAGTTCGCCGGCAGCCACGGCGCCGGTCTCCGGCAAAAGCACCAGCAGCGTCAGTTCATCCCAGCGTGCGGTGAGGTCGACCCAGCGCAGTTGCTCGCGCAGAAACCTCGCCAGCACGGTCAATTGTTCGGTGGAGGCGCCTTCCGGCAACGCGATGAGCATGCAGGACAGCGGATTGCCGTAGCGTCGGCTCCGCGAGATCTCCAAATCCATCCGCTGCAAGGCGGTGCTGCGCGAGAGGAGTCCGATTTGAGAGGTATCGAGCCGATTGTCCTGGGCCGGCAAGCGCGCCAGCTGGGCCTCGATCCCGACCGGCAACAGGTCTTTGAGCACCAGACCTTCGGTGACTTTGCCCGTGGGATCGAGTGCGCTGATGGGCTGGCCGCAACAGGCCTCCCGGCTACTGCCCAGCCGCGCGATGAAGGCGGCATTGGCCCAGGCGACCGCGCCGGTTTCGTCGACAAGCGCAAGCCCGTCGGCCACCGAATCCAGCAGCAGCGCAGCAAGTTGAGGCGGAAGTTCGATCATACGGCGTCCCTTTTCGTTCCTTCCGGCATAGCGGCGAGCCGGTATTCAACTTTAGGGAGGCGGCCGGACCAGACTGACCTGACCCGACCGCCCGCAACTCAGTACAACATCACGCCATTACAGTCCTGGGCATTGCCCGCGATGTTCCAGACCGGCGGCGTTACGCTGCTGTCGACGCACTCGGCTGCGGATTGCGCGAGCTCGCCCAGTGCCGCTCCGCTGCTGACCGACTGACGCAAGGCGCCGGTTTGCGGCAGGCCGTCGTCCAGTTTCAGATCCAGTTCGCGCATCACGTTCACCGGCACCCCGCGGCCCAACACCAGCAGTTGCCGCTCGCTCGGCGTGCCGACATCCAGATAGTCGTCGGAACGGGTCATCAGCATGAAGCCGTTGAACGTGTTACGCGGCGCCCGATCGGTTTGGGTGGCCAGCGGGGCGATATTGCCGCCCACATAGTTCCCCTGCATAAAGCCGCTGCGGGCCAGTTGTTCCCACACGGCAAGCGGCTCGGTCCATTCGCTGCCGCCCACCGCGTCCAGCCGGCCGTTGCCGTTACCGCCGCTCGCCACGCCGGGAATCGCCTGGGCTGCCGGCGTGGCCGGCCAATCACCCGGGACCTGACGATAACGGTCTAGAAATCCGTGATAGGCCGCGCCGATGCTGGTGATCTGGTCGGCCAGATTGCGCACCTTGGCGCTGGTGATGAGTTCCTGCCCCTTGAGCACGCCGCCCAGAAGCAGGCCGACAATCACCAGCACGATGGCAATTTCGACCAAGGTAAATCCGCGTTGAAGTTGATGTGGTTTGTTCACTGTGAGCTCCTTGCTTGAGTGGGTATGAGGTCCTTTTCAGGCCTGCCCTAGGGCAGTCGGCGGGCCGCGACCAGCCGCTCCTGCAAAACCACCAGCGGCAACCAGAGTCCCTGATCGTCGAAGGTGCAGAGGGGCAAGGTCTCGTCCGGGCCATCCAGACAGGTCGGCTCGCCGCGGGCCGGCCCGCGCAGCACAAAGCGCGCATCACCATCCTGGTTATCGCGCTCATCGGCGCCGATTGGCGCAGGCTGCGCGCCGCCAATCGACGAATCGGGGTTGCCCTGGGGGCCGTAGGACAGCACCACCGCCGGCACGCCGTCGGCCATCACCTGCTCGGCTTTGCCCTCCAGCACCGTCTGCGTCTGCGGGTCGTCACCCCGTGTCCGCAGCACCAGCGTGCCCTGCGCGCAAAGGTCGAGTTCGTCGCTGCTGTTGCCGTTGCACAGGCCATCGCTGTCGGGCCAGGTAAAGCGTGGCGCGGTCACGACATAGCCCAGCGGGTGACCCCAGGCGTCGCGGCCGGCGATGCCCAGTTCCGCCCAGGGCAGGAACCCCGTCGTCCGCAGGCAGCTCGCACTGCCCTTGCGCGCGGGGTCAAAGGGCGGGTCGGCACGCCCGTCGCCGTCGGCATCCGGACAGGGCAAGCGGCCGTGACTGCCGGCAAACCCCAGCAGCGCCTCGCGGGCCGCCAAGAGCCGGCTGTCGGTGTTGGCGCGGTCTCGGGCCTCCAGTTGCATCGCCAGGGGCGTGAGCCCGCCGGCCAGCACCAGACCCAACACCAGCAGCACGATGGCCAGTTCGAGCAGGGTGAAGCCGGCCGGGGCGCGGGCAGCGCTAGTCATGGGCATCCAGACGCAGCACTCGGTCGTTAAAATCTGCTGCCGCCGGGCGCGCCTCGAAGTGCAGCCCCGGCCGCGCGTTCTGCCCTTCAAACCAGGCCTCTGCCCCCCCGCTGCCGCGCTGCTGGCCGGCAAGCGCGGCCCCCGCCAGCACCGCCACCGCAGCGGGCGCCAGCACGCGCTCGGGATCGCCCTGCGTCAACTGCAAGCAGTCAAGATCGGGCGTACACCCCGCCGGCGCGTGAGCCAGTCGCACAAAGCCCTGCCAGCCGTTCGCCGTAAACCAGGCCGGGAGTTCGCCGGGTGACGGCCAGGTCGCGGGCTCCAGCACCCCGTCGTCGTCGACCTCCAAATCCAGCGGCACCTCGGCAAGCTCGAAAGCTGTCACCGCCGCCCCGCCTTCCAGCGTGAGTTGAGCGCTGCCCAAGGTCGCGCGCTGCCCCGCGCTATTGAGCAGGGTGTCGGTCATCGTCAGCGCGAGGCGGGCGCCGACCGGCAGGACCGCTGCGCGCAGGGAAACCGATTCGCGACGCGGGCGGACCGCGTCGGGCGGTGTGATGGTGCGCGGCAGGCCACGGATTTCCAGCACTTCAAGTCGCTGCAACCGCCCGCCGGCGCCGCCCGGATCTGCCACTTCCAGCGTTTGCTCGCAGCGCAGCGCCGGCCCGCCGGGCCAAAGGCAGCGCCCGCCGGGTGCGGCGGACGGCCGCAGCAGTTCGACCGGCGCGCCAAACCCGGCCGGTTGCAGCAGGCAAAGGGCAGCGCTGTCCCGCAGGCAGGACTCGGCCGGCGGCGTCGCGCCGCTGAACGCGAGCAGCCCGGCCGGCAACTGCCAGCGCAGGCTAAACGCCGCAGGAAACCCCACCCCCACCCGCCGCAGTGGCACTTGCCCGCTGCGCACGCCCGCTTGACCGAGGTAGGTGGCGGTGTTTGGCGGCGTCCAGGGACTCAGCCAGGGCCAGGCGTTGTCGCACTCGCTGGCGAGCCCGGCAGCCACACAGCGCGGATCGCGGCCGGCCAGATCGTTGCCATCCGGATCGGCGTAATAGCGCCGCAGGGCCCGCTGCAGTTCGGCCAGCACGCGGGTTTCGATAACCCCGTTCAGCGTCTGTCGGTCGATGGCCAGCACCGTATCGTTGGCGGCATCGCCAGGGGCGCTGCTAAAGCAGGCATCGCCGCGGCTAGCGTTCGCGGCCTCCAGATAATGCGCCGGCGTGTACCGCGCGCTCGCGAGCTGCGGGTTGCGCTGCTGGCCGGGCAGCGCCGGGCCCGGCGCGATCAGCAGCGCCGCGATGGCCCGGTTTTCCGGTCGACAGCTATCCAGCCGCAAGCCGGCGACGGTGTCGCTGTTCACCACCCCGGCCGGGTTGTTCCGATAGCCGTTAGCCAGCGCGTACCACAGCGGCGCGCCGCTCCCATCGCGCAAGGCCGGCAGGTCCAGGGTGCGCCAGGGCAGCAAACCCGTTTCGGTCCCGCTGGAGAGCGCGCAGGGCGGATCCGCCTGACCGGCCACGTCGTTGCGATCGAGCCGCGTATCTGGACAGGGCAACAGGCCGGGGCCAGCGCTACGACTGGCCAGGCCCGCCCGATCCGGATAGGTAGCGGCGTAGGCCAGCAGCGCATCCCGCGCGCTGCGCAGGGCCGCGGCATCGTGGCCGGCCGCGGGCGCTGCCGGCGCGGCAAGTCCCGCCAGCCAGGGCAGACCCAAGGCCGCCAGCGCGCACAGTCCCAGCACCAGCAGCAGCAACAACACGACCCCGCGCTGCCGCCGCCTCATGTGGCGCCCCCAGCGCCGGGCAGCGGCACGCTCAGCCAGACAAGTTCGCAGCGCGCGTCGACCTGCCCGTCGTCGCGCCGGTCGAGCTGACAACTGCGCACAACCGACAGGCCGCCGGCGGCCTCGCGTAAAGACGCCAACAGCGGCGGCAGCGCCTCGGGCGCGGCCAGACTGAGCCGTAGCGCCAGGCTGCTGGCCAGCACCTCGAACGCCGGCTTGGGCGCACCCGCCGGGATCTCGCGCGGCACCGCGGGACCCAGTTCCCACTCCAGCGCCAGCAGTCCCGGCCACATGGCCAGCGCCTGCAGGCTGGCGAGCAAACGCAGGCGGGGCGGCAGGCCGATCACGCCCTGAGCGGCCAAGGCCGCCAGCGCTGGCTGCGCGTTACGAATGAAGGACTGCGCCTCGTCGAGGGTCGCCCCGGCCGCGTGCAAGCGCCCGCGCAGCGCCAGTTGGTCGACGCGGCGCGCTTGCATCGCCTGCGCGAACTGCACGGCATGGACGCACAGCGCGCACAGCAGCAGCGCGGTCGCGGCCGCCAGCGTCGGCACCAGACGACGCCTAATGTCCTGACGCATCGCCTGCGCCGCGCAACGCGAGCCCCAGCGTGAAGCGAGCGCTGGCGCCATCGCTGCGAATGACCTGAGCCGCCGCGCCCGGGGTGGGCAGCGGGGACTGATGCAGCACCGCCGCGCGGATTGCCGGTCGCTGACGCAAACCCTCCAGCAGTTGCTCGATGGCGGCGAGCGCCGCCCCGTAGTCGCCGTCGAACGGATGCACCTCACCGTGCAACAGCAGCCCCGTCGCCTGGCCCTGCGCGGGCCATTCGATTTGCGTCCAGCGCAGCGCGGGGGCCGCTGCGAGCGGCGCGGCCAGCTCGTCCAGAGCCGGTAGCAACGGGTGCGCCGCTGCCGCCAGATCGCGGCAAAACTCACGCAGCGCAAGGCCCGCAGCCGGCTCAATGAAGCGCGGCGGCAGGGCCTGCTGCTGGACCTTCAAGCTCGCCGCCAGTGACTGGTTTTCTGCCGCCAGCGCCGCCGCATCCTGCGCGGCGCGCAGACCCAGCCGGGTCAAGGCCAGGCTGCAGAGGCTCATCGCCACACAGCAGGCGGCAAGCAGATCCCGGCCCAAACGCCGCCGACGGCGCGCCCGCCAATCCGCGCGGTCCGCGGCGGTCGCGTACTGCTCGGCGGGCAGCCGCTGCAGCAGGCAGGCCGCGAAGAGCGCGTCTTCCGGACTGGACGGCGCGCCACTCGCGCAGCCGTAGCGTCGGGCCAGAGCGCTCAAGTCCAGTGCGTGAACGCGGCTGTTGGGCACCTGCGCCAGCGCGGCCCGCAGGGTTTCAAGCAGGCCGGCGTTGCCCAGCAGGCCAATGGCGAGCGGGGTTTCCGGGCGCAAGCAGCCCGCCTGTTCCAGCCACGGACGCAGACGACCGAGGGCATCCTGCCAGGCAAAGCCAGTATCCGCCGCCGGATAGACGGGTAAGAGGCGGCTGGCCAGCAGCTGTCCGTCCACCAGAAAGCTCATGCGCAGCCCGCCGCCCGGGCGCTGGCTGAGCAGCGCGGCGGCGCCCTTTTGGAGCCCGCAGGTCGGCAATAGCGCAGCGCTGATTAGCGGCAGTGAGTACAGCCCGACCAGCGGCGAACCCGCCGCCCGCAAGGCCGACAGCCAGGGCCGAATCCGCCCCGGTGCGGTCAGCCCGCACAACAGCACGCGGCATCCCGACGGGTCACCGGCCTGCGGGCGCAGCGCCAGCCCCAAACGCCAGGGCGTGGTTTCAAAGGCCACGGCGAGGCGCCGCTCGATCATCAGCTTACGGTCGCGGCGGCCAGCCGGCGGTACCACGCTGACGACGTATTCCTCCTCCACCACGTCCAGCAGCACGCGCACCTCGCGGCCACCGGCCAGCGCCCGCAGGCGGTCGACGGCCTGCGCGGCGGGCGGCAGCGGGTGGACCGCGTGGACCTTGCCGCGCCGGGCAAGACAAAGACTTGCCCAGTCGTTACCTAGCAGCAGAACCGCATCGCCGGCCACGCGCTATACCCGCAGTGTGCCGAGGAGGTCGTAAAGCGGGCCAAACATCGCCCACACAATCCACAACACGATCAGCCCCAGGGCGCCGACCAGCGTCGGGAGTAGCAGGGTCTGCAGGCGATCGACCGTCTCGCGACCCTGCCGGCCGAGGATGGCGGCGACGTGTGCCAGCGCGGTATCGAGCCGCCCGGTCTGCTCGCCCACCTCCAGCATCCGCAACAACAGCGGCGGCAGGAGCTTGAGACCGGCGAAGCTGGCGCTGAGCGAATGCCCGTCCTGCAGGCGCTGGCCGGCGCTGGCCAGTACGGCGCGCAGCGCCCGGTTGGCGGTCACCGTTTCCACGATGCGCAGGGCATCGGGCACCGCGATGCCGGCGGCGTAGAGCAAGCCAAAGATCTCGCAGACCCGGGTCAGGGCGAGTTGGGTCAGCACCGGCCCCAGCACCGGCACGCGCAACCACAGCGCGTCGCGCCAGTGGGCAATGCCGGCGCAATAGCGGATGGCCGCCCACCAGACGACAACGACCACGGCCAGCACGAGCGGCAGATAGAGCCCCCATTGCGCCAGCGCGGTCGCCAGCCCCAGCAGGAGCCTGGTTTGCAGCGGCAAGGGCTGGCCGAGGCCGGTCAGAAAGCTCGCCAACTGCGGCACCACCACGAGCAGCAGAAAGCCGACCGCCAGCCCCAGCACGCCGGCCAGAATCACCGGATAAAGCAGCAACCGACGGGTCAACGCCGCCTGCGCTTCCTGCCAGCGCAGGTCGCGCAGCGCCTGACCCAGCACGGCGGGCAGGTCGCCGCTGGTCTCTCCGGCGCGGATCAGACTGACCAGCACCGGGCTTATACCCTGCGACATGGCCTCGAACGCGGCCGACAGACTGCTGCCGCGCGCGATGGCTTCCGCAAGCCCGCCCGCCAGCGCAGGCCCCGGCCCCTTGCCGCGCGCCAAATCGGTCAGCACGTCCAGCAGCGGCAGGCCGGCGCCTAGCAGCTGTTCCAGCTGCAGCAAAAAATCGATCAGGGCGGGGCGCGGCAGGCCAGCCCCCCGCCCGCTGCGCAATTCGCGACAGCGCAGCAGCTCGAGGCCACGCCCCGCCAGCGCGGCTTCCAGCGCCGCACGCCCCGGCGCACGCAGTTCACCGGCGCTGATCCGCCCTTCGGCATCGACTGCGCGCCAGCTATAGACGTTCACCGGCCGGCCCCAGTCGATCGGTCAGGTCGATCACGCGCGAGACTTCCTCCAGCGTGGTCATGCCTTCCAGCACCCGCGCGACGGCGACCTCGGCCAGCGACAGAAAGCCCGCGCCGGCTGCCGCCAGCCGCAGCGCGCCCATGTCGGCGGCGCGGGCGATGAGCTCATCCAGCCTGCGGTCCACGCGCAGCACTTCCATCAGCGCCGCCCGTCCGGCGTAGGCCGCCTGCGGATTGCTGCGCAGTGCGGCGGCGAGCCGGGGCAGTTTGCGCGGGTCGTCGGCCGCCAGCCCCAGCAGCTCGCGTTCGACGGGGCGCGGACTGTCCCACTCCACGGCCTCCGGGCGCAGCCGGCGCACCAGTCGCTGGGATACCAGACCACTCAGATTGCCGGCCAGCAGCGCCGGTCGCACCCCCATCTCGGTCAGCCGCCCCAGCGCCCCCAGCGCGCTATTGGCGTGCAGGGTGGAGAAGATCTGGTGACCCGTCATCGCCGCGCGCACGGCCATCGCGGCGGTGTCTTCGTCGCGAATTTCACCAATCAGCAGGATGTCCGGATCCTGGCGCATCAGCGCCCGCACCCCGCTCGCAAAATCGAGCCGCAGGCCTTCACTCAGGGACGTCTGACGCACGCTCGCCAGCGGATACTCCACCGGATCTTCGAGCGTCATCACGTTCACTTCGGGCGTGTTGAGGTGATTGATCAGGCTGTACAGCGTGGTGGTTTTACCGGAGCCCGTCGGCCCGCAGACCAGCAGCAGACCCGCCGGCCGCGCGACCATCAGGCGCAGACTGCGCAAACTGGCCTCATCAAGACCCAGCGCGGTCAAGGGCACGATGCCGCGCTGCCGGTCCAGCACCCGCAGCACGATGTTCTCGCCGTAGGTGGTGGGCAGGCTGGAAACCCGAAAATCCACGGGGCGCCCGCCCAGTTGCAGGCTGAAGCGACCGTCCTGCGGGGCCCGCGACTCGGCGATGTCGAGCCCGGCCAGCACCTTCAGGCGCACCGCCAACGCGGGCCAGTAGTCGCGATGCAGGCAGTGGGCTTCGCGCAGGATGCCGTCGATCCGGAAGCGCAACCGTAGATAGCCGGCTTCCGGCTCGCAGTGGATGTCCGAGGCGCCGCGTCGCACGGCCTCCGCCAGCACGGCGTCGAGCAGGCGCACGATCGGCGGCGAGGCGCCCGGCCCGGCAGCCCCGGTTGGCGCGTGGTCGGCCAGCACGGCGGTGACCGAACTGACGGCGCCGTAGGCATCGTCGAGCCCTGCCGCCAGTTCCGCCGCCCCCACCAGCACCGGTGTGATGTGGATGCCGGGCGGCAGGTGCGCAGCGCATTGATCCAGCGCGACCACGTTGCCGGTATCGGTCATCGCCAGACTGAGGCTGCGCGCTTCGAGGTCCAGCGTCAGCGGCAACACCCCGAAGCGGCGGGCAAGCGCCGCGGGCAGACAGGCCAACGCGGCGGGTGCTGGTCGCAGACCACCCAAGCCGGCGGTGACCACCCCCAGCGCTTCGCTCAGGGTGTCGAGCAACACGGGTTCGCTAACAAAGCCGAGCCGCAGCAGCACCTGTCCCAGCGGTTCGGGCTGGCGCTTCTGTTCCGCCAGCGCAATGTTGAGCTGGTCGGCGCTGAGGCGCTGCCGCGCGATCAGCAGGTCACCAAGGCGGGCGGGGCGGGTCGTCAGTGCCATGGCTTAATCGCCGCTGTCCGGGGCCAGCGCGGCCAGCCGGGCGCGAACAGCTGCAGCTGGAAAACGGGCCGGCGCACTGGCGCGCAAATCAATCGCTTGCCGATACGCGGCGACGGCCGCCGCCGGCAGGCCCAACTGATCCAGACTGACCGCCAGCGCATAGGCGTAATCCGGCGCCCCCGGCACGGCCGTTACCGCCTCGGCAAAATGCGCACGGGCCTGCGCCCAGTGCCCCGCCGCCGCCGCCGCGCGCCCCAGCGCATCCTGCCAGCGGGCCAGTTCTTCGGCGTTCTGCGGGGGCAAAAGCCCAGCGGTGGCTTCGTCCGGGTCGCCGTCGCCTGCGGTCAGCGACCACAGGCCCGCGCGCGCCGCCCACTGCGCGGGGTCCAGCGCGAGGACCCCGGCGTAAGCCGCGCGCGCTGCCGCTGGCCGGCCCGACTGGTCCGCGATCGCGGCGAGACCGAGCAGCGCATCCGGCTGCCCCGGGGTCTGTGCCAACGCCGCGCCGTAGCGCCGACGGGCCTCGGCGAGGTCCCCGCGGCCATAGGCGGCGTGCGCCGCGATGAGGGCCGACGGCGGCGCGGCGACCCGCCTGAGCAGGGGCTGCCGCGCGACGGCTGCTGACGGCGCGGCTGACGGCGCACGCGCCGCCTGCGGATTCGTTACGGCAGCGACAGGCGGGTTCGGCAGCGACCCGCTGCTCTCCTCCGTCACCGGCCAGGGCGCCGGCGGCGGCAGGGCGGCGGGCTCTGCCAGCCTTGCGGCTGGCGGCGCGGCCCGCTCGGACACTAGCGCGGCCGTGGCCAGCAACAGGCAACAGCCAAATGCCAGCCACCCGCGTCCTGCCGGCCAGGCTTCGTCCGGCAGCGCTGTCGGCGCCACAGGCTGCTGCGCGTCGACATCGCCTGTGAACTCACCGCGCGCGGCGGACAGCGCTTCTGCTACCGGACTAAGCCGCCAGTCCGCGGGCGCGGCAAGGTCCGCCGGTGCCGACGGATCCAGCGCCGTGAGCAACAGGCTGCCGCCGCGCTCAGTCATGGGCGGGGGCCTTGGTGTCCAGCCACGGTTGATACTCGCGCAGGTCCTGCTCGACATCCGGCCGCTCCACCACCACCGGCCGCAGAAAAATCACCAGCTCGGTCTTGCGGTGGCGACGTTCCTCACCGCGAAAGAGCCAGCGCCCCAGCACCGGCAGACGCGCCAGTCCTGGCACTTCCCGCTGGCTCTGCTGCACTTCGTCCTGCATCAGCCCGCCCAGCACGCCGATCTGGCCATTGACCAGCTTCAGCACCGACTCCATTTCGCGGGTGCGGATCACCGGCACCAGGTTGCCCGGCACCTCCTGGCCACCGCCGTTCAGGCTGATCGCAAGCTGCGGACCGGGGTCGACCGCCTCCCCCACTTTCTGCGAGATGGTGGGGCGCACCGTCAGCGTGACTTCGGCTGCGGCGGAAATCTGGGGCGTCACCGCCATCACCAGCCCCACCGGCACCGAGTGCACCTCGCTTTGCACCAAGGTGCGACCGCGCGCGTTGGCGGTGCCGTCGGTGGTGGTCACTTCCAGCGTGAAGTAAACGAGTTCTTCCACCACCTTCAACAGCGCGGTCTGGTTGTTCAGCACCATCAAACGCGGACTGGACAGCACGCGGGTGTCGCCAAACTCGTGCAGCAAATTGAGGGTGGCTTCCAGCAGCCGGCCGTTGGCGTCGGGGTCGCGATAGCCGAGCGTCAGACTGCTCGCGGCGCCCAGCGCGGTGCCCAGCAGATTCTGGCTCGCGCCCAGGCCCGCGCGGGCCTGATCCAGCACCAGCCGCCAGTCAATGCCGGCCTGATAGCGGTCGTTCAGCCCGATTTCGACGACGGTCGCCTCCACCAGCACCTGGCGGCGCGCGGCTTCCAGCGTCTGTGCAATAAAGGCCGCGATTTGCGCGTGCTGGCGCCGGGTGGCCCGCACCGACAGAACCCCGGCCTCAGGATTCACCAGCAGGGAGGCGGACACCGGCAGTTCATCGCCAGCCGGCGCGGCTTCGCCAATCAGCGCCAGCACGTTCGCCGCGAGCGTCGGCCAGAAACGGTGCCGCGCGCGGGCGTTCACGCGGGTCGATGAGCTGTTTGCCCCCTGGACGGCACCGCCGCCGCCCGCACCACCGCCGGCATCGGCCGCACCGCCTTCGCCGGTGGTGGCCACCTGGGTGGCGATGTTGACCGCCGTTTCGGTGTCGCGGGTCAAATTGACGTAATCGACCGCGTAGCTGTGGAAATAGGGCGCATCCGGCCCAATCGAGAGCCGCGTACCCTGCAGGCGATAGACCAGGAAACACTGCTCGCTGAGCCGGTCGAGGATTTGCGGCAGGGTTTCTGCCCGCGCCCGAAAAGTCACCGGCTGCTCGAACTCACCGGTCAGATCGAGGCTTAGGTCGGCATCGCGAGCCAGCGCCAGCAGCAGGTCGCGCAGTGGCGAGCCCGCCACCTCGAGGCTGTAGCGCTGCCCGGCCGCCGGCACCGGCTGGGGCAGGCGCGGCAGGGCCTGGCCCAGCGGCGGGATGCTGTCGGCGGGCGCGGGCCGGGCCGGCGTGGGCGCCGGGGCCTCAAGCGGCGCCGGCGGCGTGGTCGCGCAAGCTGCCAGCCACAGCAGGCAGGCAGGCGCCCAGCGCCGGGCCTGGCACGCCCGGCTAGTCCGCGGGCGGCTGGGGTGGGGTGACGAGCGGCCGTCCATGGCTGCTGCGCAATCCGAGGTTGTGGAAGACGGCTTCGGCCGCTTCGCTTTGGTTCATGGTGTAGAAGTGCAGGCCCGGCGCGCCATCCTTTAGCAGCCGGTCGCAGAGTGCGGTGGTGACATCAATGCCGAAGGCGCGAATCGAGGCGCGGTCATCGCCAAAGTCGCGCAGGCGTTTGACGATCCAGCGTGGAACCTCGGCGCCGCACATGTCGGAGAAGCGCATCAGCTGCGAGAAATTGGTGATCGGCATGATGCCGGGCACGATCGGCAGGTGCACGCCCAGCGCCGCGCAGCTCTCCACAAACCGGAAGTAGGCGTCCGGGTTGTAGAAGTACTGCGTGATCGCGCTGTTGGCGCCGGCCTCGACCTTGGCTTTGAAGTGCTGCAGGTCGGCCGCCGCCGTGCTGGCCTGGGGATGAAACTCCGGGTAGGCCGCCACCTCGATATGGAACGCCTGCCCGGCTTCCTGCCGGATGAAGGCCACCAGTTCGCTGGCGTAGCGCAGTTCGCCGAAGCCGGTCAGCCCGGAAGGCATGTCGCCACGCAGCGCCACCACCCGGGTAATGCCCACCTCGACATAGCGCTTGATGACTTCGCGCAGCTCCGCCAGCGGCGTGCCGATGCAGGAGATGTGCGGGGCGCACTCAACGCCAGTCGCGGCGGTCACCGCCAGCGCGGTTTCCAGCGTCAGCTCGCGGGTGCTGCCACCGGCGCCGAAGGTGACCGAGAAAAAGCTGGGACCGAGCGCCAACAGTCGGCTGCGGGTGAGTTCCAGCTTCGCGACCGCCTCCGGCGTGCGCGGCGGAAAAAACTCGAAGCTGATGGTAGTCGCCGTCATGGTGATATCCCGTAAATGCAGGGTTGCGGCGCGGTCGCGGCGCGGAGCGCGCGACTATACCGAAGCCATTCTGCCCCCGTAAGCCGCATCACGCGCGGCCGGCGAGGCGTCGGAAGGGATTCTCCCGACCCGGACCGCGGCCGCAAGCGCCATCGATTGCCGCGGCTGCCCGGCGGGAGCTTCTCCCGGTCTCACGCGCGCCACCCGGTCTCCGGCCCCTGCCTAAAAGGCCCAAGCGACCGTCCCGAACCTTTATCCGATCCCCGGCGAGCGGCTAGAATCCGGGGTCTTTCGCGCCAGCCCCTGGCCCTTCGGGCCAGACTCAGCCGAGCGCGATGCCACGACCGCCGAACCGCCGCAGCCTG
>JALRCR010000076.1 GCA_023257255.1 Gammaproteobacteria bacterium | reverse complement strand
GGCCTGACCCAGACGGGCCTCGCGCCCAACCTGACCTACATGCTGAACGGTCAGGCGACCCACATCAGCTACATCGTCAAGGAAGTGCTGAGCCGGGGCCTGCGCAGCGTGGAACCCACGCCCGAAGCCGAGGCCGCGTGGGTGGCAACGGTCAGTCAGGCCGGCTTCATGTCGAACTATCAGGCCGAATGCACGCCCGGCTACTACAACGCCGAAGGTCAGAGCGGCCGCGGTCAGGGCTTTCTGGAAGGGCAGTATCCGGAAGGTCCGGTGCAGTTCTACGCCATGATCGAAAACTGGCGGAACGAGGGCGAGCTGAAAGGCCTGACGCTCGCCTGAGCCACGCAAGCCGCGAGGTCCGGGCCCGACGTCCGGATCTCGCGCGCCCGGCCCTGAACAGACGATGGCCGACCATCAGGCATACCGCGACTTCAAACCCGGAGGCCACCGATGAGTCCGCTCCAGACGCTAGGCCTGTTCGCCCTGACCGCTGTCGCCGAAATCCTCGGCTGCTATCTGCCCTGGCTGTGGCTGAAACAGGGCAAGTCGGCGTGGCTGCTGGTGCCCGCCGCACTCAGTCTGGCGCTGTTTGCGTGGCTCCTGTCCTTGCACCCCACCGCTGCCGGTCGGGTCTATGCCGCCTACGGCGGGGTCTACATCGGCGTCGCGATTCTCTGGCTGTGGGCGGTGGACGGCATTCGCCCCGGCCTGTGGGATCTCGTGGGCGCGGCCGTCGCCCTCGCCGGCATGGCGATCATCATGTTCGCCCCGCGGGCGGGCTAGGCCCGATCAGCGTCGGGTGATCGCCGGCGACGGCGGATTTTCCGGATTCGGCAGGCGCATCGGCAGATCGAACGGCGGATTCTCCCAGCCGTCGCTGCCCGCTGCAGACAGCCGGCGACTGGCAATCCGCCAGCCCGCGTCCGTCAGCACCAGCCGATCCTCATAGCGCCCCCACAGATCGATGCGCTTGCCGTCCGCCGCAGCGGCGTGCCAGGCATAGACGTAGGCGGTGGATTCGGCCGTGGTGTCGTCCAGCAGCGTGATGCGCACGTTCGACAGGTGGTGGCTGGTGGCGCTGAACACCGCCAGCGTCTTGGCAAACATCTTCGCGAGATTCTCGCGCCCAACCACCGCGTAGCGCGCGCCGAGCTCAAAACACCCGTCCGGCGCGAAGACCTGCTCGCTCAGCGCCAGCGGGTCGTTGCGGTCAACGTACACGCAGTAGTTGATCAGCGTGGTGGTGATCAATTCGTGCTGCTGCAGGGTCCAGACGGCGCGTTGCAGTTCCGAGGCTGAATAATCTTTCATGGGCAACTCCGGGCGTAGTGGCGACTTGGGCCGGCCCAGTGTACCGGCGCCCCGGCCGCAGCGCGTAGACTGCGGGCAGAGCCTTTCGAGGAGCCCACCGGATGTCATTCCTGCCCCTTGCCCCCCCGTCGGCCCGGCGCCCGAGCAGTGGTATCTGCCGGCCGAGAAACTGCTGGCCGGCAATCCCCGTCAGTCGCTGTGGCCGCACTTCCAGAACGCCGCACACAATTTCTCGACCGGCCACTGGCAGAGCGAGCCCGGCAAGTGGCGGGTGCACTACACCGAGGACGAATACTGCGAAATCCTCGCCGGCCGCAGCGTCATCACGAGCGCCGACGGCGCGGCCAGAACCGTGCAAGCCGGCGACCGCTTCGTCATCGCGCGCGGCTTTACCGGCACCTGGGAAGTGTTGGAAACCACGCTAAAAATTTATGTCGTCTACGAGGCCATCCCATGAGCTTTCGCCACTGCCTCCTGTTCGCTGCCTGCTTGTCGTTGAACGCCGCAGCGGAGATCGTCCATCTGCCCGCGCCGCCGATGCCCGGCAGCTATCAGCCGGCTGAGATAACGGCAGAGATTCGCGAGGTCGCGCGCTTCGCGGTCCGCGAACAAGGGCAGCAGGCCGGGGAAACCCTGAAACTCCTCAAGGTGCTGGGCTGCGAGCGGCAGGTCGTCGCCGGAATGAACTATCGGCTGCGGCTTGACGTGCGACGCGACGGCAAGCCCGCGAGCGCCAGCGCCTTGGTATTTGCAGCGCTGGACGGCTCGCGCACGCTGGTCACGTGGACCTGGGACAAGCCCGCCGGCTAAGCGGCCTCAGGTCAGGCCGAAGCGCTGGGCGTGGAGCGCGGCCTGCGCCCGGCTGGAGATGTCCAGCTTGCGGTAGAGATTTTTTACGTGGTCGCCCACGGTGTAGCGTGAGATCTCCAACTGCCGGGCGATGTCGGTCAAGGTGAAACCGCGCGCCAGCAGGCCCAGTACCTCGCGCTCGCGCGGGGTCAGCGCCTCTTCAACCACCGGCCCGGGTTCACTCTGCTGGCGACCCTGAAAATGCTGGATGAGTCGCCGTGCAACCGCCGGCGACAGCGGCGGCTGCCCGTCGGCGATGAGCTGCAGCTGCCGCAGGGTCAACTCGGCAGGCTGGTCTTTCAACAGATAGCCGCTGGCCCCGACCTGTAGCGCGGCGAACAGGCGTTCGTCGTCATCGTGGATCGACGCGACCACCGCCATGCAGGCCGGCTGCCGTTGGCGCAGCAGCGCAATCACCTCCGTGCCGAAGCCGTCTCCCAGCGACAAATCCACCAGCGCCAGATCGAAACGTCGCCCGGCAATGGCGGTGCGCGCCGCCGCTACGCTGTCGGCGATCGTGACTACGGCCTGCGGAAAACCGGCGTTAACCAGTTCGTTCAGGAGCTCTCGGGCGTCTTCCAGATCGTCGACGATGAGCACGTGATTCATAGCGGCAACTCCAGTTCCACCCGCGCCAGCGGGGAATGCTGTCGATCCATGTGCAACTGCCCGCCCAGCGCGCCAAGCCGGCGCGCCAGGCCGCGCAGGCCGCGCCCCATCTCCCATGGCCGGTCAGCACTCACCAGCGGGTTATTCACCGCGAGCCGCAGGCGTTCACCGTCCAGCGCAGCCTCGATGCCGATCGGGCCCTCGGCGCCATGCTTGAGGGCGTTGGTCAAGAGCTCGCGCAGACAGCGTTCCAGCACGCTGCGGGTATGAGACGACAGCCAGTAGAACGGAAGTTCTTCACCTACCCGCCAATGGAGTGCGCGACCCGCCGCCTCGCAGCGCGCACTGGCCTCCGCGCGGCCGTTGGCCAGCACGTCGGTCAAGGTACAGCCCGGCCCGTCGATTGCACTCAGGATGGAACGCAGATCGGCCATCGCCTCGCGCGCAATACCGGTCAACTCGCCGTCGCGGGTGCGGTGAATCAGCATCAGCAGGCGCGAGCCCAGATCGTCGTGCAGGTCTTGCGCCAGCCGCTGGCGCTCAGCCTGCGCCGCTGCGCGGAGCCGGTCCTGCTGCAACTGGGTCTGGCGCAGCAGGCTGATGAGGTTATCGGTGAAGCGGACATCCTCCGGGCCAAACAGGGCGCGGCCGCTGTCGCGCAGATTGAGCCTAAGCGCGGGGCTGTCCGAGTGCGCGGGCACCGCCAGCGCCAGTCCCTCGTCGAGAATGCCGGCAGTCGGCGGGCCGGGCTCGGGCAGCGGGACGATGTTCGCTGGCGCAAAAACCTCCTTGAGCAGCGCCTGCCAGCGGTGCGCGCGCGCCGCGGTTTCCGGCAGGAGCGCCAGCGCGACGATGTCGCCCAGCGCGTCCTCCAAGGGGCGGCGGGCGCCGAGCAAGCGCACCAAGAGCCACTGACGCAAGGGGAAGTACAGCCAGCCGCTGGCCAGCAGGGCGATGGCCAGCGCCGAGTCGGGGGCGAGATGCATGCCTGCGATCAGCGCTGCATCGAGCAACAGGACCAGAAACGCCCCCGCCACCCAGATCAGCACCCGATAGGCCCAGCGGTCGAGGTCGAACAGCCGGTAACGCCCCACCCCCAGCGCGAGTCCGATGTACATCACCAGAAACAGGCCCAGCGCATAGCCCTGCGGAATGGGCGGCAGGCTGCCGAGCAGGGAGCTGCCGACCGTCACGAACACAAACAGACCGCAGCCCACCAGCGTCGACAGCAGCACCCAGCGCAAGGCGGCCCGCCCTAGCGCGTCGCCACGTGCCTGCCACCACTGCCAGCAGCCGAAGCCAATCGCCAGCAACATCTGCGACAGGATGGGAAGACGCATGCCCCAGTCCTGATTCGGCGCGAGACGCAGCGCGTCCAGCGCAAACGTCGGCAGGTAGAACAGGAAGGGGGCTGCCAGCCAGCGGGGCCGGACCAGCGGGCGTGGATAGCTCAGCATCAGCGCGATCAGCCCGGCGCCAAACAGGATCGCGCCCAGATGATTGAGCGACGAAAGCAGACGGAAAAATTCGCCGGGCAGCGCCAACCCGCGTGCGCTGTAGATGGCCGGGCCCAGCGTTGCAACCATGAAGCAGCTGCCGGTGATGGCGAACATGCGCGTGCCCCAGTCTGTTGGGCGTAGCAGCCACACCCAGCAACCGATGAGGCACGAGAGGCTGCCGTAGGCCAGCTGAAACCAGTAGACCAGCGGCAGTTCGGCGGGACTGCGCCCCGCGGGCACCACGGTGACGCTGCCGCTGTCGCCGCCCTTAGACCAGCGCACGACGGTCGGCCCCTGAAGCAAGGCGGCGAATTGGCTCTGCCGACCGAAAAACGCCGCCATCTCGGGGTAGGTGTCGAAGTAGTCCGGCTCCTCGATGAGGTCGCTGGCCAGCAGGGCGATCGGAGCCTCGCCGGCACGGCCCAGGCTCAAAACCTCGGCGCCGACGGGCACGTCAACGCCAGTGCTCGCGGCCGCCACCCGCACCGCTGCCGCTTCGACCTTGAGTTGCAGTGGCAATACCGGCACCGCGCAGATGACGCGGGTCGCCCACACCCACGCGAGCAGGTTCAGCGCCAGCAACATGACCAGCGTACGGGCAGGCACTGCGGAGCGGGCGATGCTCATGCGCCAATTCAATCACAGCGCGAAGGCTTGCTCTGTCCCGCGTTCTCGGGGGGTGCGCAAAAAGCCGCGAATTTTGCCAACTGCCGCACAAATTTCGCGTGCAGGCCGGTCGGCCCCCGCGATCACGGGATGGGCCGATGCGGGCACGTTTTCGAGAATGCGGGCCAGTTAAACAAGTACTGGAGAGCTCTCATGCCCGCCTCGCTCACCCGCCGACCTCCCGCCCTGCGCCGCGCGCCGGTGTCAGTGGCACTCACGCTCGCACTGGGCGGCATAACGCCGGTTCACGCTGCCGACGGCTTCACCAATATGGGCGCTCCAGCCGCGCTGGATGGCACTACCAATCTGACCGTGCGCCCGGCGGATGTCGCTGACGACGGCATGACGGTGGTCGGTAACGGCTCCGGCCTACAGGGCGGCGATTTCATCGACGTCGGGTTTAGCTGGTCGCCCACCGGTAGCTTTGAGGACCTCGCGCCGCAACTCCCGGCCAATGACCGGGCCACCGCCTATGGGGTATCGGACGACGGCTCGGTCATCGTGGGGGACTACACCCTGCCGGGCACTTTCAACCAGCGCGGCTATCGGCTGGTCGACGGCACGGTCGAAACCATCAACCCCGACCTGGGCGGCGACTACGTACGGGTCAGCGGGGTGTCTGGCGACGGCCGGGTCGTGGTGGGTTACACCGGCGGCGGCAGCGACATCAAGGCCTACCGCTGGGTGGACGGCACCATGACGAATCTGGGCGAACTGGCCACCGGTCAGGGCGCGCAGGCTTTCGCGACCAACCGCGACGGCAGCGTGGTGGTGGGTTCCGCCAATATCTCGAACTCGGAATACCACGCCTTCCGCTGGTCGGGTGGCACCATGACCGACCTTGGGCGGCTGGGCAGCGGTGGCAATTCCAACGCCTTCGGCGTGTCGGCCGATGGCAGCGTGGTGGTGGGCGTCAGCGCCCGTGCCAGCGACGGCGGCTTCGACCACGCCTACCGCTGGACGCAGGCCGGCGGCATGGTCGACATTCATGGGCTGGCCGGTGATTTCTCAACCGCCAATGCGGTGTCAGGCGACGGTAAGGTGGTGGTTGGCGGTGCCGCCGCCAACGCCGGCGATATGCAGTACACCGCCTTCCGCTGGACGCAGGCTTCCGGCATGCAAACCGTCGAACAGTGGTTAAGCGTCAATGGCGTGACCGTCGGCGGCGGCGCCGCCACCCGGGAAGCGACCGCCACCAACAGCAACGGTTCGGTGGTGGTGGGTGTCCTGCGCTCCGGCGAAGGCTTTCTCGCCCGTGTCGGCGAAGGCACTGGCGGTGCGACCAACACCGGCGGCGGCGGCGGGGGCTCGGGCATGATCAGCTTTGCTGATTTCGTCAAAACGCTGCGCCAGACCTCGCGCGCGGCCAGCAGCACCACGCGCACGGCGGTGGTGGCCCTGCAGGGCGCGCACAGCCGCCCGCTGTCCCGGCGCACGGCGGACGGCGGCAACACCCTGTGGGTGGCCGGCGACTGGGGCGACGACAGCCACGCCAGCCGCGACGGCGAGGTCTCGCTGGCCGAAATCGGCGGCGGTCACAACTTCGGGGACTTCCAGTTCAACCTCTCGCTGGGCCACACCTGGGCCTCGCAGGACGCGGGCAGCGACGGCAAGTCGACCGCCGACGGCTACTACCTGCTGGCGGAATGGCTGGCGCCGGTGCTCAAGCGCGAACGCGACGCCCTGTGGGCGGTGCTTTCCGGCTTTCACCAGTGGGGCGACGGGCGGATTCGCCGTGGCTATCTCAATGCCGGCGTAGCGGACAGTTCCTTTGGCGAACCAGACAGCCGAAGCTGGGGCGCCAGCCTGCGCCTCGAGTGGGACCGGCTGCTGCAACTCCCCTGGCTGTCGGCCAACCCCTTCGTCGAATACGCGCATCTCGACAGCACGATTGACGCCTATACCGAAACCGGCGGCGGCTTTCCGGCAGTGATAGGTAGCACCAACGACAGCTTTGACCAGATTCGCTATGGCCTGAATGCCGAAGCACCCGTCACCGAATGGGCGCGACTGGTCGCCGTGCTGGAAGGCGCGCACCGTTTCGACGATCAGGGCCCCGCCGGCAGCGCCACGCTGCTCGGCGCCGGCGGCTTTACCGTCAACGCGCCTGGCGGGCCGATCGAGCAGGACTGGCTGCGCGTGGGTGGCGGCGTCGAGGCCGAAGTCTGGCGCGGCACCGCGTCGGTCATGGTCAACGGCACCACCGAAAGCGAAATGCCCGCCTACTGGGTGGCCGCCTCCTGGCGGATGTCCTTCTAGTTCCGCCATCCGCCGGCGACGGGGCGGCCACGCCCGTCCGTCGCCGGCGTCGCGCGCTACACTCCCCGCCCTCGGCTTCCACGCACAAGGGCACACCATGAGCGGACCTCTCAGCGGCAAACGCATCCTCATCACCCAGGCCAGCGAATTCATGGGGCCGACGCTCTGCGAGGTGCTGAGCGCGCAGGGCGCGACCGTCATCGCGAGCCACGAGTCGTTGGCGCCGGTCGACGCCGCGGCGCGGGTGGTCGCAGAGGCCGGCGAGATCGACATCCTGATCGCCAATCTGGCGCTCACTGCCCCCACCACCTGGGCGACCGAGGTCGACGAACCCGAATGGCGCGAGGCCTTTGCCACCCTCGTCGACCCGCTGCCCCGTCTCGCCAAAGCCGTGCTGCCGCAGATGATCGCGCGGCGCGCCGGCAAGATTCTCGTCATGGGCAGCGCCAGCGCGTTGCGCGGCATGAAGCGTTGCTCCACCTACAGCGCCGCCCGCGGCGCACAGCTCGCCTGGGTGCAGGCGGTGGGCGTGGAAGTGGCGCCGCAGCAGGTGAAAGTGAACGCCATCGCGCAGAACTTCGTTTCCAACCCGACCTACTACCCGCCCTCGCTGCAGGCCAATCCCAAGTTTCAGGAGCGACTGGCGCGGGAGGTCCCGCTGGGCCGTCTCGTCGCCGCGGAAGAAGACGCGGCGTTTGCCGCCTACCTCTGCAGCGATGCGGCCGACTGTTTCGTCGGGCAGGTCTTTCCAGTCAGCGGCGGCTGGGCGGTGCGATGAGCGCGGTGGCCTGTCGAGTTGCCTGTTTGCTGGCTGCCTGCGTGCTCGCGAACCCGGCCAGCGCCGGGGACGAAGCGACGCGCTTTGTCGCGCGTGAGCGCCTGCCTTCAGGCGCCACCCTCGTGCTCGCCGAAGGCGATTTTGAAGCGCGTTCGCTGGGCAGCTTCAGCCTGCGCCTGTACGCCGCGGCGGAGACGCCGGCAGACGCCACCACCTTTTTCAGTGACGGCCTGGTCCACGCCCGCGACGGCAGTCTGGAAAAACTGTTGTTGGCCGATCTGGACGGCGACGCGGCGCCCGAAGTCATCGTGACCGCGCGCTCGGCGGGCTCGGGTAACTATCTGGTGGCCTATGCGTTTGCCGTCAGCAAGGACAAGCTGCGCGCGCTGACGGCGGTGGAAGGTCTCGCGCCTGATGCCAACCCGGTGCCGGCGCTGCGCGCGGCGCTCGAAGGGCGCTAGGCGCCGCTACAAGCGCCAACTTCCCCAGTCGTCGCTCGACGGCGAGGGCGAGAACCAGCGCTGCGGCCAGGGTTTCTGCTGCGGCAGCAGGCGACTCCACAGCATGGCGACCAGCGCCAGACTCAAGACCCCGATGAGCACCGGCTGCAGCAGCGCCGTGTAGCCGGCGTGCTGGTGGACCATGATGAGCGCGTTGGCGCCGGCCGGCGGATGCACGCAGCGGGCAAGCAACATCACCAGCACCGACAGCGCGAGCGCCAGCGCATAGACCCACAGCGCATCGCCGCAGAGGTGCTGGCAGACGATGCCGATCAGCGCCGCGCTGAGGTGTCCGCCCAGCAGCGCCCGCGGCTGCGCGGCCGAGGTCTCGGTAAACACGAACAGAATCACCGTCGAGGCGCCCAGCGAGGCCAGCAGAAACGGCGACATGCCAGGCCCCGCCAGCAGCAGCGCAAGCCCGATCGCGGCACCGCCGCCCACGGTGCTGAGGAGGCTGCGCCAGAGGTGTCCGCGCATCGCCCTACTCCCCGCGCTCACGCGCCCGCCACAGCGCGGGCAGCGCCTTCACCAGCGCCGACAGCGGCGCCTCGCCCCGCTGCCAGCGGTGCCAGGCGGCCAGCACCTGCCGCTGGCCGCGCGTCACCTGCGCGCGCTTCCACAGGCCGGCGGCGTACTTGTTGGCCTCGGCCCGCGAGGGATAGAGATGCACCGTGCCAAGGATTTTGTTCAGGCCGAGACCGTGAGTCATGGCGAGCGTGAATTCGGCGATCAGTTCGCCGGCGTCGGCGCCGACCAGCGTCACACCAAGGATGCGGTCGCTGCCCGGCGGGGTCAGCACTTTCACGAAACCGGTGGTCTCGCCGTCCGCAATCGCGCGGTCCAGATCGGCCAGATCGTAGCGCGTGACCTCAAACGCCACGCCGGCCGCGCGGGCCTCGGTTTCCGACAGCCCGACGCGCGCCACCTGCGGATCGGTGAACGTGCACCAGGGCACGGCGCGATAGTCGGCGCGAAAACGCCGCAAGCCGCCGAACAGCGCGTTCACCGCCGCGTACCAGGCCTGATGCGAGGCCGCGTGGGTTAGCTGGAACGGTCCCGCCACATCGCCGCAGACGAAGATGTTCGACAGATTGGTCGCCAGAAACTCGTCGCTCGCGATGGTCTGCTGCGGCGTCAGCGGAATACCCAGCGCCGCGAGCCCAAGGCCATCGGTATTCGGCGTGCGGCCGACGGCCACCAGCAGCTCATCAAAGGGGAGTCGCTGTTCGCGGCCTTCAAAGTCGAGCAGCAGGGTTTTCTCGCCGGCGTGTTCCTCGCAGGCCAAGGCCGTGCAGTCGGTGAGAACGGCTATGCCCTCGCGCGCGAAACGCTTGCGGAGCAGGGCCGAGACCTCGGGGTCTTCGCGCGGTAGCAGGCGCTCACCCTGCTGCACGATGACGACTTGCGCGCCGAGGCGGGCAAAGGCTTGCGCCAGCTCGCAGCCGACGGGACCACCGCCCAACACCACCAGCCGGCGCGGCAGCTGCGTCAGCGACCAGACGGTGTCCGAGGTCAGATAGCCGACAGCGTCCAGCCCGGGCAGCGGCGGCACGCTGGGCCGCGCCCCGGTGGCAATCACGATCTGCGCCGCGCTGAGCACCCGCGGTCCCTCCGCCGTCTGCACTTCCACCGTCCAGGGCGTCAGCAGGCGGGCCGTGCCCTGCACACAGTCAACGCCCAGCGCGGTGTAGCGGGCAACCGAGTCGTGCGGCGCGATGGCGTCGACGGTCGCGGCGACCCGGGCCATAACGGCCGGGAAGTCGACCTCGGCCTGCGCGTCTTTGAGGCCGAAACGGCCCGCCGCGCGGATTTCGGCCATCAGGTGCGCGGCGCGGAGCAGGCTTTTGCTGGGCACGCAGCCGTGGTTCAGGCAGTCGCCGCCCATCCGGGCCTGTTCGACCAGCGCGACCCGCGCTTGCGTTGCCGCCGCGATATAGGCCGACACCAGTCCACCGCTGCCGGCGCCGATGACCAGCAGGTTGTAATCAAAGCGGGCCGGTCGCGACCAGGCGGCGTAGCGCCGGCGCAGCCGCCACATCCGCAGACCCTGCCGGGCCAGCAGCGGAAACACGCCCAGCAGCGCGAGCGATAGCAGCAGGCCTGGCGAGACCAGACCCTGCAGGCTCGTGATCTCGCCCAGGCGCGTGCCAAGATTCAGATACACCACCGTCCCCGGCAGCATCCCGAGCTGGCTGACCCAATAGAAACTGCGTGCCGGCATACGGGTCAGGCCCAATGCCAGATTCACCACAAAAAACGGGAAGATAGGCACCAGTCGCAGGGCGAAAAGATGAAAGGCGCCGTCGCGCGCGATGCCCTCATCGATCCGCTTTAGCAGGGGTCCCAGCCGCCGGCTCACCGCCTCTCGCAACAGAAAGCGGGCGACGAGCATGGCCAGCGTTGCGCCGATGCTGGACGCAAAAGACACCAGCAGCACGCCGGTCCACAGGCCGAACAGCGCGCCGCCCGCCAACGACATCACGGCCGCCCCGGGCAAAGACAGGGCGGTCACCGCGATGTACACCCCCACAAACAACGCGGGCGCGAGAAGCGGATTGTCGGCCCGGAATGCCGCCAGCGTCGCCTGCTGTTCGCGCAGAAAATCAAAGCTCAAATAGCGATCAAAACCGGCCAGATAAAACGCTGCCACCGCCAGCACCAGCCCGCCCCACGCCCAGCTCCGCCCGATCCGCATGCCGTCAGCTCCCCGGCGCCCGGGGCGCTCGCGTACAAGGGCGTGGAGTATCACCCATTTGGGGTCGCAAGCGGGCTTGGCGCCGGGGCATCATCGACCTCGATCAAGCGGCCACGTGCCGCGCGCGACATCGTGGTCATGCCAAGGAGGATCAGCCATGCACGGCGACCAGCGTATTTTGGAACTGCTTAAACAGGCGTTCGGCAAGCTCGACCGCCCGGCCCATTTCACCGACGTTTCTCATTGCGACGAGTGCGCGGAGCAAGACACCAGACTGCGGCTGTGTAACCCGCGGGCACTGTCCTTCGAAGACGTGGCGCGGGCGGCTTTCGACCCTTTCTGCGTCGCCTCTCCGGAAGCCCTGGGGTACTTTTTCCCCGCGCTGGCCCGGCTCGCGCTGGCGCCGCCCAGTCCCGATCACGGCTGGTACGCCTCGCAGCTCCTGTTTCATCTCCAGGTCGATGAGGTCGACAACCGCTTCTATCGCTACTGCAACGACAGCCAGCGAGTGGCTGTGGCAAGACTGCTGGCCCATTTACTGGAGACCCGGGCCTCGCTGGCGCTGGCCGATCTGGCGACCGAGCGTTTCATCCAGTGCCATCGGCTGTGGTCCGCCCCGCGGATCGACGGGCAGCTGTTGAACTGAACGAGGCCAAGCGTCGCGGCAAAATCTGCCCGCGGTCGGGAAAGCCCTGCTAGAACGCGAAGCCTTCGGGCAAGGGCGCGAACAACAGGCGTACCGCGCCGCCCAGACAGCGGGTGCGATGCCCCTGCCCCGTGAGGTCGGCGGGCAGGAACACCTCGCCCGCCCGCCATTGCCGGCACTGTCCGTCGGTGGTTTCCACTTCAATCACGCCCGACAGTACCACCACCAGTTGGCGCGCCGGCGCGTTGTGCCAGTCCTGCGCCATGCCGGCCGGCAGTTCGACCAGCTGCACTGCCGGCGAGGCATAGGACACCGAGAGGATGATTCGGTGGCCCATACCGTCGTCGCGCCAAAGATCTTGCGGCACGCGCAGCGACTCGAAGCGCGAGCCGCCCTCGGCGGTGGCCACAAAGGTGGTGATGTCCACGGGCGCGGGCGATTAGCCGGGGTGCCGTTTAGTGGCGACGCCCGTCGTCGTCATCGTCGACCGCGCGGTCGTCGTCTTGGTCCTCGTCTTCCTCGTCCTCTTCGTAGCGCGAGTCTTCCTCGTCCTCGTCCCAGTCCTCGTCTTCGCCGGCCTCGCCCACTGAAGACATGGCCTCGGTGGCGGCCTCGACGATTTCCTCGTCGTCGTTCATCAGCAGGTGTTCCAGCGCTTCGTTCACCGCCTCGGCGTCCGGCGCCAGCATGGGCGTGGCGTCGATGGCGGCGATCAGGATTTCCTTGGCGGTGGTCTCGTCTCCCACCAGTTCCTCGATATACGGCCAGGCGTCGCGCACATCGCGCTCGGCGGCCGCGCAGATCGCATTAAACAGCACCTCTTCATCTTCGCTTTCCAGCGCTTCGAGGATTTCGTCCTTGAAGCCCGGCACGAAACGCATGGCGAAGACGGCCGAGCGCTGCCAGCCATCGCCCTCCCGGTCATAGGCCTCGCGGATGGCAGCCTTGTGCCAGTCTTCGGGAGCACGCACCATCGCCTCGAAGACGCAGCGGCGCACCTCGTTGGATTCACTGGTGTTGTCGTAGATGCGCTTCAGCGCTTTTTGCGCCTTGCGGAAGGCCGCGTCGGAGAGGCTTTCGCCGGCGTCGCTGGCCACGCCTTGATGCGCCGTTTCCAGCGCCGGGCCGATGGCCAGGGCCGCACGGGCCCGCAGCTCTTCCGGGGCGCCGGCTTCGCCGACCACCTCGGTCAGGCCGCTGACCACGTCATCGTGGTCGGGCGAGACATCGTAGGCCAGCTCGGCTGCCAGCAGACGGTCGTCGAGCGGGGCGGAGCGATTCACCAGCGAGCGCAAAATGGTGTCGCGCGCAGTTTCCGGCCAGTCCCAGACGGGCGTGTTCTGTAGATCGTTCAAATTCATGGTGGGGCACCTCGGGGCTGGAAAACGTATCGGCCGCCAGTCGGCAGGCAGCCGGCGCGTAGGGTAACCCAGCCGCCCCTCAAATCACGCGACCAAGCTCGACCGCCGGGCAGATTTCCTGCCCGGCTGCGCCAGATCAAGCCGCTCACTGTCGTCCGGGCGTTACAGCATGAAGTCGCTCAAGCTGACCACCGGTGCGCCGGTGAGCGAGATCGCGAATTCTGCAGACGAATCGCCGTCGGTATTCCCGTAGAGGATGCCGCCCACATACTTCAGCTGCCCGGCGGCAGAGAAGCTCGCGCTGCTGGAAATCAGCGTGGTGAAGGCCTGATTGCCGACCGCGCCGCTGTTGGCATCCAGACCCGAGAGGTCGAGTTTGTCGGTGCCGTGACGGAAGTCCTTGATCACATCCGAGGACCGTACCGAGGCACTCAACTCGCTGAGCGAGTTGAAATCGAAGGTATCGCGGCCGCTGCCGCCGGTCAGCACGTCGCGGCCGGACCCGCCGGTCAGCCGGTCGTCGCCCAGATCGCCTCCCAGCGTGTCCGCACCCGTGCCACCCATCAGGGTGTCGTTGCCGGACATCCCGCGCAGCCCGTCGTTGCCAGCCTCGCCCTTCAGGACGTTGGCGCTGCCATTTCCGGTCAGTTTGTTGCTACCGCTGTTGCCGGTGCCGCTGCGCGCGATGGCGGTCAGCACCAGATTTTCGACATTCGCGGCCAGCGTGTCGTTGCAGCTGGCATAGACCGTGTCTGTGCCCTGCGAACTCAGTTCACGCACGATGTCGTCGCTATCGTTTACGCGGTAGATGTCGTTGCCCGCGCCGCCGGCCAGCGAGTCTTCGCCCAGCCCGCCGTCCAGGCTGTCGCTGCCCACGCCGCCACTTATGGAATCATCGCCCGCGCTGCCGCTGATGGAGTCGTCGCCGATATCGCCGCTCAGGGTGTCGTCGCCCTCGCCGCCGTCCAGGCTGTCGTCACCATCGCCGCCGCGCAGGTGATCCGAGCCGCGGCCGCCGTGCATGCTGTCTTCGCCGCGCGAGCCGTCCAGACTGTCGTCGTCGTCGGAGCCGTCGATTTCGGTGCCGCTGTCGTCGCCCAGCACGGTGTCGAGCAGGTCGCCAATCTCGTCAAA
>JALRCR010000075.1 GCA_023257255.1 Gammaproteobacteria bacterium | reverse complement strand
ATCGGTGTACTCGTGGGTTTCGCCAGCAATCGAGGCCTTCAGGTTCAGCGCGGTGGTGCCAATCGGCTCGCCGGTCGCCGGATCGCCGGACTCTTCCAGATACTCCAGGTGGCCGTGGGCGTGACCGGTTTCACCTTCGGCGGTCGAACGAAACACCGCGGAGATATCGTTAAAGCCTTCGACGTCGGCCTTCTGCGCGAAATACAGGTAGCGACGGTTAGCCTGGGATTCGCCGGCAAACGCGGCTTTCAGGTTGGCTTCGGTCTTGGTCCCTTTCAAAGCTGGCATGGTGCTTTCCTCAATGAATTGGGTGGGTGCGTGGGGGCGCTGGTCGCGCTTGTTACCGGTTTAGACTGAGTCTAAATCTGGCGGCGAGTCTAAACGTCGGGATTCGCCGATTGCAAGCCGGCAGCGTGCTTGCATTGACCCTGCCGCGAGGCCGTCGTTACAGTGCGGACCCACCCCGCTCCGACAGCATTGGCAAGCACATCCTGTGAAAAAAAAATCTGCCCCCCAGTTCGAGCCCGCACTCGCTGAACTTGAGCAACTGGTGGTGCGCATGGAGCGCGGCGATTTGAGCCTGGAAGACGCCCTGCAGACTTTCGAGCGCGGCATTGCGCTGGCCCGTGACTGTCAGCAGGCGCTGCGCGAAGCGGAGCAGAAAATCCAGCTCCTCAGCCAGCGCGACGGCAACGAACAACTGGTAGCTGCGAGCAGCAGCCTCGCCCCCGATCTGGACGACCCCGAAGATGACGACGCGCTTTGAAGACACGCTGAAAACTTTCCAGCAACGCGCCGAACAAGCGCTCGACCGCTGGCTGCCCGCTGCCAGTCTGCCGCCCCAGCGGCTGCACGAGGCCATGCGCTACGCGACGCTGGGTCCCGGCAAGCGCGTGCGTCCGTTGCTGGTTTACGCCGCGGGCGCCGCGATTGGGGCCAGTCAGGACGCCCTGGATGGCAGCGCGGCGGCGGTGGAATTTATCCACGCCTATTCGCTGATTCACGATGACCTGCCGGCCATGGACAACGATGACCTGCGCCGCGGTCGGCCAACCTGCCACCGGGCCTTCGACGAGGCCACCGCGATCCTTGCCGGCGACGCCCTGCAAGCGCTGGCGTTTGAAGCGCTGGCCAAAGACCCCGCGCTCACCGTCAGCGCCGAGACTCGCGTGCAAATGATCCTGACCCTGACCACGGCCAGCGGTTCGCTGGGCATGGCCGGCGGTCAGGCCATCGATCTGGCCGCAGTCGGCCAGAAAATCAGCCTGCCCGAACTCGAAAACATGCACCTGCATAAGACCGGCGCACTCATCAGTGCCAGCGTGGTGCTGGGCTTTATGGGCGGCGGGGGGACTGATCCGCTGCTCGGCGAGCGTCTGCGCGCCTACGCCCGCTGCATCGGCCTCGCCTTTCAGGTCCAGGATGACATTCTGGACGTAGAGGGAGAGACCGCCGTCATCGGCAAGCCGCAGGGCTCGGATCAGGACCGGGATAAACCCACCTACCCCAATCTGCTTGGCATGACCGAGGCCAAGGCCACCGCGCAGCGTTTGTGCGATGAAGCCCTCGCGGCGCTTGAAGTCTTCGACCAGCGAGCCGACACCCTGCGTGACCTCGCGCGATACATCGTCAAGCGCGATCGCTAGCCAGCTTTAACCTTGACCGGCGTCAGGTAGAGCGCGCTGGCGCGAGGGTCTACACTTTCCAGCGCCTCTCCGAGGGAGCGGCTAAACGCGTCAGGCGCTTACGCCCAGACGCCACTTGAGGAGTTCCCGATGAACGATATGGCCAACGGCATCAACCAGATTCAGCAAATCCCTGACGTGCAGGGATTTGAAGACACCCGCCAGATTGCTATCGACCGGGTGGGCATCAAAGACATCCGACACCCGGTAGTGGTCAAGGACCGCGCCGGGCGCGAGCAACACACCGTCGCGAATTTCAATATGTATGTGGGCCTGCCGCACAACTTTAAGGGCACACACATGTCGCGGTTCGTCGAAGTCCTGAACGGCCACGACTACGAAATTTCGGTCCCGACCTTCCGGAGCATGGTGGCTGAGATGGCTGTCCTGCTCGAGGCGCAGACCGGCCGCATTGAAATGACCTTCCCCTATTTCGTGCTGAAAGCCGCACCGGTCAGCGGCGTTAAAAGCCTGCTCGACTACACCGTGAGCTTCATCGGCGAGATAGACCACGGGGTCGAAACCATGTCGGTGAAAGTGGTGGTGCCCGTCACGACGCTGTGCCCCTGCTCGAAGAAAATCTCCAACTACGGCGCGCACAACCAGCGCTCGCACGTCACCATTGAAGCCAAGGTCAGCGGCTTCGTGTGGATTGAAGAGTTCATCGACATGGTCGAAAGCGTGGCGTCTTGCGAGCTTTACGGGCTCCTGAAGCGCCCGGACGAGAAGTACGTCACGGAACGCGCCTACGACAATCCGCGCTTCGTCGAGGACATGGTGCGCGAAACGGCTCTCCTGCTGAACCGCGACGACCGCGTGCTGAGTTACACGGTGGAGTCAGAAAACTTTGAGTCCATCCACAACCACTCGGCTTACGCGCTGATTTTCAAAGACAAGTCCAAGCCCGCCTGAGGCCGACCCGCTAGTCTGATGCAGGCGCTGATTGGTCCAGCGCCTGCTTGGCATCGCGCCACAAGCGGTCCTGCCGATCCGGCGACAGCGCCTCCAGACGCTCATCAACCGCCGCAGCGCTGGCTTCCATGTGACGAAAGCGCGCCTCGAAGCGCTCGCTCGCTCGCCGCAGGGCGGTTTCGGGCTCAACCGCCAGATGGCGGGCCAGATTGACGCAGGTAAAGAGCAGATCGCCGATCTCAGCCTCGACCGCCTCAGGCTTGCCGCTGTCGATTGCCTCGCCAATTTCCGCCAGTTCCTCGTGGACTTTCTCGAACACCGGCGCAAGATCCGGCCAGTCAAACCCCGCGCGCGCCGCCCTGCCCTGCAATTTATAAGCCCGCATCAAGGCCGGTAGCGTGCGCGGAATGTCCGCCATCAAGCTCTCCTCGCCGCTCTTCAGGGCACGCTCTTCAGCTTTAAGGGATTCCCAGCGCTGCTGCTGCGCCGACGAGTCCAGCACGGGCGCCGCGGCGAACACGTGCGGGTGCCGGCGGGTCAGTTTTTCAACAATCCGCGCCGTGATGTCAGCAAAATTGAAGCGCCCCTCTTCTTCGCCGATCCGCGCGTAAAACACGATTTGAAAGAGCAGGTCGCCCAGTTCCTCCGGGAGCGCCTGATAGTCCTCCCGCTCAATGCAATCGATCACCTCGAACACTTCTTCAACCGTGTAGCGGGTAAGCGAGCGCATGGTTTGCTCACGATCCCAGGGGCACCCGCGGTCTGGATCGCGCAGGCTGGCCATTACGCGTAACAGGGCTTCAATCGACTGGCTCATGGGTAAACCTGCGTAGGGCAAACTTGTCGCGCAAGTCTGCTTGATAAAGCGGTGAATTCTGCGAAGAATGCATTGTCAACGTCTGGACGCCTATCGGAACACCCTGACTGCGCACATGGCCCCGACCCCGCTGATTCTCCGCCTTGATGTGTCCGGCGCGCCGGTGCGCTGGATTGCGTGGGAAGACGCCGTCTGCCTCTACAGCCGCAATCTGGTCGCCTGGACCGCTGGCGACAATGAATTTACTTTTCGTGGCGGCATCGCCCGCGGCACCGGCGCCCGCTCAAGTATCACCGTTCACAGCATCATCGCGGTAAAACGCGGTCAGCGCGCGCCGCTCATCCAGCGCACAGCGCCACCACTCAACAATCACGAGTTGTTTCGCCGCGATGGCTGTCTCTGCATGTACTGCGGCAACCAGTACGCCGAGGGCCAGCTGACCCGTGATCACGTGCAACCCTTGTCACAGGGCGGGCTGGACGTCTGGTCAAACGTGGTCACGGCCTGCCGTCACTGTAATACGCGTAAGGGCGGGCGCCGGCCCGAGCAAGCGCGGATGCCGCTGCTGGCGGTCCCTTTTGTGCCGAACTGGGCGGAGTTTCTGGCCCTGTCGAACCGCCGGATTCTCGCCGACCAGATGGAATTCCTGCGTGCCCAGTTCAAATCCCGCGCGCGGAGCCTCAATCTCGTCTAAACCCGCGGTTACGGCTGCGCAGGAGAATGTTCATGAATCGAGACATCCGGCCCCAGCAAGGGCCGCTCGCCCGCTGGTGCCGCGCGGCGCTCGCCGTCGTTCTGGCGTATGGCCAGACCACCTGGGCGGCGGACGCTGCGGGCAACTACGCCATCTGGGGCTTGGGTCAGACCTCCTGCAATCAGTTTGTGAAAGCCAATGAAGCCGGCGACATCACGGCCTACAAACATTTTGTGGCGGGTTACCTGTCTGCGCTCAATCGGGTAACGCCCGGCGTCTACCGGGTCACCGGCGAACATTCCATGCCGGAAAATATCGATTCATTGCTGGCCTACTGCCACCAAAACCGGATGGACAGCGTCGATCAGGCCCTGCAGGGGCTGGTCGGCAAGTCAATGGCGGCAACCGGCACGGGAACCGCCGCCTGGGGCCGGGTCCCACCGGAAAAATAGGCATGCTGCGATTACCGGTGTTGACACCCGACACGGTGGCGAGCGTGCTCTCGCGCGCCGTGCAGCCGATCGGGCGGCATCCGCTTGTTCTGCCGGGGGAATCAAATCCCGAGGCCTTGCGCCCGGCGGCCGTGCTGGTGCCCGTGGTGCTGGCGAGCGCAGGCCCGGAACTCCTCTTAACCGTGCGCAATGCGAATCTCAGCAGCCACCCAGGGCAAATCAGCTTTCCCGGCGGACGGGTTGACGAAGGCGATCGCGACGTCGGCCACACCGCCCTGCGTGAGGCCGAAGAGGAGTTGGGCATACGTCCGGCAGACGTGACGCTGCTGGGTGCGCTGTCCCTCCATGCCACCGGTACCGGCTACGGCGTGGTCCCGGTAGTCGGATTATTACGGCCCGACTATCCGTACCGTCCGGCCGCGTCCGAAGTGGCCGAAGTTTTTCACGTCCCCTTGGCCCATGTGCTGAATCCGGACAATCACAGCCCCTGCGAGCGAGAATTTGGCGGCCAACGCCGCAGCTATTTCGAAATCTGGTTCAACGACTACCGGATCTGGGGTGCGACGGCTGGGATGATCGTGGCGTTGCATCAGCGCCTGCTGGAACTGGACCGCGCGGGCGTGCTGGAAACTGCGTTCAACTAATTGCACTAGTGGTTGAATTGGGTCATCATTTGCTTGTTAATTTACAAGAATTCCTCACTAGGAATGTTCGTTCAAGTTGATAGGAGAATAGTCATGAAGAAATCCGTTTCCTTTGCGGTTCGCGCCGCTGTGCTGGCCAGCGTCTTTGGCCTCGTCGCCGGTTGCTCCAATGTGACCAAAGAACAGCTCGCCGCTGTTGAAGCCAAGGCCAGCGAAGCCTCCTCCAAGGCCTCCGCTGCTGCCTCTCAGGCTGACGCTGCTGGCAAGGCTGCCGCCAAGGCGACCGAAGCCGCTGCTGCTGCCCAAGCCGCTGCCGATGCCGCGCAGGCTTGCTGCAACGACAACAAGTCCCGCCTGGACAGCCTGTTCGAAAAGGCGATGCGCAAGTAAGCCAACCGGCTTTCCTGCACAAAGAACCCCGCTTCGGCGGGGTTCTTTTTTGGTGGACGCTGCGGGCGCCGTGCCGTGTGACCGGTTAGGCTTACCCGGTGCCGCTCAGGGGGTCATGGCCGTCGCCGCGCCCGGCGCCATGCGGGGCGCAATCTGCCCAATTTCAACCGGCACGCCGGTTTTCTGATAGACCGCCGCGCGGAGCGCCTTCCAATTGACGCTCAACGCGTATTTGTCTGCATACGGTGCAAGCAGGTTGACCACGGTGGTGAACTGCGCGGCCGACAGCTTTGGCGCGTCCTCTTCCAGCGCCGGATGGACTTCCAGCATCAGACGATCGTGAAGCAGCCCGACCTTGAACGGCTGATTCACCAAACGCACCGTGGTACCGACGGGCACCGTCCGAAAAACTGTCTCGATGTCGTTGGGATACATGCGCATGCAGCCGTGGGTCACCCGCATGCCGATCCCGTATGGCTTGTCAGTGCCATGAATCAAATAGCCGGAAAATCCGAGCTTCAGGCTGTAAGCGCCGAGTGGATTCTTCGGCCCGGGCGGCACTACCGCCGGCAGGATGTCTCCCATCGCCGCATGCTCCTTGCGGATCGAGGCGGGCGGCGTCCACGACGGGTCTTTTACCTTGCTGACGACCTTGGTCGCCCCATGCGGGGTAGACCAGTCCTGACGTCCAATGCTGATGGGATAGGTCGCAACCTGCCGCGGCGCGCCCTTGGCGGCCGGCAGGTAGTGATACATCCGCATTTCGGGAATATTGATGATGATGCCTTCCGGCGAGGTCTTGGGCAGTACGTATTGGCTGGGGATGACCACTTCGGTGTCGTCACCGGTCAACCAGGGGTCAACCGACGGGTTGGACAGGCGCATTTCGTTATAGCCCTGACTGTACGCGCGGGCGATGTCCGCGATGGTGTCAGTGCGAACCGTGGTGGTGAGACCCAGTTCGCCAATAACTTCTCCCGCCAACGGATACTGCCGCGCAAGCGCCGCATCAGGCAGCATCAAAACCCCGCCCAGCACCGCTGCATAAAGACCCTGTCGCCAGTTATTCACGTCTTTTCCTCGTCTGTGGCCGTCCAGCCACCTTCTGTTGATCGTGCTACCGCCATTGCCGCCAGCAGCCATCCAGCAATCAGACACATGCCGCCCGCCGGGATGAACGGCACCCGCCAGCCGGTAACGACCGCAGCCAGCAATCCGCCGCTGAACAACATCGCGCCGAGCAACATCGCTAGGCGGGCGGCATCCCAGACGCGCGGGTGACGCGGTCTGCACCAGTGCCCCAACGTCACCACAAGGGCGTGTATCAGCAGGTAGGTGACCGCTGTGTCGTAGCGTCTAGCCAGCGCTGATCCGGGTTCAAGCGGGACCACATGCGCCCCGACCGCACCGGCGACGATCGCCGCCGCACCGGCCAGCGCGCCGCCCACACCCACCCACTTACGCATGTGCAGCATTATAGGCAGATGCACTGCATTTGAATGCCCGCGAGCCTCTCAGCGCTCGAGCAACCGGGGGATTAGTTCTGCCAGGTTGCAGGGCCTGGTGCGGTAGTCCAGTTGGGCCGAAATAAGTTCATCCCAACCCGTCGCGCAGGCGCCGGTCGAGCCGGGCAAACAGAAGATGTAGGTGCCATTGGCCACACCAGCCAGCGCTCGCGACTGCAACGTCGAGGTTTTGATTTGAGCGTAGGACAGCACCCTGAACATTTCGCCAAACCCATCGATGGTCTTGTCGAACAGCACCTGCGCCGCTTCGGGCGTCCCGTCGCGTCCGGTCACGCCGGTGCCCCCGGTCGTGAGAATGACCGAACAATCCGGATCTGCGATCCACACCGACAGCGCGGCGCGGATGAGATAAACATCGTCGCGCACGATGCGCTTGTCGTGGAGCAGGTGTCCGGCATCGGTCAATCGCTGCACCAGCAGCTTGCCGGAGGTGTCGTTGTCTTCGTTCCGGCTGTCCGAAGCGGTCAGCACGGCGATGCGCAAGGGAATAAACGATCTTTCAACGGCCACGCTGGCCCTCCTCTGTTAAACACAAACTCGCCGTTGCCGACCGGCCCGGCGCAGTGTATGACTTGCGTCCATGGACGAACAACGACTCGACAAGTGGCTGTGGTGTGTGCGGCTGATGAAGACCCGCGCACTGGCGGTCGACGCCATCAAGGCCGGCCGCATCGAGGTCAACGGCCAAGCGGCAAAACCGTCCCGCGTAGTACGCCCGGGCGATCAGTTGCGGGTCAAACACCCGCCCTTCATGCATGAGATCGAAGTGATTGGCATCGCGCCGCAACGGGTGGGGGCGGCACTGGTCGCCACGCTCTACACCGAATCGGCCGCGAGCATCGCCGCGCGTCAGCAGATTGCCGAGCAGTTGCGCATGACCGCGGTGGTAGAAGATCCGCGCCACGGCAAGCTGAGCAAAAAGGACCGCCGCGACCGCGAGTCTTTCAAGCGCCAATACGAGTATTAGCGTCAGGGCCTAATCCTGTCGCAGGTCGTCGCGCACCGCGATCGGCGTCGGGTAGTTGAGCACGATGACATAGCTCGACACGACAAAGGTGATCACCGCCGCCAGCTGGATGACCAGCGCTGCCGGCTCGCGGATCAGCCCGTTCGCCAGCGCCGCCACGGCGATGAGCAAGCCGAATTCGCTGATTTGTCCCAGCCGCACCGCGGTCTGCGCGGCAAACTCCGGCGGCTCCCCGGCGCGACGTAGCCACCAGCGAAAACATAGCGGTTTGGCCAGCAGCATCAGCGCAGCCAGCGCCATTGCCGGCAGCAACGCATCCTGTAAATGCACCCCCTCCAGCCCCGCGCCCAGCGTGAAAAAAAACAGAATCAGAAAGAAATCACGTAACGGGCGCAGGGCATCCGCCAGATAGAGCGCAGCCGGGCAGTTGGCCAGCGCCACGCCGGCGATAAACGCCCCGATTTCATGCGACAAACCCAGCCCCCCCGCAAGTTCGGCCATCGCCAGACACCAGGCAATAACCAGCAAAAACATATATTCATGAATGCGATCGAAGCGCCGCAGCAGCGGCTCGATTAGCCAGCGCTCCAGTGCCCAGGCAACGCCCATCAGCAGCGGAAAGCCCAACAGCTGCCGGAGGACCGCCAACAGCCCCCCCTCGTCCATCGCACTCGCCCGCACTGCCAGCAGCACCCCGATCGCAAGCAGGTCCTGCAGCAGCAAAATGCTGATCATCACCTGCCCCATGCGCTGATGGTGCAAGGTCGTGGTCGGGAGCAGCTTGAGACCGATAATTGTGCTGGAGAACATCATCGCCGCCCCGATCACCAGACTCTCGGCAAAGCCGAAGCCCAGCACAGAGGCCAGTCCGCCGCCCAACGCCAATAGAACGAGCGATGAGCCCAGCGTAACCGCCAGCGCTTCGCGCAAGGTTCTCAGCAACTGCCGCGGGGCCATGTTCATGCCGAGCAGATAGAGTAGAAACATGATGCCCACCTCGGCGACACCGGCCAGCCAACCGGTGTCATGCACGAGTCCCAGCGCGCCGGGGCCGCAAAGTGCGCCCACCGCGATATACGCCACGATCATCGCCTGTCGCGCAAACAGAGCGGCGGTCGCCAAAATAGCGGCCCCGGTAAACACCACGCACAGCGCGAAGATAATTTCCGACGATGGCATCTCAGGCTCTCCGGCCAATTGCGATGAGCTGCGCGACTCGCGCGGCAGAAACCGGCTCTGCGGTCCGCAGTTCCGGCGCGAAACTGGCCACGCGGAGTTCCTGCAGAAAATAGCGCAACTGCGCGGCTTCCGGGCGGGATAAATCCTGGCACGCCTCGCTGCCGGCGCTCACGACCGCCGCGATAGCGTCAAACTTGCGCGCATCCTTCGCGGGATCTTGCAGCAGGCGCTCAAGCCGTATTTCCATCCCGCGAAGATACCGCTCGCAGTGGCGCCGCATCGCGCCGTCACTGGTCGCAAGACCCGCCGGCCCGAGCAGCTCATCCAACTGCGCGCGGAGATCCAGACGCGCGCTGGCGGGTAATCGCTCGCCCGCCGTCTCGATCCGCCCGGCCAGGGCCACGCCGCGCGCGAAAAGCGCGCTGAAGCTTTTAACCAATGCTCTGAGGGCCGGCGTGACCGGGCCACGAACGCTGGCCAGCAGCTGCTCAAAGTCAGTCTGACTCCGCGGGAGTGCGTTACCGAGGCAGTCAGCAAAAGCCTCATCGATTAACCAATCCGCCAGCGGCTGCGACCAGCCGAAGCGCGGCGCCGCCAGCGCCATTCTGGTTTCGGCGGCAAGTTCGCGGCGCAGCGCACGGGTTTCCGCGGTGGCCGTCAGCGTCAGCAGTCTGGCGACGCCTGCCCGATGACAGCGCAAGGCGCTCGCTGCGTCGGCCTGCATTTCTAGCTTGACCGCGCCCGCGACGGGCACCAGCGCGGGAAAACCTTCCAGCAGAATTCCGTTGACGCGCGTTGTCGTGCGCTCGGGCAGTTCACCAAAACACCAGCCACCGCGGCTTTCACCGCTGGCCGACCAGGCTGCCGCGCGGAACGCCAAGACCGTCGCCTTGACCTGCGAGGCCTGCAAGGCTCCCAGATCGCGTCCGGCGGCCAGCGTCGTGCCCTCATCATCAACGACGATAAACCGCATCTGCAGATGCGCCGGCAGCCGCTCGCTCTGCCAGGCCTCCTCCGGCACAAGACTGCCCGTCAAGCGCTGCACCAGTTGCGAAAGACAGGCCCCCAGCGGCCCCGGGACGTCTTCCAGCGCCGAGCACAGCGCGGTGGCAAATTCGTTTAACGGTGAGACGACCCGGCGTCTCTCTTTGGGCAGCGCTTTGAGCAGGGCAAAGACCTTGTCGCGCAACAGACCTGGCACCAGGCGTTCAAAATCCTCCGGGCGCAGCGCGGCCAACACCGGCAGCGGAATGGTGACGGTTACGCCGTCCTCGTCCTGCGCCGGCGCAAAGCTGTAAGTCAGCGGGAGTTCGCCTGCGGGGACGGACAAACTGGCGGGAAACAAATGCTTTTGCAGTGGCCCCAGTTGGTCACGGGTCGCATGCTCCCAGCCCATGCGCAGATGACGGTCGTGGTGCCTGCCAGATTCCAGCCAGCGCATCAGGGCTTTGCGGCTTGCGACCGTTGCCGGCAGACGCGCCAGATAGAACGCCGCCAGTCGCTCGCGATCGGCGTGCAGGTCAGGCCGCCGGGTGCGGGCTTCCCAGCCCGCAATCTCTTCCAGGAGTTGCAGATTGTGGGCGAGAAAGCCGGGCATAGCGCCCAATCGGGCGTCCACCAAGGCCTCGAATACAAACACCTCGCGCGCCGCCTCCGGCGCAATCGTCGCGAAGTCGACCCGGCTATCAACCGCCAGCACCAGCCCCTGCAAGGCCTGTTCTTCCCGCACCAGCACCCTGCCCCGTTCGGGGTCGTAGGCCGGCGCCGAGTGGGTCCGCTTGACGAGATGGGGTACTGCGGCCACCACCCAGTCGGGTTCGATGGCGGCGGCCAAGCGCGCGAGTGCGGCGGTGGTTTCGGTAATTTCCGCTGCCAGCAACCAGCGCGGCGGCTTCTCGCGCACCGCCGACGCGGGATGCAGACGAAAGCGGAGGTTACGTGCGCCCAGATATCGCAATCCTTCTTCTCGACGCCCGATATTGCCCGCGAATCCGACGAGCAAGGTCTGGTGTACCGCGCGATAGTCGGCCGGTGCCTCGTTGCTGCGCATGCCCAAGCGCAGCGCGGCTTCCTTCAACTGGCCGTAAACCGCCTGCCACTCACGGGCCCGCCGCCACGACCAAAAGCGTTCCCGGCAGAAACTGGCCTGCTGTCGACGCGAGCGCTCGGCAAAGGCCTGGGTGAGACTCTCCCAGGTGGTGAGCAGCCAGCGAAACTCGGATTTACGGTCTGCCGTCGCCGCGTGCGCGGCCTCCGCCTCGCCCCGCTGCTCGCGCGGCCACTCGCGAATGTCGCCGGCGCTAAGCCCCGCGGTGATCACCAGCGCCTCCTGCAAACAGCCCGCCGGCTCCGCCGCCACCACAATGCGGGCCAGTCGGGGATCGAGCGGCAGGCGGGCAAGACGTCGACCGAGCGGGGTAATCCGCTGCGCGTCGTCGAGCGCCCCGAGTTCGCGCAACAGGCTGTAGCCATCGTTGATGGCGCGTTGGCCGGGCGGATCCAGCAGCGGGAACTTATCCAGCGCCGGCAAGGCGAGGTCGGCCAAACGCAGAATCACGGCGGCCAGATTGGAGCGCTGCAACTCCGGCGCGGTGTGTGCCGGCCGGCTCGCAAACTCCTCCTCGGCATACAGACGCACACAGATGCCGGCCCGCTCGCGGCCGCAGCGTCCCTTGCGCTGGTCGGCACTCGCCTGCGAATTGGGCACGATTGGCAAGCGCTGCAATTTGCTGCGCGGACTGTAGGTGCTAATCCGCACCAGACCGCTGTCGATCACATGCCGGACGCCCGGCACCGTGAGCGAGGTTTCCGCCACGTTGGTCGCCAGCACCACGTGTCGGGCCTGATGCGGCGTGAAAATTTTCTGCTGCTCGGGCTGCGCCAGACGCGCGTACAAGGGCAGCACCTCGGTGCCCGGCAAACGGGCTGCTCGTAAAAACTCGCGCGCTTCGAGAATCTCCCGCTCGCCGGGCAGAAAAACCAGCACGTCGCCCCGCGCTTCGGCGTCGAGTTCTTCAATGACCCGCAGCAGCGTCTGATTGAGGTCGCCCTCCTCGGCGGTGTCCGGCGGGCGATAGCGCAAGTCGATGGCATGGCTGCGGCCGGGCACTTCGAGCAGCGCAGCGCCCGGGAAAAACGCCTGGAAACGCTCGGCTTCAATGGTCGCGGAGGTCAGGATGAGTTTCAGCTCCGGGCGGCGTGGTAGCAGATTCCGCAAATAGCCCAGCAGCAGGTCAATGTTGACCGAGCGCTCATGCACCTCGTCGATCACAATCGTGTCGTAGGCCAACAGCTGGCGGTCGTGATGAATTTCCTGCAGCAGGATGCCGTCGGTCATCACCTTGAGACGGGTCGCGGGGCCTACCACTTGCTCGAAGCGGGTCTGAAAGCCCACGCCATGGCCGAGGGTGGTGCCGGTCTCCAGCGCAATCCGGCTCGCGATAGCGCGCGCGGCGAGACGGCGCGGCTGGGTCAGTCCAATCCGCCCCGTCAGTCCGCGCCCCAGCGCCATGCACAGCTTCGGTAACTGGGTCGATTTGCCGGAGCCCGTCGCGCCACACACGATACTGACCTGATGCGCCGCGAGCGTTGCCAGCAGCGCATCGCGGTGGGCGGCGAGCGGCAATTCCGGTGGCAGATCGAGTCGCGGCTGCCATTGGGCGCGCTGCGCGATCCGGTCCGCGGATAGTTTCAGCAAGCGCCGAAACTCGCGCAGGGCGGCGGCAGCGGCGGTCCGTGCCGGGACGGTGTCGCGAGGCCCGCGCGCCTGCGCCAGCAGTCGCCGCAGACGCGGCCAGTCGACGCAGGCGGCACGTGCAAGGGCGGACTGCCATCGCGCATGCAACGCCGGTCCAGCGGGCCCGTTCAAGGCCATAGCCTGCAGGCGAACGACGCCACGCCGCGCAGCTGAGAGAAGCCGCTCCCGAGGCGCTTATGGATCAAGACAAAACTACTCATGGACGCACCTTAGGCAAGCTCGCGGCCGGTGTCGATCAGGCTCAAGCATCAGCGCCCCACGGCCGCTGTTTGAATTGCCATAGGGCGCTGGTAACCTTCGATCAGACCTTGGGTGGACGCCCTTTCCTTCCTGTTTCAGGCACGGAGCCTTAATGCTCACTTTTGACATCGCTGGCGGACAAATCGATGGAGCTCGCGATTATCAGGAAGATGCCTTTCTGGTCACGCGCATCGGCGATTCCTCCGGAAAAAAAGGCATTTCGCTCATCATCGTCGCCGATGGCATGGGCGGGCACGCCGCCGGTAACGTCGCCAGCAATATGGCGGTCCAGACCTTCAACAAGCACCTGACCAGCGCCTATCCCACGCCTGAGATCTCGAAGGCCCTGCGCGCCGCCGTGCTGCAGGCGAACCAGTCGATCGCTGAAACTGTCCGCGAAACTGCCGCCCTGAAAGGCATGGGCTGCACGCTGGTCTCAACGGTCATCGACGACAAGCAGTTCCGCTGGGCGAGTGTGGGCGACAGCCATATTTACCTCGCCCGCAACGGCGAGCTGATTAAACAGAATGCCGACCACAGCTATGGCGGCTTTCTTGCCCGCATGGCCGCGCAGGGCAAGAACATCGAGCCTGAAGCAGGCTTCTCGCGCAACATGCTGATGAGCGCCCTGACCGGCGATGACATTGCCGAAATCGACTGCCCCGAACGCGCGGTCGACCTGCAGGGCGGCGACCGTCTGGTGATTGCCAGCGACGGCCTCGATACCCTGAGTTCAAGCAAAATCCTGAGCTTTCTGAACAAGGCGGACTCGGCCAAGGGCTGCGTGGAGGTCATTCTGAAAGGCGTGCAGGACGCCCGCATGCCGCGACAGGACAACACGACCGTGGTGGTGGTGATGGTCGGTGAGCAGGCCGAGTACAGTGCCCGCCCTGCTCCACCGTCGGTGGCTCAACTGGAAGCGCCGGTGCCGCTGGCCCCGCCCCGCCCGTCAATTCGCCCGACCACATCGACGCGACCTGCGTCTTCGCCGGACACTGGCGATGGCAAGGGCCTCGGGCTCGCAATCTTTGCCCTGCTGTGCGCCCTCGGGGGCGGCATTTGGCTGATCTTCGGGCAAGACCTGCGAACCACTTTTGCCAAG
>JALRCR010000074.1 GCA_023257255.1 Gammaproteobacteria bacterium | reverse complement strand
ACCTGTCACAACACGCCGAACGGCGGCGGCCACTCCACCCCACTCAGCCTGAACATCGGGATTGCGCAAGCCGACCGTGCAGGCACCGAACTGCCGGTTTTCACGCTGATTCACAAAACCACCGGCGCCAGCCTCCGCACGACCGACCCCGGCCGCGCGCTGGTCACCGGTAAATGGGCTGACGTCGGCAAGTTCAAAGTGCCGGGCCTGCGCAATCTGGCAGCCCGGGCGCCGTACTTTCACGACGGTTCGGCCGCCACCCTGGCGCAGGTCATCGGTTTCTACGAACGACGTTTCCGCCTGCAGTTAACACCCGCCGAGCGGGCAGACCTGCAGGCCTTCCTGCAGAGCCTGTAAGCCCAGGCGCCCGCTGCCGGCGGCGGGGCGCTGAAGCGCTTATGCCAGCACGAACATCGCGACTGCGGCCGCGCCCATAACCAGTACCGCCAGCCAGCCCAGCCACAGGGTGAGGCCGCGCGCCACAAACGGCCCCATTACCTCAGGACGCCGGGCGAGCAGCAGAATGACCCCCATCAGCGGCACCGCCACCACACCGTTGATCACCGCGCTGTAGAACAGCGCCGTCAGCGGTGCGATCGGCAGAAACTGCGCGAACAGGCCAAGCAGTACGCTGCCCGCCAGCACCGCATAGAACCCGGGCGCCTCGCGCACACGGCGTTCAAGCCCGAAGCGCCAGCCGACCGCCTCGGCGACCGCATAGGCAGCCGAGCCGGCCAATACCGGCACGCCAATCAAGCCCACCCCGACGATACCCAGCGCAAACAGGCCGAAGGCAAACTCACCAGCCAGCGGACGCAGGGCCTCGGCGGCCTTGGCGGCGGTGGTCACGGTGGTGATGCCCGCGGCATGCAGCGTCACCGCGGTGACCAGCATCACCAGCCAGGCCGTGACGTTGGAATAGAACATGCCGCTCCAGGTATCCCAGGCAATGCGGCGGAGTTCCGCAGGGGCGGCGGCGGGGGAATCGACCAGCGCTCGTGCGTGCCGCCGCCGGCCAAGGTCTTCGACTTCTTCCGAGGCCTGCCAGAAAAACAGATACGGACTGATGGTCGTGCCGAGCAGCGCCACCACCATGGCGAGCGATTCTTTGGTCAAGGCCAGCTGCGGCCACAGGCTGTGGACCAGCACCGCGCGCCACGGCACCTCCACCGTGAACAGCACGCCGGCATAGGCCAGCAAGGACAAGGTCAGCCATTTCAGGAATTTGACGTAGCGGTGATAGGGCACGAACACCTGCAGCACGACGGTCAGCACCACCAACAGCGTGGTCAGCAAGTGCCGGTCGACACCGGTAACCAGCGCGGCCGCCTCCCCCATGGCCGCCACATCGGCCGCGATATTGAGGGTATTGGCGAGAACCAGCAGCCCCACGACGGCGTACAGCACCCCGGGCGGAAAATGGGCGCGGATGTTGGCGGCCAAGCCCTTGCCGGTAACCCGGCCGATCCGCGCACACAGGCTTTGCATTGCCGCCATCAGCGGGAAGGCGAAAGGCATGGTCCAGAGCAGTTGCAGGCCGAACGCAGCGCCTGCCTGCGAGTAGGTCGCGATCCCGCCCGGATCGTCGTCGGCCACGCCGGTAATCAGCCCAGGCCCCACGCGCGCCAGCGGATGCTGACGCCACCCCGGACGACGCCGACGGGTCAAGAAATCCTTCACCGGCGACCCGGACCGCTGGTCGACATGTCTGCTACCCCCCTGTTGTGGCGCCTCGGCCCGCCGAGCATAGCGGGCATGGGCGAAAATCATCGCCCGCTGGTGTCATGATCGTGACACCGTGTGGGGCCTTGCCTAGAATCCGCAGCAGACTCGGCGGCTCGAGCACCAGAATCGGAAATCCATGGGACACGTCTTCTCGTTAGGCAGGATGCGACGGACGGCACGACCGGTGTCCATCCTGTCGCGCGCGCGTCGATCGGGTGCGGCATGAAAGTCAGATTCTGGGGCACCCGTGGCTCCCTGCCCGTCGCCTTGACGGCGCCGCAAGTGCTCCAGAAAGTCGCCAAGGCCCTGCTTGCCGCCAAAGGCCGCGAGTTTGCGGGGCTTGATGAGGCGCTAAGCTTCGCCCGCAGCCTGCCCTTTGACGTTGCCCAGACCTTCGGTGGGCACTCGAGCTGCGTGGAACTGGAAGCGGCCCCGCCGGCCGGCCCCCATCACGATTACGTCCTCTGCGATATGGGTTCGGGCCTGCGCCCGTTCGGCAGCAGCGTACTGGCGCGCCACGGCGCACGCGCTGCCAACACTTTTCATATCTTCATCTCGCACGTGCACTGGGACCACATCATGGGCTTCCCGCTGTTCGCGCCCTCTTACATGCCGGGCAATCGCATCCGGATCTATGGCTGCCATGCCGAACTGCAAGCAGCCCTGGAACGCCAACATGGCGCGCCGTCGTTCCCGGTGAACTTCAAGCAACTCGGCGCGACCATTGAGTTCATCCAGCTCAAACCCGGTGAGGCCACCGAGGTCGCCGGCTATGCCGTCACCCCCAAGCTTCAGCTCCACGCCGGCGACTCCTACGGCTATCGCTTCGAACGCGGTGGTAAATCGTTTGTCTACTCGACCGACTCCGAGCACAAGCTGGAACGGCCAGAAGACCGCGACGGCTTTGCAGAATTTTTCAAAGATGCCGATCTCGTTTGCTTCGATGCCATGTATTCTTTTGCCGAAGCGATTTCGGTCAAGGAAGACTGGGGACACTCAAGTAACGTCATGGGCGTTGAGCTGTGCCAACAGGCGGGAGCCAAAAAGCTCGCCTTGTTTCACCATGAGCCCATACACGATGATTCCCGACTGGTCGCCATCGAGGCCGAAACCCGGCGTTTCGAGGAAATCACCCGCGGCGCGAGCCCGGCATTGGAAGTCATCACAGCCTATGACGGCATGGAAATCGATTTGTAAGCGCCATCCGGCAACGGGTGATCAACCTGCTTATCGCGCACAGCGATCGTCGGACTGCACCGGCGCCACGCGCAACACTGGACGCCATGGTTGACTCTGACTACGACCGCATCCGTACCGGCCTCGCGCAAGCGCTGAAGCGCGACGCCGTGCTGCACGAACGCGCGCAATATCTGGACATCGGGAAAGGGTTTCTTAACCTCCGCTCCTTGCTCCGGCACGGCGGTGACCATCGCTATCAGAAACTGCTGGTGGCGATGAACTTCTGGGACGGCTGGATTCTGGCCCGCAACACCGACTGGCTGGAATATCCGGACATCCCGGAACGACGTTGGTCAGATCTGGCCAAAACGGTCGCGGCAGATTTGGAAGCGGACCGGGAAATTTCGAGTTTTCAGGTGCGCGCCCAATTTGACCTCGAGGGCACGCTGGAACTGCCGAAGCAATTGCTGCGTTCACCCAACGAGGCCTCTCCCCTCGACGATCCTTGAGCCGTCTCCGCGTTCCCAGTCGGCCAGTTCCACCGCCGAAAACCCACCCGCCAGGCGCGCGGCCACGTTAAACGGGGGCCGCGGCAAGGCTTGGCCGTAATCTCTGCAGAGCCCGGTGAAGGTGGCGTCACTCGCCACACCCCGCGCCGCGCAAAGCCAGAGAAACCAGCGATTGCCCACGGCCACGTGACCAATTTCGTCCTGCAGGATGATCTCCAGAATGCCGGCCGCGGCGTCATCGCCCGCCGCCCTCAGCCGATGTTGCATCGCCGGCGTCACATCCAGGCCGCGCGCTTCCAGAATTCGGGGCACCAGCGCCATGCGGGCCAGCACGTCGTCGCGCGTCTTGCGCGCCGCCTCCCACAGGCCGTCGTGGGCGACGAAATCGCCGTAAGCGTGACCCAGCGTGGCCAGATGCGTGGTCAACAACGCGAAGTGCCGCGCCTCCTCGGCGGCAACCCGCGCCCAGTCGCGATAAAAATCGACCGGCATGCCAGCGAACCGGGCCACGGCATCCAGCGCAAGATTGATGGCGTTGAACTCGATATGCGCGATGGCGTGGATCAGCGCCGCGCGGCCCGCGGGGCTGCCAGGCCGGCGCCGCGGCACCCGCTGCGGCGGGACCAGCGTCGGTTGCAGCGGGCGTCCGGGCACCTCACCGGGCTCGAGTGTCAGGTTGGGGTCGGGCCACCAGTCTGCGCCTGATAAGCGCAGGCTCAGCGCCACTTTCTGTGCGGGGTCGGGGCAGGCCAGTGCCGTGGCGGCGGCGGTGCGAAGTTCCTGTGTCATCGAGGGAGCGCGTCTGCCCGCAGGCTCGAGACGCTGTCCGCCGAGGCGGGTAGCCCCAGCGTATCGCGCAGGCGAGTGACTTTGGCCGTCGGCGTCTGCGCCAGCCTCGGGCCTTGATGAGGCCCGGCAGCCCGCACACGCCAGGCATCGGTGGCCAGATGCACCGCGTAGCTCACCAGTTCCGGCGCCTCCAGATGCAGTTGATGACCGGCGTCAGGGGCTACCAGGTGCAGCGCCGTTGGCGACTCCAGTGCCAGCTCGGACTGCAGATCCAGCCACAGCTTCTCCAGCAGGTCGCCGTGCTGCCCGACCGGCCACACGCGCTTGCCGCGCGTCAGCACCACCAGCGGCAGGCTGGGCAACGCCGGCTCGGCGCGTAATTCGGCCTCGCTGTCGCGAAAGCCCAGCAGTTCCCACGAAATCGTCCGACGGGGTCGCCAGTTCTCGAACTGGAACTCGGCCTGACGGCGCGCGGCGGCGGTCATCAGAGGATGCAACCGGGGACCGTCCCCGAAGCGCACGATCCCCACCCGGCTAGACGGCGCCACCTGCACCCCATAGGGCGGGGCTTCGAAGCGCTCGGCCTGTTCGGGATGGGAGGCATCGACCAACACCAGACCCGCCACCAGAAACGGATAGCGACGGGCAAAAATCTGCATGCCATAGCCGCCGTAAGAATGCCCGACCAACACATAGGGCGGCTTCAGTTCCGCGGAGAGTTGCAGCAGGTAAAGGTCATCCGCCTGCTGGGCGCTGGTGCGCGGATAGGGCCCCATCTCGCTCCAGCCATAGCCGGCCCGTTCCAGCACACAGACCTGCTGATGGGCGGCCAGACGCTGCATCACACCGCTCCATTCCAGCGATGCCGCCCCCAGCCCGATGTCGATCAAGACCGTTGGCTGGCCCTTGCCCAGACAATTGAGATGCAGCCGCCGTCCCCCGACATCGACCATCTTGCCCGGCGGCGGTCCCATCGGATGGGCCCCGGCCCCGAGCGACCAGCCCCACAGCAATACCAGCAATGCCATCAATCGACGCATCGTGTTGTTCTCCAGCAGGCAGGTTCGGCGCCACCGGCTTGCGGCGCGCAGAGCTAGTGTGCCAGATTCGATCCTGACTCGTTTTTTCCGCTGCCCTATGTCCATCGCTGCCCCCGACCCGTCTTCCTTGCCGCCCCCGGTTGCCCTGTGGCGGCGCTTCGCTGCCATGTTTTACGACACCTTGGCCCTGATCGGGATCTGGTTCGTCGCCGGCGGTATTGCGGTGGGTCTGGAACACGGCGTGGCCGTGCCGGCCGACAGCCTGCTGTTCAAAGGGGTACTGCTCCTGTCGAGCTATCTCTATTTCGCGTTCTGCTGGCGACGGGGCGGCCAGACGCTGGGCATGAAAAGCTGGCGACTGCGGGTGGTGAATGACTCAGGGGCGCGGCTCGGTTGGGGCCAAACCCTGTTGCGCTTCGGCGTGGGACTGCTGGCCTGGTTGCCGCTGGCGTTTGGCTACTGGTGGGCGCTGGCCGACCCACAAGGCCGCACCTGGACCGACCGGGCGTCGGCATCCCGCCTGATTCGGGTCGTCGGGCGTTAGCGCGTTCGCGCCAGCATCAAGCCCGCGGCCAGCAACATGATCAACGTGGGCGCGCCGGCCGAGAACATCGGCATCACCTCGTACACCACACCCAAATGGCCAGCGGCCTGATTCAGCAAGTGAAAGGCCAGCCCGATCATGGCGCCGACCAGCACCCGCTGCCCAACCGAGACCGAACGGTCCGCCCGCAGCACCATCGGCACCGCCAGCACCACCATCGCGACCAGCGCCAGCGGATAACTCAACTTGCGCCACAGCGCATGCTCGTGGCGCTGGGCATCGCCGGCGTTTGCATTGAGGAAACGGATGTAGCGCATCAGGCTGATCACGCCCAATCGGTCCGGATTGGTCGCCACCATCGCCAACAGGTCCGGCTTGATGGTTGAGTCCCAGTCCGCTTCCTCCAGGTGGCGCGCGCGCATGCCTTCGTCGTCCAGTTCGGTCCGGGCGATGTTTTGCAGCACCCAGCCTTCGCCCTCGTAATGGGCGGACTCCGCGTAGGTACTCGACTGCAGGCGGTTGAGATCGTCGAACTCATAAATGAACACGTCGCGCAGCCGGTCGCCGGGCAGAATCTGCCGGATATTGACGTAGCTGCGGCCATCACGCGCCCAGAAGCCGGTTTTTGACCGCGAGACGGCGCCGCTGTTGAGCGCGCTGCTGCGCAGATCTTCTGCGCGCTGCAGCCCCGGCGCCGCCAGCAGCTCACCGCAGAGTACCGCCAGCACAACCATCAGCAGGGCGGCCTTGAGCACCGCGCCGACCAGCCGTTCTTTCGAGACCCCGGCGGCCCGCACCACGGTGATTTCCCCGTTGCGCATCAAGGTGCCGAAGCCAATCAAGCCGCCGATCAGCGCGGCCATCGGGAACAGCTGATAGGTCAAGGTGGGCACCGACAGCAGCACGAAGGCGCCGGCTTTCCACAGGGTATAGGTCCCGCGCCCGACGTCTTCAAGCTGATCGATAAACGCGAAAAAAGTGAAGATGGCTACCAGCACCGCGAGCACCGTGAAGGTGGCAGTGAGAATGGTCCAGCCGATGTAGCGATCGAGGATTTTCATGATGGCGCCCGCACAGTATAGCCATGCTTTACGCCACTAAATCCGTCCGCATACACTGCCCCGCGCTGTGCGTGGCCGCCCCGGCCCCGATCGTTATCCCCGCAAGTCCTCATTTCCTCCGGAGCGATACATGGACATCTCCGTCAAACGCGGTCATCCGGCCGAACAGAAAACCGCCTGCCTGATCGTGGCCGTGCACGCCGGCAAGAAACTCAGTTCAGCCGCCGCCACGATCGACACCGCACTCGGCGGCACGCTCAGCAAACTCTGCAAGCGGGGCGACCTGACTGGCGCGGTGGGCGAGACGCTGATGCTGCACGAGGCGAACGGCACCGCCGCGGAGCGCGTGCTGCTAATTGGCGGCGGTAAGGCCGAAGGCATCGAAGCCGCCGAATTTCAGTCGCTGGCCCAGAAGGCCGCCCGCACGGTCGTAGATGCGGGACTACGCAATGCAGTGGCCTGTCTGGCCGACCTGCAGGTGAAAGACCGGGACGCCGGCTGGAAAGCCGCGCAGCTTGCGCTGGCCTTCACCGGCGCCGCCTACCGTTTCGATCAAATGAAAAGCAAGCCCTCACGCAAGCCCTTGCTGGCCAAGCTGACGCTGCTGACCGAAGCGAGCCGGACCAGCGTTGCCGAGGCCGCCGTGACGCAGGCGCTGGGCATGGCGGAAGGTCTCGCGCTGACCCGCGATCTGGCCAATCTGCCCGGCAACCATTGCCCGCCGCGCCGTCTGGCCGAGGCTGCCCGCGCGCTCGGCAAGGCGCACAAGAGCCTGAAAGTCACCGTCCTCGAGCGCGCCGAGATGCAGAAACTCGGCATGGGCTCGCTGCTGGCAGTGGCCCAGGGCAGCGCCGAGGCGCCCAAGCTCATTACGCTGGAATATCAGGGCGACGTCGCGAAATCGCGCCCGGTGGTGCTGGTGGGGAAAGGCGTCACTTTCGACTCCGGCGGCATCTCCATCAAGCCGGGCCCCGGCATGGACGAAATGAAGTTCGACATGTGCGGCGCCGCCAGCGTGCTGGGCGTGATGAAAGCCGTGGCCACGCTGGGGCTCAAAATCAACGTGGTGGGCGTGATCCCGGCGGTGGAAAACATGCCGGACGGCAACGCCATCAAGCCCGGCGACGTGGTGACCAGCATGTCGGGCCAGACTATCGAAATCCTCAATACCGACGCCGAAGGCCGGCTCATCCTGTGCGACGCGCTCAGCTATGCCGCGCGCTTCGAGCCGGATGTCGTGATTGATATCGCCACGCTGACCGGCGCCTGCGTGATCGCGCTGGGCAGCCACGCCAGCGGGCTCTTGAGCAATCATGACCCGCTGGCCGAGGAACTGCTCCGCGCCGGCCAGCGCAGCGGCGACCGCGCCTGGCGTCTGCCGCTGTGGGAGGACTACCAGAAGCAGCTCGACAGCAATTTCGCCGACATGGCGAACGTGGGCGGCCGCGAAGCCGGCACCATCACCGCCGCCTGCTTTCTCGCCCGCTTCACCCGCAGCTACCGCTGGGCGCATCTCGACATCGCCGGCACCGCCTGGCACTCGGGCAAGGCCAAAGGCGCCAGCGGCCGACCGGTACCGCTGTTGATGGAGTTCATCCTCAACCGGGCGCGGCGCGGAAGCTGAGCAGGGCTGGCGGATGACCCGCATCGATTTCCACGTGCTGCCCGAAGACGGCGGCCGCCGTCAGCATGACCACTACCTGTGCCAGATGGTGGAGCAGCTCTGGCGCGGCGGCCGGAAGGTGCATCTGCACTGCGCGGACGAGGCCATGCAAACCGCGTTTGATGAACTGCTCTGGACCTTCAAAGACACCAGCTTCCTGCCGCACGCGGCGGCCGGCACCCCGGAAGCAGACGCGGCAGCGGTGACGCTGGGCTGCGGCACAGCGCGCCCGGCCAGCGTCGAGGTGCTGGTTAACCTGCAGCCCGAGGTGCCGGCGTTTTTCAGCCAGTTCGAAACGGTCATCGAGACCACCGGCCCCGACGAGGACGCGCGCGCCGCCGCCCGGCTGCGCTACCGCTTTTATAAGGACCGGGGCTATCCGCTCGAGATGGTGAAGGTCTGAGCTGACATGACCGAGCCGCGTGATGCCAAAACTCCGGACCTCGACGCGCCGCTGGCGCGCCTGGCCGAAGCGCTCGACGAGCGCCACCGAGCGCAGGACGAGATCGTCCGCGGCCTGCGCCCGCCAGCGGGGCTGTCGCCCCCGAAACTGATTGACCGGGTGCGGGGCATCGACCCTGCCATTTTCCTGCGCGCCCCGGCGCTGCCACCGACCACGCCCGCGCTGGCCGACCTGATCCAACCTTCCGCAACACCCGAAGCGACCATGACGCCCGAACCCGCGCTCGCCAAAACTTACGACCCGCATGCCATCGAACAGGCCCGCTATGCCCGTTGGGAAGCGGCCGGTCACTTCAAGCCGCAAGGCCGCGACGCGCCCTACTGCATCATGCTGCCGCCGCCCAACGTGACCGGCAGCCTGCACATGGGACACGCCTTTCAGGACACCCTGATGGATGCGCTCATCCGCTATCACCGCATGCAGGGTTTCCGCACGCTCTGGCAGTGCGGCACCGACCACGCGGGTATCGCGACCCAGATGGTGGTCGAGCGCCAGCTCGGCCTCAAAGGCAGTTCGCGCCACGACCTCGGCCGCGACCGCTTTGTCGACGCGGTGTGGGACTGGAAAGCCGAATCCGGCGGCACCATCTCGCAGCAGCTGCGCCGCATGGGCGCCTCCATGGACTGGTCGCGCGAACGCTTCACGATGGACGACGGTCTGTCGGCGGCCGTGACCGAGGTCTTCGTGCGCCTGCACGACGAAGGGCTCATTTATCGCGGCAAGCGGCTGGTGAACTGGGATCCGGTGCTGAACACCGCCATCTCGGATCTGGAAGTGGTGGCGACCGAAGAGCAGGGGCACCTGTGGCACATCCGCTATCCGCTGGAAGATGGTTCCGGCTACGTGGTGGTCGCCACCACCCGCCCGGAAACCCTGCTGGGCGACGCGGCGGTGGCCGTCCATCCTGACGACGAGCGCTATCAGGCACTGATCGGCAAGCGCGTCGCGCTGCCGCTATGCGAGCGGACCATTCCGGTGATTGCCGACACCTACGTGGACCCTGCGTTTGGCTCCGGCTGCGTCAAGATCACCCCCGCACATGATTTCAACGACTACGCGGTGGGCGAACGGCACGACCTGCCCAAGATCAACATCTTCACCGACAACGCCGCGATCAACGACGCCGTGCCCGCGGCCTACCGCGGCCTCGACCGGGTGGTCGCGCGCCAACGCGTGGTGGCCGATCTGGAAGCGCTGGGCCTGATCGACAAAATTGACCCGCATAAGCTGATGGTGCCGCGCGGGGACCGCTCGCAGGCGGTCATCGAACCCTATCTGACCGACCAGTGGTTTGTGCGCATCGCGCCGCTGGCGGAGCCCGCGATTGCCTGCGTGGAAGACGGCCGGATCCGCTTCGTGCCGGAAAACTGGTCGAAAACCTATTTTGAGTGGATGCGGAACATCCAGGACTGGTGCATCAGCCGCCAGCTTTGGTGGGGGCACCGCATCCCGGCCTGGTATGCGCCGGACGGCAGCATCCACGTCGGCCGCACGGAGCGCGAGGCGCGCGCCAAGTCAGGCCTCGGCGCCGAGGTGCCGCTGCGGCAGGACGAGGACGTGCTGGACACCTGGTTTTCCAGCGCCCTGTGGCCCTTCTCTACCCTCGGCTGGCCTGAAAAAACGCCGGAGCTCGAGACCTTCTACCCGACGAGCGTGCTGGTCACCGGCTTCGACATCATTTTCTTCTGGGTCGCCAGAATGATCATGATGGGGCTTAAATTCATGGGCGACGTGCCCTTCCACGAGGTCTACATCCACGGGCTGGTGCGCGACGCCGACGGCAACAAGATGTCGAAATCGAAGGGCAACATTCTTGACCCCATCGACCTCATCGACGGCATTGAGCTGGAACCGCTGGTTGGCAAGCGCACCAGCGGCCTGATGCGCCCGGAAGACGCGCCCAAAATTGCGGCCGCCACGCGCCGCCAGTTTGCCGACGGCATCCCGAGCTACGGCACCGACGCGCTTCGCTTCACCTTCGCGTCGATGGCGACCCAGGGCAGGGATGTGCGCTTTGATCTGGGCCGCATCGAGGGCTATCGCAACTTCTGCAACAAAATCTGGAACGCCAGTCGCTACGTGCTGATGACGGTCGGCAGCGAGCCCCTGCCCGCCAGCGGCAATGCCCGCGGCGGTCTGGCCGAACGCTGGATCCGCCATCGGCTGGGGCAGGCGCTGACCGCGGTCCGCGACGGTTTTGACGCCTACCGCTTCGACCTCTCGGCGCAGGCCATTTATGAGTTCATCTGGGACGAGTTCTGCGACTGGTACATCGAACTGGCGAAGGTCACGCTGAACGACAGCATGGCCAGCGAGGCCAACAAGCTGCTGGTCCGGCGCACCCTGCTGGAGGTGCTGGAAGCGGCGCTCCGCGCGCTGCATCCGCTGATGCCCTTCATTACCGAGGAGCTGTGGCTGAAAATCGCGCCGCTGCTGGGCAAGGCCGGCGAAACCATCATGACCCAGACCTATCCGCGGGCCGCCGAATATCCGCTGGACCCCACGGCGGCAGCCGAAGTGGACTGGCTGAAGACGGTAGTGCTCGGCGTGCGCCGGATCCGGGCAGAAAGCAATCTGGAACCGGCGCGCCGGATTCCCCTGCAGGTTAAAGGCGGCAGCGCCGACGAACAGCAGTGGCTGGACGAGTGCGCCCCGTTTATTCAGCAGTTGGCGCGGGTGGAACGAATCGAGCGCGTCCCCCACGCCCGGAGCGATGCGACCACCGCGCTGGCCGGCGAAACTACCCTGCTGGTGCCCTTGATGGACCTTATCGACCCGGCGGTCGAAGCCGACCGACTGGCCAAGGAGATTGCGAGGCTGGAACAGGATCTGGCGCGGGTGAGCGCCAAGCTGGCGAACGACTCGTTCGTCGCGCGCGCGCCGGCCGAGGTGGTCGACAAGGAACGGAAACGCGCCGCCGACAACGCGGACGCCATCGACCGCCTGCAGAGCCAGTTGCGTCGACTGCGACCGGACGGCTGAGGCCGCGCTGACCTAGCCGGTGGCGGCGCCCAGCACCAGGCGCACCACCAGCACCACGGTCGCAACGAACAACACCGTGCCGATAATCCCGGCAATGATGAACGCCTTGGCCGAGCCGCGACGGAAATCCCGCTCGCGGTTGCGCGAACTCTGCACGCCGAAGGCGGCCGCGATTACGCTCTGCGCGACCTGCCAGAGTGTCATCTTGGGTTCGTTTTCGGGAGAATTCGGGTCTTTCATCGGGGGCTCGCCGCGTACGCGGCCACCTCGCCGCAATCAGGACATGCTGACATCATGCTCGGACAACTAAAAGAAGACCTGAACAGCATCTTTGCCCGCGACCCTGCGGCGCGAAACCTGTTTGAAGTGCTGACCACCTACCCCGGCGTCCATGCGCTGATCTTTCACCGGGCCAGCCACGCCCTGTGGCAACGCGGCTTCAAATGGCCGGCCCGCATGCTGTCGCATCTGGGCCGCTTTCTCACCGGCATCGAAATTCACCCCGGCGCGACCATCGGCCGGCGCTTTTTTATCGACCACGGCATGGGCGTGGTGATTGGCGAGACGGCGGAAATTGGCGATGACTGCACGCTCTATCACGGCGTCACGCTGGGCGGCACCAGCTGGAACAAGGGCAAACGCCATCCCACGCTGGGTAACGGGGTGGTGATCGGGGCGGGCGCCAAAGTGCTCGGCCCGATTCGGGTCGGCCACAATGCGCGGGTGGGGTCAAATGCGGTGGTGGTCAAGGATGTGCCCGACGAGGCGACCGTGGTCGGTATCCCGGCCCGCGAGGCCAGCAGCAAAACGGCCAGCGCGGATCTCGCGCTCGGCGAAGCCGGCCCCGGCGCGCCCGCCAGCTGCGCATTCAACGCCTACGGCGAAGCACAGGACCTCAAAGACCCGCTGCTCATCAAACTCGAACAGCTCGCCAACCAGACCCGCGCACTCGAAGAAAAGCTGGCCCGCCTGGAAAACCTGCCGCCGCCGAACGACGTAAACAGGCCGTAATAGCAGCGAAAAAATAGTTGACCCTTTTACTAGGGATCACGGACAATTCCCGACCTCAATTGTTGGTAATCATCCGGCAGGGCACACATGAGACTTACTACCAAAGGTCGTTACGCCGTCACCGCCATGGTGGAGTTGGCGTTACATCAGGACAAAGGCCGTATCTCTCTGGCGGAAATCGCCGAGCGTCACGGCATTTCGCAGTCCTATCTGGAACAGCTCTTCGCATCCTTGCGGCGTCGCGGTCTGGTTGACGGCACCCGTGGCCCGGGTGGCGGTTATCGGCTGGCCCGCCGGCGTACCGACATTTCGGTAGCCGACGTCATCGACGCGGTCGACGAATCGGTCGACGCCACGCGCTGCGGCGGCAAGCGGAACTGCAAAGGCGAACAGGGCTGCATCACGCACAACCTGTGGGCCGAACTGAGCGACCAGATTCGCCACCATCTGGCCAGCGTCAGTCTGGAGAATGTGGTCGACAAAGCCGACGCGCCAGATGAAGTCCGAATCCTGAAAAAGTGGCCCATGACCAGCGCGCAGCCGGCGGCCATCTCGCCCTGATCGCGCGAAGGAGAAAGACCATGTCCATTACGCTTACCGAACGCGCCGCACAGCACGTGCAGCGCTTTCTGGCGTCCAGCGGTGAAGGCAATCGCTTGCGGCTGGGCGTCAAACCCACCGGCTGCTCGGGCTACGCCTACGTGGTGAAGCCGGTGCAGGACGTGGGAGAGCACGATCAGGTGTTTGTCTCACACGGTGTGCAGGTGGTGGTCGATGACCAGAGTCTCGACTTTCTCAACGGCACCGAAGTGGACTTCACCCGCGAAGGCCTGAATGAAGGCTTCAAGTTCAACAATCCCAACGTGGCCGCCACCTGCGGCTGCGGCGAGAGCTTCAGCGTCTAGACCCATGGCTGCTACTTCGAGCGACGTCCAGTCCCTGATCGGCCAGAAATACGAGGCCGGTTTCATTACCGATATCGAGCAGGAGCACCTGCCGCCGGGGCTGAGCGAAGACACCGTCCGCTTCATTTCAGGCAAGAAAGGCGAACCCGCCTGGCTGCTGGAATGGCGCCTCAAAGCCTTCCGCCGCTGGCAGGAGATGCAGGAGCCGGCGTGGGCGCACGTCGACTACCCGAAGATCGACTGTCAGTCGATCTCCTACTGGGCAGCCCCAAAGTCTGCTGGTGACGGCCCGAAAAGCCTGTCCGAGGTCGACCCCAAGCTGATCGAGACCTACAACAAGCTGGGCATTCCGCTTGAAGAGCAGAAGATGCTGGCCGGTGTGGCGGTTGACGTGGTGTTCGACAGCGTCTCCGTGCACACCACCTTCAAGGACAAACTGGCGGCAGCCGGGGTCATTTTCTGCTCGTTCTCCGAGGCCGTGCGCGAACACCCGGAACTCATCCGGCAATATCTCGGCTCGGTCGTGCCGCAGCAGGACAACTTCTATGCCGCACTCAATTCCGCCGTGTTC
>JALRCR010000073.1:4247-14513 GCA_023257255.1 Gammaproteobacteria bacterium | reverse complement strand
ACTTCATCAAGTCGCCGACGCGCGTGAAGTACCCGATGCACCGCACTGCGGGCTCGCGCGAGTGGAAGCGCGTCAGCTGGGAGTTCGCGCTCGACCGCATCTCCAAGCTGATGAAGGAAGACCGCGACAAGAACTTCATCGCGAAGAACTCCGACGGCGTCACGGTCAACCGCTGGACCACCACCGGTTTCCTCGCAGCCTCCGCCACCTCGAACGAGGCTGATTTCGCCCTGGTTTGGGGGCCAGCCGCCGGCGCCGCGCTGGCGCTCAGCCCTCAACCCGCCGCGGTCCCGGTTGCCCAGTACACACCGCCCGCCGCGCTAGCGTGGAATGAGCACCCGGCCACCCGTGCGACCGACCAGGCGCTGCGCGCCGACATCGATAAAGCCCTGCGTGCGCTCAGCGCCAGCGGTGAGTTGCAGGCGGCCGCCAAGGCGCAGGGCATTCCCTGGCATGCGCCGTTCGCAGCGACCTACAGCCTTGGCGAAATGAACAATCTGCGCTGATTAGCCGCGCTGCGTTTCGCTCTCGCTTTCCGCATAAGCGTCGTGCAGATGCACCGGGGTCTGCCGGCGCTTGCGCTGGCGGATGTTCAGCATCTCAACCCCCAGCGAGAAGGCCAGCGCGGCATAGACGTAGCCCTTCGGCACGTGATGCCCCATCCCATCGGCCACCAGCACCACCCCGATTACGAACAAGAAGGCCAGCGCCAGCATCTTGACCGTAGGATGCGCCGACACGAAGCGCCCGATGCTGCTCGCAAACAGCATCATCAAGCCCACCGAAATCACCACCGCCGCCACCATGATGGCGATTTCATCGACCATCCCGACCGCGGTGATGATGGAGTCCAGCGAGAACACCAGATCGATGAGGATGATCTGGGTGATCACCGCCGTGAAGGTGGCCTTTACCGCGCTTGAGCTTGCGCCCTCCTCGCCTTCCAGCAACTGGTGGATTTCTTTCGTGCTCTTCCAGAGGAGAAACACCCCACCCACCAACAGGATAAGGTCGCGTCCGGAAATTTCCTGCGTCAGTAACGTAAACAGCGGCGCCGTCAGGCCGACCATCCACGACAGCAGGAACAACAGCCCGATACGCATGAACATGGCCAGAAAAAGACCGATCCGCCGGGCGACTTCGCGCTGCGCGGGCGGCAGTTTGTCGACGAGGATGGAGATGAAGATGACGTTATCGATCCCCAGCACCAGTTCAAGCGCCGTCAAGGTTAACAACGCCAGCCAATTAGCAGGGTCCAGCATCAATTCAATCATTCACAAGTCTCCGGTGGTCGATTTTATGCGCCTGCATTCTGCCGGCATGTCCAGGTCCTGTCAGCCCGCGCCGGCTGCCTCGCGCGACCATGAGCCTGATCCTGGGTCCTAGACGGTGGCTTCTGCTCGTCGCAGCTTGCTGTGTATGATTCGGGCTTGTTCGTGAAACACCATCCGCCGCGTCAGGAGTCACCCACGATGCGCAGTTTGTTTGGCACGCTTTACCTGTGTCTGTCGCTACTGGGGAGCGGGCAGGCACCGGCCGCCGAATCAAGTTTGTGGATAGACGTCAGATCGCCAGAAGAGTTCGCCGCTGGCCATCTGCCGGCGGCGATTAATTTGCCCTATCAGCAGGTCGCCACCCGAATCAGCCAGATCGAAGCCAACAAGGCCCGCGACATACACCTGTATTGCGGGATCGGAGTGCGCGCCCAAGCGGCCAAATTCATGCTTGAGGCGCAGGGCTACACGCACGTCATCAACGAGGGCGGCTATGCTGAGCTCGCGCAGCGACTGGGGCAGACAACCGGCGCGGGTGGCTGCGGCCAGCAATGCTGAATGACCAAAATATAGGCCGGCGTGTCGGATGCAGGCCGCGCCTAAACCAATGAACAACACAACGAAGGGGAGAATCACATGAGCGCCACCGCCACTGCGGACTACGTCCAAATCAACGAACAACCCTGGATGCCCTTCCCGGCCGCCCTGTCGGCAGGCGGCATCCGTTGGAAGCTGCTGCACGTCTCCCCCGAAATGGGCGCGTGGACGGCGATTTTTGACTGCCCGAAAGGCTCCTCTTTCAACCGCCATGTTCACCTCGGCCCCGGCGAATACCTGCTGACCAAAGGCAAGATGGAAGTCCGCGGCGGCGTTGATGACGGCGGCGCGACGGCCCTGTCGCTGGGCTACGGCTACGAGGCCTGCAATGCGCGCCACGACAAGACCTTCTTCCCGGTTGCCAGCGAGTTCTACATGACCTTCCTTGGTCCGCTTGAATTCATCAATGAGGATGGCAGCCCGGTCGCGGTAGTCGGCTGGTCTGAAGCGCAAGGACTGTGGAAGGTGCAGATGGCCCAGCATGCGGCAGAAACCCGGAAAGCGGCGAAGGCGACGAAGTCCGCCAAGGCTGCGCCGGCCAAAGCGCCGGCGCGCAAAAAAGCCAAAGCGGCTTAAGTCAGGCGTCGGCGGACGCGTCCTGTGCGGGTTCAGGCTCGCGCAGGGCTTTCACGAATTCGAGCGCCCGCTGGCAGAAGTGGCTGGCGTTCGTATCTACCCCTAGCGAAGGCGCCAGCTCGAGAAAATTGAGCAAGGCCCCGTCAAACAGTTCACCCAGTCCCAGCGCCGACAGGTTCAGCGTGTTTCGATAGCGCAGGGCGATGACGTCGGCGTCTTCCAGCGGCGCTTCTTTCCCCGCATACGCGGCTTCGCACAGTTCATTCGCCATCTGGGCGATCAAGCGCAACTGCATCGCCCGGTCGAGTTCTGCCGACGCCGGCTCACTCAGCACCGGTGCCATGCTGTCGACGATTGCCGGCGGGAACTTCCAGGAGCGGGCCACCGCCGCGCCTACCGCCGCCGCCCGCGTGCCTAGCACCCGCTCTTCTGACTGGATGGGCGCCACGCCGCCTGTCTGCAGCGTTTTGATTTCGCTCCACTCCTCCGGCAGGTAGTAGATCACGAGATTGCGCCCAAGCCGGTTAAAAAGGCCGCATACGAAGGCTTCCTCGGCCAAATCCCGACGGTGGCGCAGCCCCAGATTGCGCGCCATCAGCGCTGCGACAAAACAACTGACCAGCGCATCCTGCAGTTCCTGCTGACCGTTTTGCAGTTTCTCGAACACCAGCAGGCCGTTGCAGAGCAAGCGGATGAGCCGTGTGCCCACCAGATTAAGCGCCTGCACGATGGTGTTGACCCCACTCCCGCCCCGGTCAAAAAACGCCGAGTTGGCGATTTTCATCAGCCGGTTGGAGAGACTGAAATCGCGCTGGATGACGTCCGCCAGGTCCCGCAAGTTGGCGTTGCTGTCATCGCCCGTCATCCGGTTAATTTCGAGGATGCTGCTGGAGAAGGCCGGGAACTCCGGCCGACGCTGCAAGCGTCGCAGCAAGAACTGAATCGCAATATCGTGACTGGCCGGCTGGGTCTGGCTCGCCACCGCCTCCGTGAGCGCCTGGGCAAAATCGCCGGCGGTCTGGAGCCGGGTGGCCGGGTCGATCGCCAGCGCATCGCGTAGCACCTGTATCACCGGCGCAGAGACGCCCAGCCGGTGCAGTCGTTCCCATTCAAAGGCGCCCTCGAGAATTACGCGCCGGACCTTGCTCAAGCCGTCGCCCATCGCCGCGGGCTCCCCCGCCAGCAACTCGAAAAATATGAGCCCCAGCGCGAAGACATCGGTGCGCCGGTCAAGAAGGGCGCCGCGATAGTGCTCCGGGCTCATGTAGCGCGGTGTGCCGTGTGTCCGCTCCTCGCCGTCCAGCGCAGGCGGCGTGGACGCAAAACGCGCCAGACCGAAGTCCATCACTTTCACGCGCTGGCCAAGGTCAAACATCAGGTTGTTGGGCGAGAGGTCGAGATGCGCCACGTCCTGTGCATGCGCCACGGCCATGCCATCCAGCACCTGCATGAAGAGCGTGATGGCTTCGCGTTCGGGCAGCGCACCCCGCCGCTGCATCTCCCGCTTGAGCGGCACGCCTTCCACGTACTCGAACACGAGAAACGGGGTTTTGCCGTAAATGCCGACTTCGTAAAGCGGAATGATGTTGGGGTGCGAGAGCCGCGCCACCGCGCGGGCTTCTACCATCAACTTGCCATGTGCAGAGTCGTCGCCCTGGGCACCAAGCAATAGTTTGATCGCCACCTTGCGTTCGAGTTGCGGGTCCCAGGCCAGATAAACGCGCCCGTGATAACCCCGCCCCAGTTCGGACCTGAGCTCGAAGCGACCGAGGCTGGGCGATTTACTTTGCGGCATACCGCCATCTATCGGACGCGCGAGCCGGCCGCTTGAGTGGGCAGGCTCACGCCAGCACCCGCATCAGGCCTTCCTGGGCCACGCTGACCACGAGTTCACCCTCTCGCGTGTAGAAACTGCCCCTTGCGAGGCCGCGGGCGCCGGCAGACGCCACCCCTTCGCAGTGATAGAGCAGCCATTCATCGACCCGGAAAGGACGATGAAACCACATCGCGTGGTCGAGGCTCGCCACCACCAGATTGGTCGTTCCCAGGGTGAAACCGTGGTGTCCCAGCAAGGTCCAGATGAGGCCGTAATCCGACAGGTAGGCCAGAATGGCGCGGTGCATGTCGGGCTCGTCGGGCAGGCGTTCCGAGGTGCGCACCCAGCTGCGGCGAACCGGATTGCCCAACGCATCCTTGGTGCCGTTAGCACCGTCGATCTGGCGAATCTCGAAGGGCGCGACGATGGTCATCATGCGCTGGTAGCGAGGCGGCTGAGCCTCAAAACTGCCCCAGTCCCACTCCAGCGGAGGCACGGCTTCTGGCGGCGGCACTTCCGCCATCTTGCCCTGATAGGCGATACCCGATTCCACCCGGTGGAACGAGGCCTCCATGGTGAAAATGGGCTGTCCGTGCTGGATGGCGGTGACCCGCCGGGCCGAAAAGCTGCGCCCGTCGCGACTGCGATCGACCTCATAAATGACCGGATGAAACGCATCGGCCTCACGCAGGAAATAGGCGTGCAGCGAGTGTGCCGGCCGGTCGTCCGCGACCGTCAGCTGCGCCGCTTCCAGCGCCTCGCCGAGTACCTTGCCGCCGTACATGCGTTTGACGTGGGTGTCACCAATCGCGCCGCGAAACAAATTTTCTTCCAGTTTCTCCAGACGCAGTCCGTTCACCAGCTGTTGCAGAGCCTGAGTCATCGCGCCGCCCTCAGGTAAACGCGTAATCGGCGGTCGGGAAATGTCGCTGCCGCACGTCGTCGACATAGCCCTGCGCGGCGGCTTGAATGGAAGGCGCGCCCTCCATGTAATTTTTCGAAAAACGCGTGCGCTTGCCGGGCGCGATGTCGAGGATGTCGTAGAGCACCAGAATCTGCCCGTCGACCTCGGGGCCCGCGCCAATGCCTATCACCGGCACCGACGCCTGGGCGGTAATCCGCGCCGCCAGCGCCATCGGCACGCATTCCAGCAGCAGCATATCGGCGCCCGCCGCTTCCAGCGCCGCCGCGTCGGCCAGCATTTTCTCGGCGGTGGCGTGCTCGCGCCCCTGCACCCGGTAGGCGCCAATTTTGTGAATGGCCTGCGGCGTCAGCCCCAGATGCGCGCAGACCGGAATGCCGCATTCAGTCAGCCGCGTGACCATCCCCAGCTGCAAGGCGCCCCACTCGAGCTTCACCATCTCGGCGCCGCCTTCTTTCATCAGCCGCGCGGCATTGTGCAGACAGTCCTCGGGCGAGGAGTAGCTCATGAAGGGCATGTCCGCCATGACCAGCGCCCGGCTGACGCCGCGCGCCACCATGCGGGTGTGATAGATGATGTCTTCCACGCTGACCGGGATGGTAGTGGCCTGCCCCTGCACCACCATGCCCAGCGAATCCCCTACCAGCAGGAAATCGCAGCCGGCTTCATCCAGCACCCGTGCGAACGCGGCGTCATAGGCGGTCAGGGACACGATCGGCGTGCCGGCGGTCTTCATCTGCTTCAGGGTCTGGACGGTGACTTTGCGCGCCGATTGATGCTGTGAACTCATGGATCCTCTCTTACAGGGCGCGGGCCTTGTCCTGCTTGCGCAGACAGCCCGCCTGAAAACGATTTAATTCGATGGGCGCCCGGGCGTGCCGGCCGCGCCCGATGGTCTCGATCCCGTCATGCGCCTCGACCTCAAAGACGACCAGTGATTTCGTAAGTTCCACCACCGTGGCGCGCGCCGTCACCGTAAAGCCGACCGGCGTCGCGGCCAGATGTCGCACGTCGACCAGCGCCCCGACCGAGACCCAGCCCTCGGGCAAATAAGGCCGAATCAGGTCGGTGCAGACGATTTCCATGAAGAGAATCATGTTGGGGGTCGAGTAGACCGCCGGCAGATCCGGAACCGTAGCCTGCACGGTCAGCTCGTGCACGACCGTGAGCCTTTGACTGCCGCTGATCCCGCACGGGATTAGCGAGGCCAGATCGATCATCGCGCGCTACCGGCTCAAGCCGGGCACCCACGCGCATAAGGCGCGGGCAATCTCTGCCGGCGAGTCTTCCTGAATGAAATGCAGACCCGGCACGGTCACTTCCTGCTGATTGTGGAACGCCCGACAGCGCTCGCGCACCCGTCCGGTGATGATCATCCCCGGCTCGGCGTTAATGAAAAGCTTGGGCACCTCGCTGGTCGCCAGCCATGCGCTGTAAGCGGCCACGGTGGCGCAGCTCTCGGCCGGCGTGCCTTCAATCGGGATTTGCCGCGGCCAGGTCAGGGTCGGCCGCCGCCCTTCGCCCGGTTCGGCAAAGGGCGATCGATAGGCCGCCATTTCTTCCTCGCTCAAGCTGCGAAGAATGGACTTCGGGAGCACCCGCTCGACGAACACGTTTTTGTTCAGCACCAGATCTTCGCCAGCCTCGGACCGAAACGCCTGAAAAATGCCGCGGGCCGATTCCGGCCAGTCGTCCCAGGTGATTTCCATCGGCAGGCCCTCCATGTAGCACAGGCCGGCGACGGCCGCCGGGTGGCGCGAGGCCCAGTCGAAGCCAAGCGCCGTGCCCCAGTCGTGCAGCACCAGCGTTACCGCCGAGTCCACCCCGAGCGCCGCCAGTGCGGCATCGAAATAGCGTTGATGCTCGGCCAGCGTATAGCGCTCGGGTCCAGACGGGCTCAGCTTGTCAGAGTCCCCCATGCCGATCAGATCCAGCGCGATACAGCGGCCAAAGGGCGCCAGCGCCGGCAGGATATTGCGCCAGAGATAGGACGAAGTCGGGTTGCCGTGCTGAAACACAATCGGCGCCCCGCTGCCCTGCTCCACATAAGCCATCCGCTGCCCCAGCACTTGGAGGTATTTTTTTTGGGCGACCCAGGCGTTGCTCATCACAGGCTCCTCGGCAGGCGTGGCGGCTTAGGCCACCACACCCTTGGCTTTGAGATCCGCGTACTCGTCGCCCGACAGCCCGGCGGCCAGCAACACGGCCTCGGTGTCGGCACAGTCAGGGGACTTCGGTCGCGGCGTTGGCGCGGGCGTGCCGCTGAAACGCGGCGCAGGCGCCGGCTGCAATTCACCGGCCACGTCAATGAACGTGCCGCGCGCCACGTTATGCGGATGCAAGGGCGCTTCTGCCAAGTCGAGCACCGGCCCGAAGCAAACGTCCGTGCCCTCGAATACCGCCGACCATTCGTCTCGCGTGCGGGTCTTGATCAGCGCGCCGATCCGCGCCTTGAACACCGGCCAGTTCGCCGGCGTGTGCTGCTCGGCGAAGACGGGATCTTCGAGTCCCAGTTTCTCGCGCAGGATGGCGTAGTACTGCGGCTCGATTGACCCGAAGGCGATGAACTTGCCGTCCGCGCACTCATAGCAGCCGTAGTAATGCGCCGCGCCCGCCAGCGCATTGCTGCCGCGCACGTTGCTCCACTGCCCTCTGGCGTACACGCCGTAAATCATGCCCATGAGGCTCGCGGCCCCATCGACCATGGCGGCATCCACCACCTGGCCCTTGCCGGTACGGGCGGCCGAGAACAGCGCGCAGACCATGCCATAGGCCAGCAACAGGCCGCCGCCGCCGAAGTCGCCCACCAGATTCAATGGCGGAAACGGCGGCCGGTCGGCTTCGCCCATGGCGTGCAGCGCGCCGGTGATGGCGATGTAGTTGATGTCGTGCCCCGCGGCATGCGCCAAGGGACCGTCCTGGCCCCAGCCGGTCATGCGCCCGTAGACGAGCCGCGGATTACGCGCCAGGCAGACCTCGGGGCCCAAGCCCAGTCGCTCCATCACGCCCGGCCGGAACGGCTCAAATACCCCATCGGCCTTTTCCATCAGGCGCAGGGCCAGTTCGACCCCGCGCGGGTCCTTGAGATTCAAACCAATCGAGCGCCGGTTGCGCGACAAGGAGCCGTCCGCGCCGAGCGGCGGGCCGCCCTGGGGTCGGTCAATGCGAATGACGTCGGCCCCCAGGTCGCCCAGAAACGTCCCCGCCAGGGGACCGGGTCCGATGCCGGCAAACTCGATAATCGAAACGCCGTCCAACGGACCCATCGTCAAGCCTTCGCGCGGCTGACCAGCGCCAGAATGCGCTCGGCCTGCTTGAGATGCGGCATGTCGATCATCTTGCCGTTGAGGTTTAGCGCGCCGGCATCTGGGTTGGCCGCGAACGCCGCAATCACCGCCTGGGCGTGCTCGATTTCAGCCGCCGACGGCGTGAAGGCCGCGTTAATGACCGCCACCTGATCCGGATGGATCGCGATTTTGCCCAGATAGCCGTCGCGGCGGGCGTCTTCGCATTCCCGCTGCAGTCGGGCGCTGTTACGGAAATCCGGGCACACCGTATCCAGCGGCTGCACGCCCGCGGCATGGGCGCCAAACAGACACAGCGAGCGCGCCAGCACATAGGGCGCGGTGTATTCGCCGTGTTCGTCCTTGTTGGAGGAAGCGCCCAGCGCGGCGGCCAAATCTTCCGCGCCCCAGGTCAGCACCCGCAGGCGCGGCGCGCCCTTGTACTGGCCCAGGCTGAAGGGCGCGACGGCGGTTTCAGTGGCAATCGCGCAAATCGCGATACTGCCTTGAGGAATGCCGTGCTCTATTTCCATCGCATCGAGATAGTGACTGAGCTGCAGGATGTGATGCGGGCCATCGCACTTCGGCAGCGCAATGCCGTCGGGACGGGCGCGGGCGACGGCGGTCACGTCGCGGAGCGCGTCAGCCGTATCCAGCGGATTGATCCGCACCCAGAGCTCGCTCTGGCTGCGGTCGGCGTTGCGCAGATAGTCGTGCACCATCTCGCGCGCAACCGGCCGGCGCGAGGCCGCCACCGCGTCTTCCAGATCGAGAATCAGCGCATCAGCGCCAACGCTCGCGCCCTTGGCCAGTTTTTTCTCGCTGTCGCCGGGCACAAACAGCATCGAACGCAACACGCTCATGCCGGCTTCCTCAACATCAGGCCCGTACGCTTGCAGCTGGCGACCAGCTCTTTGCGCTGGTTGTAGGCGCGGTGGGCAAAAATGACGATGCCGTTCTGCGGACGCGATTTGGTTTCGCGCAGCTCGACCACTTCGGTCTGGAAATTCAGCGTGTCGCCGTGGAACACGGGCTTCGGGAAGCGCACTTCGTCCCAGCCCAGGTTGCCTACGGTGGTGCCGAGCGTGGTGTCGTACACCGACACGCCCACCATTACCGACAGGGTGAAGCAGCTATTGACGATGCGCTGACCAAACTCTGTTTGGGTGCGGCAGTATTCTTCGTCCAGATGAAGCAGGGCCGGGTTGTGGGTCATGGTGGTGAACATGACGTTATCGGTTTCGGTCACCGTCCGGCGGATCGGATGGTCGAACGTCTGTCCGACGTGAAATTCTTCGAAGTAAAGCCCAGGCATCTTGGCGCCCCTCCCCTGATGGCAATGATGAACATAAAGACCGGCCGCATTATACGGATTTGAACCGCGCCGGCTGCCGGCCCAAGGATGCGGCTAGCTGGCGTCCTGCCACTGTGCCCGCAGCAGATTTTTTTGCACCTTGCCCATCGCGTTGCGCGGCAAGGCGTCCATGACGACGTAGCGTTTCGGCTGCTTATACGGCGCGAGACGCGACTTCAGCGCCGCACGGGCAGCGGCCTCGTCGAACTGCTTGCCGCTGGCCGGCACGATGACTGCCACCACCTGCTCGCCGAAATCCGGATGCGGCAGCCCGATGACGGCCGACTCCAGCACGCTCGGCAGCAGATCGATTTCGGTTTCGACTTCGCTGGGATAAACGTTGAGCCCGCCGGTGATGATGAGGTCCTTCGATCGACCGACGAGGTGCAGATAGCCCTCGGCGTCGAGGCGCCCATCGTCGCCGGTGCGAAAAAAACCGTCCG
>JALRCR010000073.1:0-4237 GCA_023257255.1 Gammaproteobacteria bacterium | reverse complement strand
AGCCCCGGAACACGCTTTCGCCCCGCACCAGCACATGCCCGGTTTCGCCCGTCGGCACGATGACACCCGCATCGTCTACCACCCGGACCGTCATGCCCGGCAGCGCGGGCCCCACCGCGCCGGCCCGGCGCTCGCCGTGCAGCGGGTTAGAGGCAATGACGCTCGTTTCGGTCATGCCGTAGCGCTCCAGAATGCGCTGACCGGTGCGCGCTTCAAACGCCGTAAAGGTCTCGCTGAGCAAAGGCGCGGAACCCGAGATAAATACCCGCACGCCCTGCGCCTGCGCCGCGTTGAAGGCCGCATCTGCCAACAGGCGCGTGTAGTAGGTCGGCACGCCCATCATCACCGTGCAGCGAGGCAGCGCGGCAAGCACCGCGGGTAATTCAAAACGCGGCAGCCAGACCGCGCTGGACCCCGACATCAGCGTGCAACCCAGCGCAATGAAGAGCCCGTGGACGTGGAATACCGGCAGGGCGTGCAGCAGCACGTCTTCGGCGCCGAAGCGCCAGGCCTCGCTCAAGGCCCGCGCGTTCGCGGCCAGGTTGGCATGGCTCAGCATGATGCCTTTGGGCCGGCCGGTGGTGCCCGAGGAATACAGCAGCGCTGCCAGATCGTCCGGCTCGACCGCGACCGTCTGGAACTCGGCGGGCGCAGCCTGCGCGGCCGCCGTCAGGCTGCCGGCCCCGGCCGCATCCAGCGTAAAGCGATGCGCAATCGACAAGGATGCCGCCAACGCGCTGGCCTCGGCATTGGCCGGGTCGCCGACAAAAACCGCGGGCTGCGCGTTCTCCAGAAAAAACTGGAGCTCGGCGGCCGTATAGCCCGGATTCAGCGGATGAAACGCAAAGCCGCCACGCAGGCAGGCCAGATAAAGCAACAGATAGCTGACGCTTTTCTCGGCCTGCACGCTGACCCGATCGCCCCGCGCAAGCCCGAGCCCGGTCAGCACATTGGCCAGACGGCCGCTCTCCGCAATGGCCCCGGCGTAGCTCAAGTGGCTGCCATCCGGCAGGTGCAGCAGCGGGCTGCTCAGGGCAGCCGGGAACTGCGCCGCAAACGCGGCGAACAGATTGTGGTTCATGGCAAAAATCCCGGCTTAAAGCGAACGCGAAATCAGCTCTTTCATGATTTCGTTGCTGCCGCCGTAAATCATCGAAACGCGGTTGTCGGCGAAGTAGTGGGCGATTGGATAATCCATGATGTAACCGTAGCCGCCGTGCAGCTGCAGGCAGCGATGAATGGCCTCCTGCGCCTTCTCCGAGCACCAGTATTTGGCCATCGAGGCGGTGGCCGAATCGAGCTTGCCTTCCAGCAGGCGCGTGATGCAGTCGTCCACAAACACCCGCGCGATGTGGGCTTCGGTGGCGCATTCCACCAGCGTAAATCGGGTGTTCTGGAAGTCGTAGAGTTTCTGGCCAAAGGCTTCGCGCTGCCGCACATAGTCCAGCGTATGGCGCACCGCGCTTTCCATCGCGGTGACCGACTGCAGGCCGATCATCAGTCGTTCCCGACCCAGCTGGCTCATCAGCTGATAGAACCCCTGCCCTTCCACGCCGCCCATGACGTTGGCCACCGGCACCCGGCAGTCGTCGAAGAAAAGTTCGCTCGTGTCCTGCGCTTTCATGCCGATTTTCTTCAGCGGCTTGCCACGCCGGAACCCGGCCAGACCCTCGGTCTCGACGAGCAGAAGCGAGATGCCCTTGGCGCGCTCGGCGGGATTGGTCTTGCACACCAGCACGATGAGGTTCGCGTTATAGCCGTTGGTGATGAAGGTCTTGGAGCCGTTGACGACGTAGTGGTCGCCGTCGCGCACCGCGCGGGTTTTGACCGCCTGTAAATCTGATCCCGTGCCGGGCTCGGTCATGGCGATGGAGGTGATGATTTCACCGCTCGCCATCTTCGGCAGGTACTTCCGCTTTTGCTCTTCGGTGGCGTAGGCCAGGAAGTAATGCGCCACGATGCTCTGGATGGCGCAGCCAAAACCCGACACGCAGGCCCGTCCCAGTTCCTCGTACACGATTGCGTCAAACCCGAAATCGGCCCCACCGCCGCCGTACTCGGTCGGCACATCCGGGCACAGCAGCCCCGCCTCGCCGGCCTGCCGCCAGGCGGAAGGGTCGGCATGTCCCTGCTCGATCCAGCGCTCGCGCGCCGGCACAAACTCCGTCTCCACAAAGCGACGAACGTTGTCGCGGTACAAATCGTGTTCGGCGGTCAACCAGGATGAACGATAGCCTTGCATGGAAAACTCCGGCAGAAGCGCGCCGCGGCCAGCTGCCGCGGCGAGGTTGAAAATCAGGATGTGAGGGACTTAGCCTGCGTACAGGCCAAACAGCGAAACGCTCGCCACATTACGGAACGGATGGCCACCCAGATTATGGGTCAGCCCGATGCTGGGACTGCCAATCTGGCGATCGCCCGCCCGCCCCAGCAGTTGCAGATACATCTCATACGCCATACGCAGCCCGCTGGCGCCAATCGGGTGGCCAAAACATTTCAGCCCGCCATCGAGCTGGCAGGGCACTTTGCCATCGCGGTCAAACACGCCGTCGAGGATGTCCTTGCTCGCCCCGCCCTCGGGTGAAATGCCTAAATCTTCCATCACCACCAGTTCGGTGACCGAGAAGCAGTCGTGCACTTCCATCATGTTGATCTGCTCACGCGGATTCGTGATGCCGGCCTCCTGATAGGCCTTTTGCGAGGCGACGCGGGTGGTCAGCAGATAGGAGCCGTCCCAGCCGGTATTCGACATTTCATAGCCGTTGCTGGGCGCGAGCTGCATGGCCTTGACGGTCACGAGGTCCTTGAAGCCCATCTCACGGGCTTTTTCCACCGTGGTGACGATGGCGCAGGCCGCGCCGTCGCTCACCCCGCAACAGTCGAGCAGACCCAGCGGATAGGCGACCGGCGCGGCTTTCATCGCTTCCTCTTCGGTGATGCGCTTGCGCAAATGCGCCTTGGGGTTAAGCACGCCGTTGTCATGGCTCTTGACCGACACATGCGCCATGGCGCGTTTCAGGTCTTCCATCGGAATCTTGTGGCGGGCGGCGTAGGCGCTGGCCAGCTGCGCGAACGCGCCGGGCGCGGTCGCATTCGGCAGCCAGAGGTCGTCGAAGGTGCCCTTGGTCCGCTCCGGCAAGCCGGCGTAACCGGTGTCTTTCAGCTTTTCCACGCCCACCGCCAGCGCGATGTCGCAGGCGCCGGCCGCGACCGCATAGACCGCGCCGCGCAGCGCCTCGGTGCCGGTGGCGCACATGTTTTCGACCCGGGTCACCGGGATATTGGGCAAGCGCAGGCTGAGCGCCAGCGGCAGCGCGGACTTGCCAGCGCTCTGCTCCTGATAGAACAGGCCCAGCCAGGCCATTTCAATTTGCTCACGTTCGATGCCGGCATCGGCCAGCGCTTCTTTGAAGGCTTCCACAATCAGCTCTTCCGGACCGCAGTCCCAGCGCTCGCCGAAGCGGGAGCAGCCCATGCCGATGATTGCGACTTTGTCTTTAATGCCCTTGGCCATGATGAATTCCCCTGCGCAGGTTCAGTTGGCCAGCAAGGGTGCCGGCTTCCAGAAATATCGTCGAAAATTTCGACGGGTGTCAAAGTCCTTGATTCGAAAGACCATCCGCACTTCGTTACCGACTGCGACCGCACCCGGCGCGAAGTCCGTGAACTCGAGCATGCAGTTCGCGCCGTCGGCAAATTCGACGTGCCCGTAGACGTAGGGCGGCAAGGGCGTGAAGGCCAGCCAGTCTTCGGTGTAGGACTTCACCCGACCGATCAGATTGGCCAGGCTTTCCGGATTCTGCGTTTCCAGCGCACCGCACTTCACACAGACCTGGCTGCGCGGATATTGCAGGGTGTTACACGCACTGCAGCGCCCACCGACCATCCCGGTGATGTCGTGACGCCGCCGGTAGAACGTGGACTGCGCCGTGCGGTTGTCGCGCTCGGCGCGCATGCCGAAGTCGAAGGCAATGCGCTCACGGAGCGAGAGGAACATGGTGTAGTTCTCCACTACCCGGCGGGCGGCGATGTGGCGGGCCGGGCCGCGCGAGGCTTGCAGGGCGGCGAGTTGCGGGGTGGTTTCGATCACCAGCGCATCGGCGCCCTGCCCGAAGCCGACCACCATCAGGGTCTCCCCCGGCACCGCCGTTTCAAGTGCCAGACTGAGCATGAGCAGCGGGTGTGCCGTCCCGCAGTCCCCAACCTGCAGGGCCAGGGGGTCGACCAGACGGTCCTC
>JALRCR010000072.1:4352-14576 GCA_023257255.1 Gammaproteobacteria bacterium | reverse complement strand
GGACATGGTATTCGAAGACCTTGCGCCGCGTCTGGCCGACCTTGATGGCGACGGCGCGCCCGAGGTGGTAGTGATCGAAAGCCACGAACGGCTGGGCGGGCGTCTGGCCATCTGGGGAATGCGGGACGGCACGCTGAGCCCGCTGGCCAGCCACTTCGTGGGCGGCGTGCTGAAACTGCTGCCGGCGCTGGCCGCCCTGCCGCTGCACACGGTCAACGCCTGGCGCCGGCTTTCGCCGGGCAACTGGGCGCCGCGCACGCCAACCTGGAGTTTCGGCGGCTACACAACCGCGATCCGCGCGGTGTCGGGCGAGCATCCGCACGCGCGGCTCGAGTTCCGCATTCCGGGCGCGGATGTGAATCCCTGGCTGGGGCTCTCGATGTTCCTCGGCGCCGGCCTGTGGGGCATTGAGCATGCGATCGAGCCCCCGGCGGTGGTGACGGGCGACGGCCGCACCCACACCGCGCCCGATCTGGTGCCGCTGCCGCACGACCTCCTGAGCGCCGCGCAGGCGCTGCAGCACAGCGCGGAAGCGCACGAGATTTTTGGCAGTGCGTTCATCGACCCCTATGTCGCCAGCCGACGGCACGAGTTCGACAGCCTGCGCCGCGCGGTCAGCGCGGAAGAAAAAGCCCGTTACTTCGAAATTGCCTGAACGAGGAATCCCATGAGCAACGACACCGCGACTCCCGCGACCCTGCATGCGGCGACCACCGCCGCCGGCACCGATCTGTCCCGCTTTGTCGCCGATGAAGCGCGCCGCGCCGCCGTGCAGGCGGTGACGGCCAAGATCAAACGTCTTGGCATCAAGCATGTGCTGTATCAGTTCGTGTCCGTCACCGGCCGCGTGATGGGCAAGGCCGCGCCCGCGCCGCACTGGCCGACGGTGGCCGAACGCGGCGTGCAGCTGTGGTACGGCGCGGTGGCGGACGTCTGCGTCGACCGTCAGGGCAACTACATTGGTTACGGCGCCAACGCCTCCGAACTGGTGGCGCTGCCGGATCCGGATACCTTCTGCCAGCTGCCGTGGAATCCGCGCGTCGCGCGGGTGTTCTGCACGCTGTTCCGCAACCGTGAAGATACCGAGGACGCCGGCGCCTTCCTGACCAGCGACTGCCGCGGCAACCTGCGGCGGATCCACGCCGACTTCCAGGCCCGCCACGGCATGCACCTGCGGGTGGGCTGCGAGCCGGAAATGATGTGGCTGAAGCGCGGCCCGGACGGCAAGTCTGCCGGCGGCACCACCCGGCCTTTCGCCTATCACATCGACCAGTTCGAGCAGCTGTTCCCGGTGATCGAGAAAGTCACCACCTACGCCCAGGCCATGGGGCTCGACATGATCCAGGGCGACCATGAAGACGCGCCGGGCCAGCTGGAGTTGAACATCTGGTTTGACGAGGCCCTGCGCAATGCCGACCGGCTCATCACCTACCGCCAGATCTGCGCGCAGGTCGCGCGCGAAAACAACCTCATCGCGACCTTCATGAGCAAGCCCTTCATGGGCGCGTCGGCCAACGGCTGCCATCACAACGTCTCGCTGTGGCGCGGCGGCGATGAAGTGCTGAATCCGCTGGAACACGAAGGCGAACTGCCGGGCGCGGAGGCCCTGTTCACCTATCGCAAGGGTGGCACCAATGAATTCACGCGCCCGAGCGGTGAATGGATGCCGGCCGACGTCGGTCTCCACTGCATCGGCGGCATGATGGAACACCTGCCGGCGCTGACCGCACTGGGCGCCTCGACCGTCAACTCCTATCGGCGACTGTCCGATCTTGGCTTCTGGGCGCCGGTCTACCGCGACTGGGGCCTGCAGAACCGGACCTGCGCGGTGCGCGTTTCCGCGCCGGGGCGGCTGGAATACCGGGCGGTCGATTCGCTGGTTAATCCATATCTCATGGCCTCCGGTCTGTTGCAGGCGTTCGACGACGGCCTGAACCGCAAGCTCGACCCGGGCCAGCCCGAACACCGCAACATTTATGACGCCATGGAAGCCGGCAAGGCGGTGCAGCGCCTGCCGTCGGACTTGCGCGAAGCACTGGACGCGCTGGAAGCCGATCCGGTGGTGATGGGCGCCTTGCCCGGCGAGATGGCGCGCGTGTTTTTTCATCTCAAGCGCGATGAATGGAGCCGCTTCATGGCTACCGTCACGGAGTGGGACTACGAGCGGTTTCTGGAGTACCTGCCGTGAGCGAGCGCGCGGTGTTTCTGGACATCGAGGCGCCGGGCTTTGCCATGCACTCGCCGGAAGCCGCTGCCGCGCGCGAGCAGCACTGGTACGCCCGCACGCCCTACGGCATCGGCGTGCTGCGGCACGAGGACATCGCGAAGCTGATGAAGGACCCGCGCCTGATTCAGGGCAGCGTGGCCTGGCCCGCACACAACGGCGTGACCACCGGCCCCTTTGCCGACTGGTGGTCACGCATCCTGCTGTGTCGCGAAGGCGTCGACCACGCGCGGCTCCGGAAGCTGGTCAATCCGGCGTTCGCGCCGCGCACGCTGGCGCCGCTGCAGCCGGCCTTCGAGCGGTTGGCGCACGAGGTCATCGACGGCTTTGCCGCGCACGGCGGCTGCGAGTTCATGACCCAGTTCGCCGAGCCCTACGCCACCCGCGTGCTGACCCTGCTGCTGGGCATTCCGGATGAAGACTGGCGGACGATCGCCGACTGGGCGGCGGAGCTTGGTCTGGCGCTCGGCGTGCGTCTGCGGCAGGAACAGCCGCGGGTCGAAGCGGCGCTGGAGGCGCTGTTTGCCTACGCCGATCGGCTGATTGCCAGCCGGCGTCGCCTGCTTGGCGAGGATTTTCTCTCGCAGCTGGTGGCAGCCAGCGAAGACGGCGACCGGCTGTCGGATCAGGAACTGCGCGATATGGTGGTGCTGCTGATTTTCGGCGGCATCGATACCACGCGTAACCAGCTGAGCCTTGGGATCAAGCTTTTTCTCGAGCACCCCGCGCAGTGGGAGCTGCTGGCGCGGGAACCAGCACTGGCGCGGAACGCGGTGGAAGAAATCATGCGCCTTGCGCCGACCACCACCTGGGTCAGCCGGCAGGCGGCGGTTGATTTCACCTATCGCGATGTGGACTTCAAAGCGGGCACCACGGTGCATCTCTTTGCCGCCGTCGCGGGCAGCGATCCGGCGGCCTACGACAACCCGGCCTTCGACATCACGGCCCGGCGCACGCCGCATCACGGTTTTGGCGGCGGGATTCACTATTGTCTGGGGCACGCGGTGGCGCGCAGCGACATGGCGGTGGCCTTCACCGCGCTCAGCGCGCGGCTTCAAGATCTGCGGATCGTCGGCACCGCCAGCTGGCTGCCGGACAGCGGCAATACCGGCGCGGAAGTGCTGCCGCTCGGCTTTGACTTGCGCGAGTAGACCCGGCTTCTCACAATCGATGCCGCGCCTGTCGCGCCGGAGCCCGCACCGATGAATCTTTTTCCGCAGGTCCTGCCGCAGTTGGCCTCGGCGCCGGCCGAGCTGGCGCTGCCGGCGGGCGATTTGCTCGACCTGATCGACGCCGATGGGCGCCTGCTGTGGGCAAACGGTGCCCAGCTCGCGGCGCTCGGCTATGCCGACGACGCGCTGCATGGCCGGCCGCTGGAGCAGATCTACACCCCGGCTTCCGCCGCCTGGGTAAGGGCGCAGCTGGCGCGTCCGGTTGTTGCTGCGCCGGCACCGGCGGCGGAACTGTGTCTGCGCGGTCGCGACGGCCGTGAACTTCGGGTGCTGGCGAGCGCACTGCCCAGACGCGGAACCCGAGCCGATCTCACGCTCAGCAAGCGCCCGCTGGGCGATCTGGCCGAGCGACTGGCGCGGCTTGAGGCCGACAATCGGCTGCTGAAGCAGATCGCTGACGCCGGCAACGAGGCGCACTGGTGCATCGAGTTCGCGAGCCCCGTTGACCTCAGCCTGCCGCTGGACGACATCGTCTCGCAGGTCTTCTCGCATCCGTCCTACTGGCGACTGTGCAATCTGGCGATGAGCCGGCTCTACGGGCTGCCGCATCATCTCGACATGAGCGCGCAGCCGGTGCGGACCTATTGGCCGCGCAGCCCGGAGAACGAGGCCTTCGTGCGCCAGATCATCGCCGCCGGCTACAGCATCGACGGCGCGCTGTCGGTGGATACCCGGCACGACGGGCAGCGGATCCGGGTCGAAAACGACGTGCGCGCCGACGTCGAAGACGGCTTTCTGGTGCGTCTTTGGGGCAACTGCCGGCCGCTGGATGCGCCCTCCGGGCTGCCGCGATGAGCAAGGACACCACCATGCCACCGCTGGCTTTTGGTTTCGCGACGCCGGGCGCGCAGACGCATCAGGGCCTGTCCGCCCTGCTGGAGAACCCGGAACTTGTGAGCCTGCTCGACGAACTGCCGGTCGCAGTCGTGATGACCGGACCGGATGACACCGTGAAGCTCTTCAACGCCAGCGCCGAAAGTCTGTTCGGGCTCCGCCGCCGCAGCGTGCTGGGTCAACCCATGGCGCAGCTCGGCGCTGACTCGCTGCTCGATTTGAGCGCCTTTCTCGGCGCACCTGAAACCACCGGCGGAACGGTGCGCGGGCGGCGCGGCGGCGGCGTGTACGCGGCCCACCGGCGACGGCTGGAGGTGCCGGGTACGGTGGGGCGCTGGACGCTTTATCACTTCACACCGCAGTACGAGTCGAGCACCAGCCCGCGCCGTGCCGCGCGGCCCGCGCCCGGCGGACTGGTGCTGGGCCCGGCGCTCGCCGCGCAGATCAACAAGGCGAGTATTGCGCTGGCCCGCAAGCTGCCGGTGCTGCTGCTGGGCGAGACCGGCGCCGGCAAGACCGTGCTGGCACGGCAGATTCACGAGGCATCGGCGCGCGCCGGCGGGCCTTTCGTGCAGGTGAACTGCGGCAGCATTCCGGAGACCCTGTTCGAGAGCGAAGTGTTTGGCTATGAACGCGGCGCGTTTACCGGCGCGCTGCAGGGTGGCAAGCGGGGCCAGATCGAGCGCGCCGCCGGCGGCACCTTGCTGCTGGACGAAGTGGGCGAAATTCCGCTCGGCTGTCAGGCCAAGCTGCTGCAGTTTCTGGAAGACGGCTCGGTGCCGACGCTGGGCGCGCAGCAGGCGCGTCACTGCGAAGTGGCGGTGATTTGCGCCACCAACCGCGATCTGGCGGCGATGGTCGCCGAGGGCAGTTTCCGGCGCGATCTGTACTACCGGATTGCGAGCTTCAGCATCCGCCTGCCGGGCCTGCGTGAATCCGGGCTGTTGCCCGAACTCATCAATCACCAGCTGGCGCTGATCAATCAGCAGCGCCAGCCGCCGCTCAGATTGTCCGAGGACTGCCGCGCGGTGCTGTTGCAGCACCACTGGCCGGGCAATGTGCGCGAGCTGCGCCATGCGATCGAATACCTCAGCGTGATGGCCGAGGAACTCGCGCAGCCGGCGCAGCTGCCGGAAAGCCTGCGGCTGACGCCCGCATCAGGCGCCGCAGCCGCATCGGGCAGCTTGCGTGCACAGGTGCGTGAACTCGAACGGCAGATCATTGCCACCGCCCTGGTCGGTGCCGGCAGCAAGCGGGAAGCCGCGCGCCAGCTTGGCATTGATGTGGCCACCCTGATTCGCAAGGCGCGTGACGGCTGAGGCAGCGCGGGTGCGCTTCAGCGCCGCAACAGCTGTTGCAGGATTGCAGCATAGGCGGCCTGAAACCGCATAAAACCCCGCGTAAACGCGCCGTGCGGCATGGCACGGCCCTTGCGCACAGCACGCTATCGAATCGCCCGTTCAGCCCACACAAGGAGACGCCGGTGCCCCTGCAGAATCCAAACGGCTATGCCGACAAGACCGCCGATTTCATGGCCTTTTTCGCCGAGGCCAAACGCCGCGAACTGCGCCCACTGGTGACGCCTGCGCTGCTGGCCGAACACGCCGAAGACCCGCGCGGCGACCAATCGCCGCACAGCACCGCCCTGCAGGACGTTCTCAACTACCTCCACGCGCTGCCGATCGACGGCAAATCCTTCGCCTACGCCGAAGTGCCATATCAGCGCTACAAGCTTGGCCTGCTGCGGGGACGCGGCAATGCCCCGACGCTGGACGACCCTCGCGTATTCGCCACCGAGCGCGAGGCCGTGCATGCGGTCTTCCTGCAGCGTCTCGTGGCGCTGGGCCTGCTGGATGCGGAGGCTGCCAAATGAGCTACGCACAGATCCGCGGCTACTGCGACCGCCCCAACGTCCGCCCGGGCGAAACGCTGGACTTCTTTCTGAGCAGCCCCGAAGCCGGGCGTTGCAGTGTGAATCTGGTCCGGCTCATCCACGGCGACCGCAATCCGGCAGGGCCGGGTTACAAGGAGGAGGCAGTGCCGTCGGCGATTGACGGCCAGTACGCGGTGGGCACCCAGTTCACGCAGGTCGGCGCGTACGTGGAAGTGCCGGACACGGCGGCGCATCTCGGCGGCGCTTCGGGCTTGAGCCTGCACCTGCACCTCTGGTCGACCACGCCCGCCAAGCGGCAGGGCGTCATCTCGCGCTGGTCGGAAGCCGAAAGTCGCGGCTGGGCGCTGCTGATTGAAGACGGCCATCTGGTGCTCGTGACGAGCGACGGCCGGCAGCAGAGCCGCGTCAGCCTCGTCCAGCCGCTCTTTCCGGAGGTCTGGTATTCGGTGGTGGCGCGGATTGATGTGGCCGGCAAGACCTTGAGCCTCTCGCAGGTCGCGACCGTCAACAGCGTGAATTCCCGCTTCGGGCGGATGGTGAATCTGGAGTCCGACGGCGCGGCGCTCGCCCCGCTGGCGGCGGCGCCGGGCAATCCCACGGTACCTTTATTAATGGCCGGCCTCGCCGAAACGAGCCTCGCCAGCCGGCCGCGCGTGGTGGCGTTGTTCAACGGCAAGCTGGACGGTCCGAAGCTCTACGGCCGTGTGTTGGCCGATCATGAAGTGGCGGCGCTGCACGCGGGCGCGGCGGGCCCGGCACCGCTCGCGCACTGGGACTTCGCCGCCGGCACGACCCGCCGGGGCATCGCAACGGACGCCGTGCAGGACGTCAGCGGTCACGGCCTGCATGGCTTCTGCATCAACCAGCCGGACCGCGGCATGACCGGCTGGAACTGGGACGGGCTGGAAGAGCACTTCGTGCACTGCCCGGAACAATACGGCGCGCTGTGGTTTCACGAAGACAGCCTCGACGACTGTCGCTGGGTGCGCTCTTTAAGCTTCACCCTGCCGCCGGATCTGCCGAGCGGCTGCTACGCCTTGAAGCTCGCGCAAGGCGAGAAAACCGACCGTGTGCCGTTTTTCGTCGTACCGCCGCAAGGCACGGCGAGCGCGCGGATCGCGGTGGTCATCCCGACCTTCAGCTACCTCGCCTACGCCAACTCGCAGGTCCTGCTTAACGCCGCGGGCGGGCAGTCGGTGATGGGCGTGCTGACCACGCTGGACGATCTGGATATCGAACTGAACGTCACGCCGGCCTGGGGCCGTTCGGCCTACGACTATCACGTGGACGGACGCGGCGTGCAGTACAGCACCTGGCGGCGGCCGATTCTTAACCTGCGACCGGACTACCGGCACGAGTTCGGCTCGGTCTGGCAGTTCCCGGCGGATTTACACCTCATCGACTGGTTGACGGTGAAGGGCTTCGCGTTTGACGTCATCACCGACCACGACCTGCAGGCCGAAGGGGCGAGCCTGCTCAAGCGCTACGCGGTGGTCATTTCGCCCTCACACGCGGAGTACACCTCCTCGCAGATGCTGGACGCCTACGAGGACTACTTCGCCAGCGGCGGCCGCGGCATGTATCTGGGCGCCAACGGCTTCTACTGGATTACTAGCCAGCATCCCGAAAAGCCGTGGATGATTGAAGTACGCAAGGGCGAAACCGGCGATCAGGCCTGGCGCGGCCGCCCCGGCGAACTCTTTCACAGCACCACCGGCGAACGCGGCGGCCTGTGGCGGATGCGGGCCCGCGCGCCGCAGAAGATCTGGGGCACGGGCTACACCTCGCACGGGCTGGACGTCTCCGCCGGCTATCACCAGCTGCCGGATGCGCGCGACCCGCGCGTCGCCTTCATTTTCGACGGCATCGGGCCGCAGGAAGTCATTGGCGATTTCGGGCTGGTCAACGAAGGCGCGGCCGGGCTCGAGCTCGACCGCATCGACTACAGCCTGGGCACGCCGCCCAACACGCTGCTGCTTGCGAGTTCCTACGGGCACTCGGCCAGCGCGATGCTGGTGCCGGAAGACCAGTATTTCGCCTATCCCGGGATCACCGGCCGTGACAACCCGCTGGTCCGCGCCGACATCGCCTATGCCACCACCCGTCAGGGCGGCGCGGTGTTCAGCGCGTCCTCGATGGCCTGGTGCGGCAGCCTCTCGCACGCGGGCTATGCCAACAACGTCTCGCGGATGACCGAGAACGTGCTGCGCCGTTTCGCCGCCGAGGGCCCGGTGGAAGAGATCGCCTGACCAAGCCCTCATAGTTGGGGTCAGAGTAAAAACTGTTCGGGCTTACGTCGGACTCGAGCGTTTCCGCGAGTTTTTACTCTGACCCCAAATGTCCCTGACCCCAAATGTCCAACTATTGGGCTACTCGAGGCGGATATTGAACGACACCGACACGCGCTCGCGGTCGGTGAGGTTGGGTGTGACCCAGTGTTTCAGCCAGCCGGGGAAGAACAGCAGATGTCCTTCCTTTGGCAGCACTTCATGCACGTCGTTGACGACCGGCCCGGCGTCGTCGATGCGCATATAGCAGCGCCACTGCGCGGTGGGGCTGCCTTCGCGGGCGTCGAAGAACTGGATGACGCCCTGATCGCGATGGTCGCATTTCAGGTAGACCACGCCGGAGAGCACGGCGTCCGGGTGGGTGTGGACGGCGTTGAAGTGACCCTTGCGGTTGATGTTGGCCCAGATGATGCCGTCGTCAAAACGCTTCCGGGCGGAGAAGGCCGGCGCAACTTCGTTGCCCAGCGCCATGATGCGGCCGATTAACCACTGGAACTCGGGGTAGCGGTACAGATCGTCCGGGCTCTGCCAGCCGCCGAAATTGGTTTTCAGCACGCCTTTGCCTTCGGCCTCCAGCGCGAAGATGCGCTGGAGCATCAGATCGCGGCGCTCGACCCAGTGGTCGTTGGGGTCGGCGATGTCGGTTTGCCAGAGCGGGGTATAGAACAAGCGCGTTTCGTTCATCGCAAACTCCATAGCGTGCGGTGGGGGTGGTGCCTCGGGTCTGGTCCGCGAGAATATACGGGCCCGGATTCAGCGTGAATCCGCCCCTCGCGGAGCGCCCGAGATGCAAAAACCCTGGTGGACCCAACTGTATGCACAGGTGCTGATCGCGCTGGCGTTGGGCGTGGCGCTGGGCATGCTGGCGCCGGACACCGCCAAGGCGTTGAAGCCGCTGGGCGACGCCTTCATCAAGCTCATCAAGATGGTCATCGCGCCGGTGGTGTTTTGCACCGTGGTGCACGGCATTGCGAGCGTGCGGGAGGCGGGACGGATCGGTCGGGTGGGCTGGAAGGCGCTGGTCTATTTCGAGGTGGTGTCGACTTTTGCGCTGGCGCTGGGGCTCATCGTTGCCAATGTCTTTCGCACCGGCGAGGGCTTCAATCTCGATCTCGCAACGCTCAATGCGGCCAGCGTCAGCGACTATGCCAAGCGCGCCGAGGCCGACAGCGTCACGGCGCATCTGCTACAAATCATCCCGGACAGCTTCCTTGGCGCCTTCGTCGGCGGGGATCTCCTGCAGGTGCTGCTGCTGGCGGTGCTGACGGGCTTTGCGATCAACGCCCTGCCGGAGGCGCGGCGACTGTCTGCCACGCACGCGATTGAAAGCCTGGGCGACATCTTCTTCGGCGTGGTGGCGCTGGTGGTCAAGGCCGCGCCGCTGGGCGCCTTCGGTGCGATGGCCTTCACCATCGGCGCCTATGGTCTCGGCGCGCTGGTGAAGCTGGGTGAGCTGGTGGCGACCTTCTATCTCACCGCCGCCGGTTTTGTGTTTATCGTGCTGGGCGCTATTGCCCGCTGGTGCGGCTTTTCGATCCTGCGTTTTCTGGCCTATATCCGCGAAGAACTGCTGATTGTGCTGGGCACCTCAAGCTCGGAAACCGCGCTGCCCCAGTTGATGCACAAGCTGCGCGCGGCGGGCTGTGCGCCGCCGGTGGTGGGGCTGACGGTGCCGCTGGGTTACAGCTTCAATCTGGACGGCACCAACATCTACATGACGCTGGCGGCCCTGTTCATCGCCCAGGCGACCGG
>JALRCR010000072.1:0-4342 GCA_023257255.1 Gammaproteobacteria bacterium | reverse complement strand
TGTTTCTGGCCTATGCGACCAACACCGAGTTGACGCTGGCCCAGCAGTTAACGCTGCTGCTGGTCGCGATGCTGACATCCAAGGGCGCGTCGGGCGTGACCGGTGCGGGTTTTGTGACGCTGGCGGCGACGCTCTCGGCGGTGCCGGGCATTCCGGTCGAAGCGCTCGCCGTGCTGGTCGGGATCGACAAGTTCATGAGCGAATGCCGCGCGCTGACCAATTTCATCGGCAACGGTGTGGCCTGCGTGGCGATTAGCAAATGGGAAGGGGCGCTGGATGAAAAGCAGTTGGCAGCGGCGCTGGCGCAGCCCTCATCCAGCGCTGGGGCAGCGCCAGACGAACGCCCGGCGGACTAGCCCAGCCCGCGTTCCGCCAGCGCGACGGCGCGGAACATCGCCCGGCCTTTGTTGAGGGTTTCTTCCCATTCGCTCTGCGGGACAGAATCTGCCACCACGCCGCAGCCGGCCTGAATCGACAGCCGGCCGTCCTTGATGACGGCCGTGCGAATGGCAATGGCGGTGTCCATATTGCCGTTCCACGACAGATAGCCCACCGCGCCGCCGTAGATGCCGCGCTTGGTCGGCTCGAGTTCGTCGATGATTTCCATCGCGCGAATCTTGGGCGCGCCCGACAGCGTGCCGACCGGCAGCGTCGCCCGCAGGACATCGATGGCGTCGCAGCCCGCCTTGATGCGGCCCTCCACGTTGGAAGAGATATGCATCACGTGCGAGTAGCGCTCGATGACCATCCTTTCCGTGACCTTGACCGAGCCGATCTCGGCGACGCGGCCGATGTCGTTGCGGCCGAGGTCAATGAGCATCAGGTGCTCGGCGATTTCTTTCGGATCGGCCAGCAGTTCTTTTTCCAGCGCCAGATCTTCGGCTTCGGTGGCGCCGCGCTTGCGGGTGCCGGCGAGCGGGCGGGTGGTGACGGTATCTCCGTCGAGGCGGACCAGAATCTCCGGCGAGGAGCCGACAATCTGGAAGTCCGCCAGATCCATGAAGAAAAGGTACGGTGACGGATTGGTGTAGCGCAGCGCGCGGTAGACGTCGATCGGCGCAGCGCTAAGCGGGACAGACATCCGCTGCGACGGTACGACCTGCATGACGTCGCCTTCGATGATGTACTGCTTGATGCGCTCGACCGCGCGCTTGAACGCGTCCTCGCCGAATTCCGAGGCGAAATCTTCTTCGGTCGGTACCTTGCCGCCCGTCTTCTTCGGCGCGGTGGCGAGCGGCGCGGACAGTTTGCCCACCAGGGTGTCGAGCCGCGCTTCGGCGGCCGCTTCGGCGCCCGCGACGGCCGGATCAACGCAGACCACCAGTTCCATCTCGCCGCGCAGGTTGTCGAACACCACGAATTCGTCCGACAGCATAAGCAGGATGTCGGGCGTGTTCAGTGTGTCGGGCGGCGTGCTGGCGGCGAGGCGGGGCTCGACGTAGCGGACCGTGTCGTAGCCGAAATAGCCGACCAGCCCGCCGGAGAAGCGCGAGACAGCGAGCGGCGGCGCCTTGATTCGGGCGTGGTAGTCGCGCACGAACGACAACGGGTCGGCGGTGTGCAGGAATTCGACGGTCTTGCCGTCGTCGATGACGCGCACTTCGTGCCCGCGGACCGACAGGAGGCGTCGCGCCGGCAGGCCGATGATCGAATACCGGCCCCATTTCTCGCCGCCCTGGACGGACTCCAGCAGATAGCTGTAGGGGCCGGCGGCGAGCTTCAGGTAGACGCTGAGCGGGGTGTCGAGGTCGGCCAGCACGCGCCGCGAGACCGGCACCCGGTTGAAATTGGCGATAGCGGCGGCGTCTTGGCTCATGGCGGCGTGGGGCGAGAAGGGCATCCGGCGATGCCGGGATTACCGGAGGCGCGAAGCCTAGTGGAGCCCCCCGGGCAGCGCAACCGCGCGGGCCCGATCAGGGCGCGGTTTCCAGCAATTCCTGCGTGTATTGGCCTTTGTCCAGAAAGCGGCTGTCGGAGGTTTCCTTGCGCACCATGCGCACCAGCCCCACGCCCGGCTTGTACCACTCGGTCTGCTCGGCCCGGACGACGGCGAAGCTGGTGCCGCGGTCGGTCGGCACCTGAGTCTCGCCGACAGCCTCCACCCGAATGCAGTCGCGGTAACGACCGGCCGGCACGTTGACGGTGTCGTTCAAGGCCTTGATGGTGGCTTTCATGGTGATGGGCAGCGGCCGGAAGGCCAGCCGGTCTTCGGGCGCGAAGGTGCGGCTTTCGATCAGCCGCAGCGCGCTGGTGAAGGTCCATTGCTCGTCCACCGCGATTGTTTTGGGCAGCAGCAAGGCCGGCGACTCGCGCAGCGCCCCCATGCCTTCGCCGCGATTGAAATATTGGGTGTGCAGCAGGCCTTCGCCGGTGAACTCGTAGCGGTGGTCCCAGTTGGCCTGCCGGCGCTGGCGGAGGAAGTTTTCATCGCGGCCCAGATTGGTCACCAGCAGACGTTGTTCGGAGACTTCTTTCAGGATTTGCGCCCGGGTTTGGTAGTACCACCAGCGGCCTGGGTCGGTGGGTACGGGCGAGGCATCTTGAGGCGCGCAGCCGCCGAGTAGGGAAAACAGCGGAAGAAGGAAGGCCAGCTTGGCCAATGAAAGCCTTTGCATGGGATGCCCGCAGCGTGGAGTGACCGGCCTAGCATCCACGCTGGCGGGGGCGATTACCAGAGGCCGCAGTCCCGCACTCAGCCCATCAGGCTGCTGTCGTTGGTATAGAACAGGCCCTGCAGTTCCTGCGAGGGGCCGATTTCCAGCCGCAACAAGACGCGCGCCCCCAGTTTGCGGGCGCGGCGGAAGACTTCATCCGAGGTCCCGAAAGAAACAAACTCGCCGTTGGAGTCGTGGAAGCCCTTGTAGCGGGCAATGCGTGTGTCGAGAGCCTTTACCGATTTCACTTGTCGTACTCCGCGCTGCTGGTTGCTGTTGCCGCTGCAGGTGGGATTAGCAGTGGCCCGGCAGGCCCAATGGGCGGCCGCCGTCAGATTCCTTAGCGGCGCTGATCGGGTCGGGCTGAAGGCGAATGCGCGACGATGTGACGGCGTTCGCTAAACCTCTTGCGTGGGATCAGTCGGAGCTATCGCGGCGCGCGGGCCGCACCTGCAGCTGAGGCGCTTGCTAGTCCTTGCGGGCGGGGCCGAAGGGGCGCGCCAGCGGCTCGCCGATGAATAATCCCTGACCTGGCCAGACCACGCTTTTCCAGTACGCCTCAATCGCCGTGTCGCCATTCAGATAGGCGCGCATGAGGATGCCGGGGTCGGGAAATTTCTGAGGAAAATTGCAAGGTTCGACCACCGTGCCGTAGCTCGCCACCGCGCCCGCTTCCAGCCAGCGCAGCGCGCTCATCTGGCTGCGGCCGTCCAGTTGTCCGCCAAACGAAGTCAGGTGATCGCCGATTGCGCCCGGCAGAAAATGCAGCGTGTTGAGGTCTGGCACGTGCATGGCGCCGGTGAAATAGAACATCACGTCCTGTCGGTCGCGAATGCCGGCGGTGCGCTCGATGCTGATGGCATAGCGCCCGCCGAGCCGCGCCTTCGCCAGCGAAAACCCCGCCGCCCGGCTGTTACGGGCGCTGTCTTCGGTAATCACGAGATACGCCCGACCGGCAGGTTGGCGGCCGTCGCTGTTCACGCCGCGGTCGACTAACTGGCGCGCCGCAGGCAAATCTTTGGCGGCCAGCATCATGGTGGGGTGCAGGCCAAAATCTTCCCATGGTCGACCGTTGTCCTCGTCGTACATCGGATTGGGGGCGGTGGGATTGCAGCCTTCGGCGCAAAACCGTTTGCCGTAGCCAAGCGCGAAGGCGGTCGTGATCGACATGCAACCCACGCGGTAGGGCGTGGTGAACGCCAAGGCGTAGGCCTGAATGCCGTGGCGGGTTGCGATGCGGGTTTGGATGTAGGCGCGGTCGAAGACCTTCGGGTCCAGCACCGCGCGCGGCACGCCCAGCGACACCTGCACGATGTTTTCCGCCGGGATCCCGCGCCGCGCCGCGTAGTACTCGCCCAGCTTGAAGCTGTCGGGGTCGTCCTGATTGACGATGATGGCGACGGATTCGGGCGAGAGCGCGGCCCAGGCTGGCAGCGAGGCCAGCCCGAGCAGCAAAAACAGGGGCAGCAAACGGCGCAAGCGGGCCCTAGTGCTGGGATTTTTTCAGCGCCTTCATCGCGCGGTCCAGCCCGTCCAGCGTCAGCGGGAACATGCGCTCGCCCATCAGTTTCTTCACCAGCGAGATCGACGGAATGTAGTTCCAGTGGTCTTCCGGCTGCGGGTTAAGCCACACCGCATTGGGATAGAGCGCCAGGAGGCGTCCGATCCACACCGAGCCCGGTTCTTCG
>JALRCR010000071.1 GCA_023257255.1 Gammaproteobacteria bacterium | reverse complement strand
TTTAAGACTGCTCACCGATTGCTCGGCGATATATTACTTAGCGAATTGATTTGGAGCGTTCGCTCCGCGCCAATTCTCAAACTTTCGTTTTGAGTTTCGTAGCGCGAGCGCCCACACAAATTACACAGTCATTTGCTTGTTAATGAGCGGGCTGCTTTCGTTGCTGCCCTGAGAGAAGCGGCATTATACGGATGCGCTCGGGGCCGTCAAGCACCTTTGATAATTTTTTTTAAACCTTCCGTTCACTGCCCCGGAGGCCGAGTTCTGGCGGTGATTAAACGCTATGGTCGCCCCCTCGCAACGGACCCATATCGACACTCGGAAGCTAGGCCGAGGCCAGCCTCTATCGATGTGGGGCGGACTCGCAAACCATACGTATGACGGTGCGCTTACCTATCTCGAGAAGATAACTTCCTGGCACGGCACAGCATTTGGCTGGGTCTTCGACCCTTTCTCCGTCTATGCGGACGCCACCCTGCAGGATCAAGCGCCGCGCTTCGGATGTGCTATTCACCAGCCCTGTCAGCTTTAAAGCATTCGGCAGCTGTAATTGAACCTCGTGATACGTCACGCAGACCTCGCGGATGTCGTCGGGTAACTGCTTCATGGTTACCCGTTCGATCCAGCGCCGCTTTGCCAACTCGCCCACTGTGACGCTGTGGAATCGGGAGGTGATTTCGAGGGCCAACTCGAGTTTCGCATCGCGGGGGTTTTTTCCCGCGGTAACTTCCTCACGAAGGCCTCGGAGTTGGGCGTTGCCACGCAAACTGAGCAGTTCGAAATAGCGCCACATCAGTTCGTCCGATATCGACATCAGTTTGCTAAACATCATGTCCGGTGGCTCAGACACGCCGATATAATTGCCAGAGGACTTCGACATCTTCTGGACGCCGTCCAGTCCCTCAAGCAGGGGAAGGGTCATGATGACCTGCGGCATTTGCTGGTAGGCTTCCTGCAGATGCCGCCCTACTAGCAAGTTGAACTTCTGATCCGTTCCCCCTAACTCGACATCTGCCCTAAGTTGCACCGAGTCGTAACCCTGCACTAGCGGGTAGAGGAATTCATGAATAGCGATAGGTCGGCCAGCGGCGTGCCGCTTCTTGAAATCGTCCCGCTCTAACATGCGAGCCACGTTGAAGCGCGACGCGAGTTTGATGAGACCATCAGCTTTCATTGGCCCCATCCAGGAAGAATTAAAAGCAACCTCCGTTCGATCCGGGTCCAGAATTTTGAAAGCCTGCTCCTGATAGGTCGCGGCGTTGACCCTCACTTCTTCTTCCGAAAGCGCAGGCCGGGTCACGTTCTTACCGGTAGGGTCACCAATCAGCGCAGTGAAATCGCCGATCAAGAAAATGACGTGGTGCCCCTGGTCCTGAAATTGTCTTAACTTCGTCAACACCACCGTATGCCCAAGATGAATATCTGGAGCGGTAGGGTCGAATCCAGCCTTGACCCGCAATTGCTTACCTAACTTCAGCTTTCGCGCCAGTTCGGATTCCGGAATCGTTTCTACAACGCCACGAAGCAAGAGTTCAAAATCAGTGATCATTTCGCGATTTTTTATAAGGATTACAAGGGCTGAGCGTACCATAGCAGCCGACGCTTCATAATTGACCGTCCCAGTTTGAGCGGCTAAGGTTCAGCCAACCTCCGAGGGCTTGGCGTGCGTTACGGCCGAAGAATTTCCTACTCCCAAAAAACACCGAAGAGGCAGTCCTATCGATCAAGGCTGCTCATGCCGATTGTTTTTGTGGTTTGCGGGAGCGGGGTCTTGATTTGGCGGACCACCTCTCATCATGCAAATCCGACGGGCTTGCCCGAGCAGCCGAGCAGCCCAGGGCAAGGCGCGCCAAAAGAGCGTATCGGCTTACGTCTAAGCTCAATGCAAGAAGGTGTTTTAACAAGCTCAATTCGAATACCGTTTGAGCCTAAAGTCCCGCGCGTGGATTCGAAGGGCAGTCTTTTCGGCGACGCCCGCGCTGCGCCGAAGCTGTTTTCAGAAATCGAAATAAAGCGCGGCGACACGTTAGCGGAGATTTTCGCACGCTTGAAAATTCCCCCGGGGCATTTGGCCGAGATGCTTGCGCTACCCGAAGTGGCAGAAAATCTGAAAACGCTTCGAGTCGGGACAAAATTGCGTTATGCCTTCGTTGATTCGGTCTTTAGCCGGTTCGAATATCAGATTGACGATTTCAGGACATTAAGCGTCGAGCGGCGCAACGGGGTTCTTCAAGCCTCTGTGGCGGCCCAGACTCCCGAAATACGCAACGCAGCGTCCTCAGGCGTAATCACCAGATCCCTGTTCGTAGACTTGCAGCGCGCCGGCGTACCGGATGCAATGATCCTCGCGTTTGCCGACCTCTTCGGTTGGGATGTGGACTTCGTTCGCGATATTCGAAAAGGTGATCGTTTCAAAATTATATTCGAGGAAATTTTTCGGGAGGGGCACAAAGTAGGCAACGGCCGCATTCTTGCTGCCGAGTTTTCAAATGGTGAGAAAAATCTGCGTGCCTTTTACTTCAAGGCTAAGGACGGCACAGAGGGCTATTTTTCGCAGGCTGGTGAGGCGATGAAAAAGGCCTTCTTAATCGCCCCACTCAATTTCACCAAAGTCAGTTCGCGGTTCAACTTGGCGCGCATGCACCCGGTGCTGAATCGGATCCGAGCTCACAAGGGTGTTGATTACGCTGCTCCGATGGGCACAGCAGTGCGGGCCGTAGCAAATGGCCGCATCGACTTTGCCGGTCAACAAAGCGGATACGGCAATGTGCTAGTCCTCAAACATGGAGAGCGCTACACCACGCTCTACGGTCATTTGATGAAATTCGCCTCCGGCGTTTCACGTGGGGATACAGTCAAGCAAGGCCAATTGATTGGCTACGTCGGCATGTCGGGGCTCGCTACGGGCCCACATCTCCACTATGAGTTCAGGATCAACGGCGCCCACGTTGATCCTTTGACGGTTAAACTGCCGCGTGCAATTCCGCTTGATAAAAAGTATTTGGCAAGTTTCAGACAGACGGTTGATCCGCTGTTTGAACGCTTAGCCGCGCTCGATAGCAAAGACGCAAATAATGCCGCCTCCGTAGTCTCGCGAGATCCCCGGAGAGAGGCTTCGTCGTCGAACTAAGTCGATGCTCTAAAGATGATTAAAGGGCTCTACATTGGATTGATGTCAGGCACCAGCATGGATGGAATCGATGCAGCACTCGTTGACATCGGCGACAGTACTTTCGTCTTAAGGGGCTTTCTGGAATCACCATACAGTCCAAAGCTGCGAGCTGCGCTCGAGACGTTAGTAAAAACTGAACAGGCGCCGCTCTCGGAAATTGGTCGCTTACATGTGGAGATAGGCGAGGCTTTCGCCGCCACGGCGCTTGCTTTGCTGGAGAGTGCGGGATTTTGCTCAGACGAAATCGTCGCTATCGGCAGTCATGGTCAAACGGTTCTTCATCGACCAGATGCTAGTCCAGGATACAGCATGCAGATGGGCGATGCGGCGGTAATCGCCTTCCGGACTGGCATTACCACTGTGGCAGATTTCCGCGCCAAGGATGTGGCGGCCGGCGGACAGGGCGCGCCGCTAGTACCGGCCTTCCACAAGTTTGCGTTTGGTCGTCAGCGCACAACCGCGCACGCGGTGCTTAATTTGGGCGGCATCTCAAACCTGACCTTGTTTTCCTCGAAAGGTGATGTCTCAGGCTTTGATTGTGGCCCTGGCAACACCTTACTCGACACTTGGGTAAGTCGTTGTCTTTCTCTCGATTACGACCGCGACGGTAGCTGGGGACGGTCAGGGACCGTTAACGCTGAACTTCTGCGAGCAATGTTGAGCGACGAGTACTTCAGGCGCACTGGGCCGAAGTCTTCGGGGCGCGACTATTTCAACCTTGACTGGGTGCTAGCGCATATAGGGCGGTGTGGGGGGCGTGTTACAGACGCCGACGTGCAAGCGACCCTGACCGAACTGACAGCGGCAACGGTTGCGGACGCAGTGACCCGTGAATTGCCTGCATGTCTGCAGCTTGCGGTATGCGGTGGAGGAAGCAGGAACTCGTTCTTGATGGAGCGCCTGCACTCTCATCTTCCTGCGGTACAAATCTGTGGCACAGAAGAGTTCGGTCTGCCGCCAGCCGCCGTAGAGGCTTGCGCCTTTGCCTGGATGGCTGCTTGTAGGTTGGCCAATGTTCCAGCGAATATTCCCGCCGTTACCGGAGCGCCTCAAGAGTTAATCTTAGGCGCCGTCCACCATCCGCGATAAGTTTGAAGGCTTAGACCGAGAAGGATGAGCCGCAGCCACAGGTGGTGGTCGCGTTAGGATTACGAATCACAAATTGCGCCCCTTCAAGCCCTTCGCTGTAATCAATTTCAGCACCCGACAAGTATTGGATGCTCATTGGGTCGATCAGCAGTTTAACGCCCTGATTCTCCACCACCGTATCGCCATCCCCCTCTGCCTGATCGAAGGTGAAGCCATACTGAAAGCCCGAACATCCGCCCCCGGAGATGAAGACCCTGAGCATCAGAGAGGCATCGCCTTCTTCATCGATTAGTTCTTTAACCTTCAGCGCCGCCGCATCGGAGAAATTGAGAATAGGCGGGAATTCTTCACTTGCAGTCATCGTTCTTTCCTCGTTGCTAAGCTTACTAGTAGCGCTACGTCCCGGATTCTATCTGTTCAGCCGTGATGGGGTCATGCCCCAGAGCCAACTGCGGCCGGTTAGGGTCGCTCAGCCGAACCAGTTTTCCATTGACCTCAGCGCCCATCGCCATCTCGATTAGGCGGTAATGCACGTCGCCGTAGACTCGGGCATTAGCGGCAAGTTCTATATGCTCGCTTGCATAGACATCGCCCTTGACGGTGCCGTCAAGCACAATTCTGGCAACCCTTACGTCGCCTTCGATAGTGCCTTGCGAGGCAAGCGTGAGCATATGACTACCGTCATCGGACGTTGTCACGTGCCCGATAATCTGGCCGTTGACATGCAAGCCGCCGGCGAAAGCCAAATCACCCTTGACCGTCGTTTGCGGACCAATCAGGGATTCGATCCGCGAGGTGAGTCTCTTTTTGCCGCCGAACAGCTGTGAAAGCTTGAACCCTTGTGTCATCGCGAGCACCACCGCCTGATTTTCGGCGCAAGAATGGCGTCATTTCCGGTGCAATTACAAGCGCTGGCGCGAGGCTATCGGACCAAAGAAGCCCGTATAGTTAGATTGCCCCCGAAACTAGGCGTAACTCTGATGTATCTCTGGCTAAAATCGCTCCATATCATCTCAATGGTGACCTGGTTCGCTGGGTTGTTCTATTTGCCTCGCCTGTTCGTATATCACGCTCAAGCCAGTGATTTAGTCAGTATCGAGCGATTCAAAGTCATGGAACGCAAACTCTACAGAGGCATCACAACCCCAGGCGGGATTCTGACTATAGGTCTCGGCCTTGGCATGGTTTGGATGATGGGGATCGACGCCTTCCTCGCGGCCGGATGGCTTCATCTAAAGCTATGCGCTGTGGCGTTGCTGGTCCTGTTTCATGCTTATCTCGGCCACTTGGTCAAGGTCTTCGCGCTCGATGCCAATCGGCGTAGTCACGTCTTTTACCGATGGCTAAACGAACTTCCGGTACTCATTCTGGTTAGCGCCGTGTGCTTGGCGGTCTTCAAGCCTGCTTAGACGCATCATTCCTCTATGCGCTCGAAATCATCTTTTCTTGCACCACATTCCGGGCATGACCAGTTGAGCGGCAGGTCGTCGAAACGCGTGCCCGGAGGAATGCCCTCCTCGGGCAAGCCCAACGCCTCGTCGTAGATGAATCCGCAAATCAGGCACAAATATCGGTACGTAGGGTTCATGACGTTCACGTCGTTGATTCACTAGAAGGTACGCAGGATAAACCGACTTGGACGCACGGATCCCCCCACTTATTTTAAACAGCCCGTCTGTTCTGGTCGTCGCGGGTCATGACCCCTCCGGCGCCGGCATCCAAGCTGATATTGAAACAATGGCGGCGCTGGGTTGTCGGGCCTTTACGCTCGTGACCTGCCTGACCTCGCAAAATAGCCGAGGAGTCCGGTCCGTCACGCCGACGCCCAAGGCGATGTTGTTCAGTCAGGCCGAGTGTCTTCTCAGCGACATGAATGCGCCTAGCGCTTGCAAGATCGGTCTCATTCCCGACGAAGAATGTCTGGAAGCCGTGGTCGATGTGCTTGGATTACTGCCCGCCTGCACCCCGGTGATTCTTGATCCGGTACTAGGTGCGACAGCCGGTGGACCCTTAGCGGCCTCCTCTCTGCCGCAGAGTTTGCTCAAACATCTGATTCCACGGGCAACGCTGGTGACGCCAAACCTCCGTGAACTGCGCCGGCTGGTAGACGCTGCCGGTGCACCGCGGGAGACGCGTTCGCTGTCATGCGAGTGGTGTCTGGTCAAGGGGGCCGATGAGCCAGGGGAAACCATCACGCACCGGCTCTTTCACCAGTCCGCGTTATTTGCTGAATATCACTGGCCACGCATCGATGGGGTTTTTCATGGGTCTGGGTGCACCCTGGCCTCTGCGATCAGCGCTTTCATCGCGCGTGGCGAGCCTGTCGCGACCGCGGTCGCTCACGGCCTAGCCTACACATGGCGCGCGCTTTCGGTCGCGATCGCGCCGGGCGGCGTTCAACTGTTACCCAGTCGACCTTTTGAGTGAGTCCCGCATGAGAAAATCTATGCCTGCGAGAGGACTCTACGCCATCACTCCTGACCGACCCTATGGGAAAGGCGAACTGCTGAGCGCTACTGCGTCGGCCTTGCGCGGTGGCGCGGTTGTCCTGCAGTACCGTCGAAAAACCGTCCCCCCTGAAGAGGCGCGCCGTGAAATCGAGGACTTGCTGCCGCTCTGTGAAAAGCACGGGGCAATCCTCATCGTGAATGACGACATCCAGCTCGCGCTCATCACCGGCGCTCACGGCGTGCATCTCGGACGCGAAGATGGTGATTACCAACAGTTGCTCAGCGCCCCTGACCGGCGCTTGCTGATTGGTGTTTCCTGTTACGACTCACTCGCTTCAGCGAGAACAGCCGCGGCTAGCGGCGTTGACTATGTGGCATTTGGCAGCGTCTTTTCCTCGAGCACTAAACCTGCCGCCGTCCAGTGCCCGCACGCCGTGCTCCGTGCGGCGCGGCAAGAGTTGCACTGTCCCATCGTTGCGATAGGGGGCATCACACCGGACAATGCGAAGCAGGTCGTCGACGCTGGCGCCCACTTCGTCGCCGCAATCGACGGCATTTTTGCGGCACCAGATATCGAAGAAAGTGCCGCAAGGTACGCCCGGATCTTTACTTCCTGACACCAGAGCAATTTGCCATGTTTGAACGTTCCCAAGCCCTCTTTGACGAGGCTAAAGCCTGCATCCCCGGCGGTGTTAACTCACCGGTTCGCGCGTTCAATGGCGTCGGCGGCACACCCATTTTTATGGAGCGGGCGGAAGGCGCGTATTTGTTTGATGCAGACGGCAACCGCTACATCGACTATGTCGGCAGTTGGGGCCCGGCCATCGCAGGACACGCCCACCCCGCAGTGCTAGATGCCATTCGCCAGCAGCTTGGCAATGGACTTGGCTTTGGAACCCCCACCGCGGTCGAATCGCATCTGGCCCAAAAAGTACGCAGCCTCATGCCGATGGCAGAGCGCGTAAGAATGGTGAGCTCTGGCACGGAAGCAGCGATGAGCGCCATCCGGCTCGCGCGCGGCTACACCGGCCGAGACCTGATCATCAAATTCGAAGGCTGTTATCACGGCCACGCTGATTCGCTGCTAGTCAAAGCAGGATCAGGCGCGCTTACGCTCGGCGTACCGACGTCGCCCGGTGTACCGGCTGAGTTGGCCAAGCTCACGCTTACGCTTGATTACAACGATATCGCTCAAGTGAGCCAGGTGATGGCCGAGCACGGGGAGCGGGTGGCGGCGATCATCGTGGAGCCGATCGCCGGCAACATGAATTGCATCCTGCCGCGCCCGGGTTTTCTCGAAGGTCTTCGCGAGGTCTGCACCCGCTATGGCAGCGTGCTGATTCTGGACGAAGTGATGACGGGTTTCCGGGTTCATCCGGGCGGCGCCCAAGGGCTTTACGGTATCCGGCCTGACTTGACGGTGCTGGGCAAGATTATCGGGGGCGGTCTGCCCGTTGGCGCCTTTGCCGGCAGCGAGGAAATCATGTCCCGGCTGGCCCCCAGCGGACCGGTATATCAGGCCGGTACCCTATCGGGCAGCCCGCTGGCCATGGCCAGCGGTCTCGCCATGCTTGAACTGGTGTCAGAGCCGGGTTTCCACAGCCGCCTTGCCTCGATCACCGCGCAACTCACCACCGGTCTTCAGGCCGCGGCGCGGGATGCCGGCATTGCGTTGACCACCAACCATGTCCCCGGCATGTTCGGGCTATTTTTTACGACGGCGCAGAAGGTGGAAACCTTCAAGGATGTCTCGACCTGCGATATCGCCCGCTTTAAACAATTTTTCCACGCCATGCTGGAAAGTGGCGTCTATCTGGCGCCATCGGCGTTCGAAGCGGGCTTCGTGTCGTCAGCTCATACCGCTGAAATCGTCGAAGCCACGTTGGCCGCCGCGCGAAAGGCTTTCGCGCAACTCGCGGGCGTTTAGCGCCGCACTAGATTTCAGTGAACAAGCCGACGCGTAAGTTGGAGCCGGCGTAGATTTTCTCGCCGTCCACTTCCATTACGGCGTCGGCTATCCCCATCACCAGACCCCGCTGGACCACCCGTTTCAAATCGATGCGGTAGGTCACGAGTTTCTTATCCGGCGTGACCTGTCCAGAGAACTGAATCTCGCTACCGCCCAGTGCGCGGCCCCGACCCAAGCCGCCCTTCCAGGCGAGAAAAAAGCCGATGAGTTGCCACATCGCGTCCAATCCCAGGCAGCCTGGCATCACGGGGTCGCCGGCAAAATGGCACTGGAAAAACCACAGATCTGGGCTGATATCGAGTTCAGCGACAATTTCGCCCTTCCCGTAACGACCACCCTGATCGCTGATGTGAGCGATGCGATCGAACATCAGCATCGGGGGCAAGGGCAACTGGGCGTTTCCGGGGCCAAACAATTCGCCGCGGCCACAGGCCAGCAGTTCGTCGTTGGAATAAGTGTTCTTGCGCAAGCCGCTGGCCACGATCGGCGCGGCCGGATTGATGGGGTCTGATGCTGGCATGGGTTTCGCTCGTGGGGAGCGCGGAGTATATCAGTTGAAAACGGTGCTGCTCTCGCTTGGGCCTAGTCGAATTCAAACACCGCAGTGACCCGGGTATGCCCTGACGTGGACTCGATTCGGATGACCCCACCGTAGCCCACTTCAACCACATCGCGCACCACCGAGAGCCCGATGCCTTGACCTTCCGCAGATTCATCCAGCCTCAATCCACGGCGCAAGACTTCCTTGGCCAGCGCCTCAGGCATGCCCGGGCCATCGTCGACCACCGACACCTCCAAGGCCGCCCGATGCTGGCCCGGGCGTCTTGGTAGTGGCCGAACGGTGATATTTACAGCGCCTCGGGCCCATTTGCAGGCGTTGTCGGCCAGATTGCCAATAACCTCCATCAGGTCGCCCTGGTCACCATAGAACTGCGAATCAGGCTCGGCATGGGACGTAATGGTCAGGGCGCGCGCGTGATAAACCTTGCGTAGCGAGCCCGCAATTCGCTCGACGATGGGCGTGGCATCAAGCGGCGGCGCGAAGGCGTGCCGCCCTACCGTGGAGGCCCGTTGCAACTGATAGCGAACCGTATCGTCGATTTGCGCCACCTGATCCTGCAGCGTCTTACCGGCCTCGCCTTCGAGCCCCAGCTGCTCCAGTTGGGCGCGAATCACCGCCAAGGGCGTTTTGAGGCTGTGCGCCAAATCGCCTAGCGCGTTTCGATAGCGCTGAACGTGAAAATCGCGCGCGCTGATCAGTGCATTCAGGTTTCGCGTCAGAGAGCGCAGTTCGCGCGGATAGAGTCCTGAGATTGCACTCTGGCGCCCCGCTTCGATCGCCCGCACTTCGATCGCCACCTGCCTGAGCGGGCGCAAGCCCCATCGCAAAATCAGGGTTTGGACAAGCAGCATCAATGCGGTGAGCGCGCCAAACCAGGTCCACAGCTGGCGCTGAAACCTTTGCACCTGCTGGTCGTAGGCGCGCCGTGCCTCGCAAACCTGTAATTCATACGTGGCCGGCTCTGGTTTTCCCCGAGTCTCCCACTCCACGGCGTAACTCAGGCAAAACAGGGGCTCTTCGGTCGAGCTAACCTGCGATTCAAAGGTGAAATCGCCGATTGGCGTGCGTGGCGGCTGCTTCACCCCCAAGCCGAGCATCGAGCGGGAACGCCACACAGGACTGCCATCCGCCGCAAAGATTTGCGCGTAGTGGCCCGAATCGGGCACCGCCAAGGAGGGATTCGGTAAGGATTCGGGCAGTGGATGACTGTTGGGATCATCGAGATTCGCAAGGCTCAGCAACATGAAGATCTGCGCCTTCAGCCGATCCTGCACCGAGGCCATCGCGGTTTCGCGAAACACCAAATCGATGGCGAAGCCCGCAACGCCCAAAAACAGGACCAGCATGACACCCGCCGCCAGAAGTACGCGGGCATTAAGCGAACGTGGCATGGAAGTTTGGCGCCGGCCGCCTAGCCGGCGTCGTTTTGGGAGGGCGTAAAGCGGAATCGGTAACCCTGACCGCGGGCGGTCTCAACTGGATTAAGCGTTCGGTCCGGGTCCAGTTTCCGCCGCAGTCGACCAATGATAACTTCCAGCACGTTGCTGTCGCGGTCGGCGTCTTCCTCGTAGAGGTGCTCGGAAATTTCCGCCTTTGAGACAACCTTGCCCGCGTGCAACATCAAGTATTCGAGCACCTTGTATTCGAAAGCCGTGATTTCGACTCCGGTAGTGCCGGCCAGCAGGGTTTTAGCGGAGGTGTCGAGCGTAAACGGTCCGCATCTGAGTTTGGGCTCGGCCCAGCCCGCGGCCCGCCGCAGCAGTGCGCGCACGCGGGCCAATAGCTCTTCGGTGTGAAATGGTTTTACCAGATAGTCGTCGGCGCCAAGTTCAAGACCAGCAACTTTGTCTTCCCAACTACTCCGGGCAGTCAGGATCAGAATGGGGAAACTGCGCTCACCGGCCCGCCAGCGCTTGATAAGCTCGGTGCCCGGAATATCAGGCAAGCCTAGATCAACGATTGCCAGATCGATGGGATATTCGTTACCGGCGTAGAGCCCATCCCGGCCATTGCCTGCCTCATCTACCGCGTAGCCTGCGGTTCGCAGCCGACTGGCAAGGGTCGCGCGCAGGGTAGGTTCATCCTCGACGACCAGCACTCGCACTGCACGCTCTCCTAATGAAGTTGGCCGGAGTTCCCGTCTACCAGCACGGTTCGCACGCGGCCCGGATCCAACAGCACTCTGACCGCATACGCGGGACCACTGTCGTCGGCGAGCAAGCGCACATCAAGCACGCGGCCACCGGTATTTTCCCGCGCAATTGCGGCAGCCCGATCTGCTTCGATCGCGGTGGCTTCTTTTGGGTCCTCTTGCGGGGGTGACGCGGCGCCCGCGCCAAAACTCACGCCCAAGCCGACCAGCAACGGCACACACATGTAAAGCGGTTGAAACCTTTTAAGCATCAGCGACAGTCTCTTGTTTCCGTCGGATGCTATGGTCAAACCTCAGGGCTTAACCGGCACTGAACTCCTGACGCAGCGGCCGATCGTGTTGCAGCGAAGGAATCATTGCTCGGGCCTCTGCCACTTTTGCCAACTCGACCGGTGCAAGGATAAATCCTTCATCCTCGCCACCGTCTGCCAGCACATTACCCCAAGGGTCAACGATCAGAGAATGACCATAGGTCCTACGCCCCCAATGTCGACGTCCGCTCTGTCCGGCGGCGAACACATAGCAGCCGTTTTCAATCGCGCGCGCACGCACCAAGACATGCCAATGTGCTTCACCCGTGGTTGCGGTGAAGGCCGCAGGGATAGCCAGAAAATCGGCGCCACGCTGGGCAAGCTCACGGTAGAGATGAGGAAAGCGGACGTCATAACAAATGCTGAGACCCAAGGTTCCCCAGGGCAGACGTGCGCAGGCCAGCTCGTCGCCCGGAGCTACCGTCGCCGATTCGCGATACATCTCCCCGCCCCGTAGCGCGACGTCAAACAGATGGATCTTGTTATAGACGGCGAGGCAGGTGGCGTCGGGTCCAAACACGTAACTGCGGTTACTGACCCGCCCATCGCCACGCTGAATAGTCAGCGACCCCAGCGCAATGACCAGCCCCAGTTCCTGAGCGAGCGCCGGGAAGATCGTGAGCGCGGGATGGTTTTGCTCGTCGAATCCGCGGGTCAGGTAGTCGGTATCACGCGGTTCAAGGCACGAGAAATTTTCGGGCAGGCAGACCAGATCAGCGCCGTCAGCGGCGGCGGCGCGGGTGAGGCTTACGGCCTTCTCGATATTTTTTTCAACCTGCTCTTCGGCGCAGAGTTGAATACAGGCAGCGGTGAAAGTTACCGACACGGCGCTTAGTCCAGCGGGCGCTCGGCCACGACCACGCCATCGCCGTCCGCGTAAAGATAATCCCCCGGGTACACCACGACTTCAGCGAACCGCAGCACAGCGTCGCGGGACCCTTCACCCTTCTTGACGCTTTTACGCGGATTGGTTGCCACCGCCTTAATCCCGATGGGCAAGTTGGCAAGGGCCGCGCTGTCACGCACGCACCCGTAAACCAGAATACCCGCCCAGCCATTTTTCACCCCAAGCTCGGCCAACTGGTCGCCTACCAGAGCACACCTGAGAGAGCCACCACCATCAACCACCAGCACACGCGCAAGGCCGGGCTCCTCGAGGGTTGCCCGAACCAGACTGTTGTCCTCATAGGCCTTGAGCGTCACGACGGGACCGGAGAATTCGCGATAGCCCCCGTAGTCCCGAAAGATAGGCGCCATGATCCGCAGAGAATCACCGTGGGCGTCATAGAGATCTGCTGTTGCGTGGGTCATGCGTGCTTCCTTTTATCAGGCTTGGGGTCGGCGCCCGATCTCGCCGGGCCGATAACGACTAGCAGGCGGCGATCGGAAACTAATCGGGCTTTTTCTTCTGCGGACGCTGCCAGCCCGCGACGCTTTTTTGCCGCACGCGACTGATCACAAGCCGCTCCGGCTCCACATTGTCCGTCACCGTCGTGCCTGCCCCGATCGTCGCGCCGCGCCCAATTGTCACGGGCGCGACCAGTTGCGTGTCAGACCCAATGAAGACGTCGTCCTCAATTACGGTTTTATGCTTGGCCGCACCGTCATAGTTGCAGGTGATTGTGCCGGCGCCAACGTTTACATTCCGGCCGATCTCGGCGTCGCCCACGTAGGCAAGATGATTGGCTTTGGAGTGCTCACCGAGATGAGATTTCTTGATTTCAACGAAATTACCGACGTGAACACCCGCGTCCAGAACGGTCTCGGGACGAATGCGCGCAAAAGGTCCAATGCGGGCGCCTGGCCCGATTGTGGCGCCCTCGATCAGGGAATTTGCCAGCACCTCGACCCCGGCGGAAAGCTCAGCGTTCCGAATCACACAATTGGGCCCAATGCGCACGCCCTCTCCGAGCTTCACCTCGCCCTCAAACACGCAATTCACATCGATGAAGCTGTCTGCATCGCAGCGGAGGCTTCCCCGCACATCGATACGGGCAGGATCAGCCAAGCTCACCCCGCTCCGCATCAGCGCCTCGGCCTGCGTCCGTTGATAGGTACGCTCGAGACTGGCCAGCTGCACGCGGTCGTTAACGCCCGTGATCTCGGCCTCGCTATTGGCAAGCACCCCGGCGACCTTGATATTTTCCGCTACCGCACGTTCGACGCAATCCGTCAGGTAATACTCACCCTGCGCATTAGTGTTTGCCAGTTGGGGCAACCAGCGGTGCAGATATTCGCCCTTGATGACCATGATGCCGGTGTTGATTTCCTGCACCGTGCGTTCGGCCGGACTCGTGTCCTTATGCTCGACGATCTTCAGAATCTTGCCGGTTCCGTCGCGGATGATCCGACCGTAGCCTGTCGGCTCTGCCACTACCGCGGTCAGCAAGGCGAAACCACTAGCTTGAGCGGCTTGCAGCAGCGCGTGCAGGGTTTCTTGAGAAATCAGCGGGACGTCGCCAAACAAGATGAGTGCGAGGTGCTGCGGATCGAGCGCCGGCAACACCTGCGCCATCGCGTGGCCCGTACCGAGTTGTTCGCGCTGCTCGACCCAGCGAATGTTTCGGTCGCGTAGCGCGGTCTTTAGCAGGTCGCCGGCATGACCGAAAACGACAATCGGCGCGTCGTCGCTGAATTGGCTGGCGGTGTCCAGCACGTGACTGATGAGCGGTTTGCCGGCGAGAGGGTGCAGTACCTTCGGCAAGGCAGACCGCATGCGCGTCCCTTTGCCGGCGGCCAAGATGCAAATGGTAGCGTTCATCGGCGTGTCCCCGGGTCTCGGCCCTGTGCTTGGGCGCAATCAGGCTACGACATCTTCGGTCCAAACCTTGGTCTGCGCAGTCAGTCTGGTGGACTGCCGCGCGCATCAAGACCGCTAAGCCGGCGACTTCCTGATCGGGACGGTA
>JALRCR010000070.1:7988-14768 GCA_023257255.1 Gammaproteobacteria bacterium | reverse complement strand
GCGGCAACGCCGCGACTCAGGCCTTCGGTCTGCGCGACCGTCCCCTAGGCGCCTGCCAACTGCGCGCGAATCGCGGCTTCCTCGGCACTGCAGTCGCCGAAGTGCGCGTCGACCCAGTCCGCATGGTGAAAGCTCTGCAGGTAGCGCTCGCCGGAGTCGCATAGCAGCGACACCAGCGACCCCGCCTCGCCGCGCGCGGCCATTTCATTCGCTAGCAGCAGCAGGCCGACCAGATTGGTGCCGGTAGACGGCCCGACGCGCCGCCCCAGCAGCGCGGACAGTGCACGCATGGCGGCGATGGACTGGCGGTCGCTGACCGTCTCCAACCGGTCCACCAGGCTGGGGATGAAACTCGCTTCCACCCGGGGCCGGCCGATGCCTTCAATGCGCGAACCCGGCGCGGTGCGCGCGGCGTTGCCGTCGCGGTAGTAGTCGGCAAACACCGAGCCCTCCGGATCCGGCACCAGCACCTCGGTGTGATGTCGTCGATAGCGGATGTAGCGCCCCAGCGTGGCGCTGGTGCCGCCGGTACCCGCGCCCACCACCACCCAGCGCGGCACGGGATGCCGCTCGCGCGCCATCTGCAGGAACAGGCTCTCGGCAATATTGTTGTTGCCACGCCAGTCGGTGGCACGTTCGGCGTACAAAAACTGGTCCATGAAATGCCCGCCGGTGCGCGCGGCTTCGGCCCGCGCGGCCTCGTGAATGGCGGCCGCAGAATCCACCAGCAGGCAACGCCCGCCGTAGAACGTGATCTGCGCAATTTTCTCCAGCGAAGTCGACTTCGCCATCACCGCCACAAACGGCAGCCCCAGCAGCCGCGCGAAGTAGGCTTCGCTGACGGCTGTCGAACCACTGCTGGCTTCGATGACGGTCGAGTCCTCGTGCAGCCAGCCGTTGCATAGCGCGTACAGAAACAGCGAGCGCGCCAGGCGATGCTTCAGGCTGCCGGTGGGGTGGGTGGATTCATCTTTCAGATAAAGGTCTATCCCCCGCTGCGCAAATCCCGGCAGCGGCAGCGCAATGAGGTGGGTGTCGGCACTGCGTTGATAGTCCGCTTCGATGAGCGCGATGGCGTGACTGAGCCAATGGCTTGCGGGCTTGCGCATGAACGATCTCCAAAGATGCCGGCCGGGCAGGGCGCGCGTGCGTCGGGGACTCATTAAAGCCGATGCACGTCGGGGCGGGAATACGCGCCCTGCGCGCGTCAGGGCGCGCTCGCCGGCACGGCGCGGAAGACGGCAACCTCGTTCGACATGATGGGCACCGTCTGCACGAAGCGTGACACCCCGCGCCCCACTGAAAAGCGCCACATTTGCGCTGCTTTTTGCGCGGCGGCGTTGAAGTTGGCATCCGGCACGCTGCCAAGCTTGTCGTAGCGATAGAGGTGATAGGCCACTTGCGGCTGCAAGCCCGACACCACCACCGTCAGGCGCAAGGGCATCGGCGCCGGTCGCGTGCTGCTGCCTTCGCGCATCGCCGGCGACTCGGCGTTGACGTTGGTCGTCACGCGCACCGGCAAGCTGAGTTGCGCCGTGTCGGTCACGCCGCTCACGGCCAGGCCATAGGGGCGGGCTGCCGCGGTCAGCGAATAGGGCGGCGCCGTGGGTTGATTGGCCTCACGTCGCGTGGCCTGAATCGCGGCAAAGCGGTAGCTGAAGGTATACAGCGGAGCACCATTGGCCCGGGTCCACAGGCCATGGTCGTCGAAGCTCAGGGTGTCGTCCGGGTAGTAGACGGCGGGCAGCGTTAGCGCGTGGCGGGATTTCACCCCCGTCACAGTCACGATGTGGTCGTATTCCGGGTCGCCGGCGGCGGGCGCGGTATCGCCATTGAACAGATACTGATTGGCGTAGACCCCGATAATCACCGGCGACCCGCGCAGCACCTGATCTTTTACCCACCGTAAAAATGCGCGCGAGCCGCTGCTGCCCGCTGGCCTGACCCAGCTCACGGCCTTGAGATGCGCGCGCTTCGCCGCATACGCATCGTTGACCCCGAGCAGCAACTGGGACGCCTGCAACTGTTGCGCGAGTTGCCGGGAGGCCACGCTGCGCATGTCGTATTGCGAGAGGTATTGCCCGTAGTACAGGCCGGCGCTGACCAGAGAGGTTTCGCCGCAGTAGCCATAATTGGCCATCCACTGCAGTCGCGGTGGGAGGTCGAGGCGCAGGGTCGAGGCGCTGCTGTCAGCGGCCTGAAGCATCCCGCTGCCAGCCATCAACAGCCACAGGCAGGCCACCCGGCAGAGCGCGCCCGACGGGCGCCACGCGGACCGGAGGGCTAGCACCGCAGCGGTGGCACAGGGGGCGCCGGATGGCCGCCGCCAGGACGACGCTGCCCAGTGGGACGGATTAAGGTCGCGCACCGGACAGCGCCGGGTAGTTGTGCTCAGGGCACCACGTACACGCCGACCTGATCGCCCCAGATGTCGCTGAACCACACGCGCTTGCCGGTGGCGTCCACCACAATCCGGTGCAGGAAGTGGTCCGGGCCCGAGGCTTGCGGCACCGGGATCTCGGTCAGCGCAGCGCCGGGCGAGAGCAGGTTAAGCCGATAGCCCGCTGCCATTTTGGTGGCGGCACCGCTCGTTGGGTGAGGTAATTTGCTGGTCACCACCTTGGCAATGGTGGCGGTGGGATTGGCCTGCAGCGAGGTGGTGTATTCCAGCCAGAGATTGCCGTTTTTATCCAGCGACAGGCCGCCCAGACGGCCAAACCGCGTGGGTACCGTCCAGGTGTAGATTTTGCCGGCCGCGGTCAGGTGACCAAAATAACCGGAGGCCGTCGGGTCGCCGGGCTCCCCCTCTACGCTGAACCACGCGCCGCCTTTGCCGTCATCCACGATGCCGATGGGATAGTCGGTCACGCCGTCATCGCCGAGCGTCCATTCCTTGATGCGGGTGACGCCCGCGCTGTTCACCGTCACCAGACAAATGCGGGACGAGGCTAATTCGGTTCCCCACACGCCGCCGCCTTTGGCCGGCGCCACCCAGATGGGCTTGGCGGAATCGCCGCCCGAACTGCCGCCGGCGGGAATCAGGGGCGCGGCGACCGAACCCTGCCGACCGGTCGCGGGATCGACCCAGCCAAACACGCTGCCTTCCTTGCCCGCATACCACAGCAAGCCACCGGAGGCGGTCACGCCGTGCGGTCCGGCTTCGGCGCCCGGGTTATGCGAGAGATCGGGCTGCAAGGTGAAGCCCCGGGTAGCGCGACCCAGCAGCGGGACCACTTCCGAGCTCCCTTCAAGCAACACCCAGGGCGCGCCATTGAACATGGTCACGCCGTGCGGTTCACTGCCTTTGGCCAATTGGCGGAACGTGATCTGGGCCTGATTGCTGCGGGGATTGAGCGTGATCTGTCCGACCCGCTCCTGTTTTTGCTGGATGAAGAACGCCTCCTGCGTGCCCCGGAGTTCAAGTTCGTGGGTGCTCCCCGAGCCAGCCGGGTCCACTGCCTGACCTTTGCCAACGGAGAACATGCGGATGCTGCCGGGGACTTCGGCGGCCGCGGCGGGCCCAATCTGGGCGGTAAACAGCAGCGCGCCCAGCGCGCTAGCAAGGCCAAGGCGCGGCAGCGTCTGCGGTTGTTTCAAGGTCATTTGCTTCATAGAGGATCAATTCCAGGGTTGGGAAAGTCGGGGTCAAAGCGCCGGGCATGCGGCGAGGGCAGCCCGGCAGGCTTCCGGTGGTCGGTAACCCGGCGCAACTGCTTAGCGGCGCGCGGATTTATTGGTTGATGCATTTCTCTACCTGCGTGTCGCCGGCCTTGCCGCAGGGGCTCGCGGCGCCGGGTCTACGCTGCGGCAATCCGTCCTCATCCATGAACGCGATGTGTGTGTCCCAGCGCGTCAGGCCGTGGCGGTTAAGCGTCAGACGCAACAGCCAGCCGGTGCGGGTGGCGTTGGTCTTGAAGCTGTCGAAGATGAAGTTGCCCAGGCTGTAGACGATGAGTTTGCCGCGGTAGTACTCGGCGCCCTGCGTGACGTGCGGATGACCGCCCACCACCACGTCGGCGCCGGCATCGATCATCACGCGGGCCAGCGTGCGCTGGCGCGCAGAGGGCTGTGGTTCATATTCCCAGCCCCAATGCATGAACGGGATGACCAGATCCGCGCCGGCCGCGCGGGCAGCCTGGATGTCTGCCACCACGGCGGCATCTTCGCTCCACGCGACGCCCGGCCAGTCCGGGCCGGCTTCAAAGCTGCGCGGTTTGAATTCGTTGTAGGCCAGCACGGCAATGCGCAGGCCGTTCCGTTCTATCCACAGCGGTGCGTGGGCGCGTCGCAAATCGGGCCCGCCGCCGACCAGCGCAAAGCCCGCTTGCTCTGCCAGCGCCATGGTGTGCAGGAATGCGACCCGGCCGTAATCGCCGGCGTGGTTGTTTGCCACCGACAGGCCTTGAAAGCGTCCTTTAAGGACCGCGAGCGCGGCGGGCGTCGCCTGAAAGACCTCGAACTTGCCCGGGACCGGCGTCCCAATATTGCCTACCGGACACTCCAGATTGCCAATCGCGTAGTCGACGCCGCGCAGCAGACTGTCGAAAGCCTGCAGGGGGTCGCGCCCCGCGGCAATAGCCCGCCCCGGGCCGTCGTCCAGCATCAAATCGCCGGCAAAGGCGAGGGTGACGGTGGGTTCAGCGTCAACCGGGCAGCACATGCCGAGCAGCCACAGGCCTAGCAGCAGGCGTGGCAGACTCACGGCGGCGCCTCGCACCAGTACTGCACCTCGCTGGCACCGGGCGGCTCATAAGCGCGCTGCAAGCCGGTAAAGCCGTAGCGACCCTGCGCGGCAAACTGCGCCTCGGGCCAACTGCCCTGATGCACGATGACCGGCCCGTCCGGCCCGACCGCATAGGTGTAGACGTGCAGGGCGGCGAGCGTCGACGGCGCCCGCTGCCAGACCATCCGCAGTCGCAAAAAAGACCCGACCGCCACGCTGCCTTCTGTATAGGGATCGACCGCCGGCTTAATCGCCACGACCGCGTGCTCGCCGCCATAGTCGTAGTGGCAGCGCAGTTCGGCAGCGCGTGCCTCAGGCGCGGCTGCAGCGAGCAGGTTGCAGAACAGCGCGATGCCGGCGCGTTGGCGGAGAAGCCAAGCGATTTGGCACCGAGGTGATTGAAAACAGCGGGAAAACACCATGACCTGTCCAGGACCCGCGCCATCGTTGCGGCAAGAATTGGCTGGGCAGTGTGCAGGCTCTGCGTGACAGACTCAGGCCCTTAACATCCAAAACGGATGAAAGGCCCGAGGCGGCATCCGTGAATGGCAAGCGTGGACCGCCGGGTGGCCGGTTTGCGTGGGGCGCCGTGGCCACCATTTGGGCGCGCGCCCGGCATGGCAGTCTTCACACCATCGGTGATGGCGGCGCACAGCCTCGCTGCGATCGATGGTCGAGCGCGCTTGGTTTAGGCGCCTGGACGGGCTAACCGTTGCCCTGCGTTTCTTTCAGGTTTTTCAGTTCCTCCAGCGCCTCGGCGCCAACTGGACGGATTTCCCAGGTGCCAGCGCAGGGTTCGCCGCTGCCTTCAAGGGCAATGGCCGCGGCGACCCCGATCAAGCCGGCGCCAGCGATGAACATCGACGCCGTGCTGGCGCCTCGCTGCTCGATCTTGAAATACGCGGTGTCGCCGGCTTTTACGCTGGCCTTGATTCGGCATTCGCCCGGACGCCCCTCATGGTCAACCACGATGCGGTGATCGCCGGGCGTCACGTCGTAGTAGTTGAAGCCTGCGTCCGCTACGCCACCCACTTCGATGTTGTCGATTTGTACTCGTGCCATCCCGAACGGCGAGACCACGCTGTCGCCCCGATAAAGCACCAGCCGCGCTGAACGCTCGCTGTCCTGGCGGGGTTTAGATACCGCAGCGGTGTAGTTGGGGCCGGTGGCTGCGCAGGCGGCGAGGCCAAGGCTGGCGACGATCACCATGATGTTTCTGGTACTCATTGAGGGCTTCCGAGGCGGGACGAACACGCACGGTAGCCCCGGGATGTCGGCCCGCACCAGCCGAAAAGCCATGCCGGAAAGCGGGCGTTTTGCCTGCGTGATGGACGCTGTGAACGGAAGCCAGAACGCCCTTCGGGAGGCCGGCTTGCCAGAGACTCCGGCGGGGAGAAAGCCGCCGATGCCGCTAGCGCCCCGCTTACGGGCGGCCGGTCGGCCGCGATTGGATTCGGCGCATGCGCCGTGCCCCCCTCCGAATGTGGGCTTACGCCGCGCGCCGTTTCGGGGAGAATGCAGCTACTGTTTCCAGCTCCGAGCATCCCGTGGCCCATGCGCCTTGCGCTTGAATCCCCCGCCCAGCCGGATGTGCTGCGGCTTATCGATGCGCTTGATGCCTTTCAGCGGCCGCTGTATCCGCCGGAGAGTCATCACGGCATTGACCTCGCCGCGCTGCTGGCGCCGGCGGTGATCTTCGCCGTGGCACGCGATACGGACGGCAGCGCGCTGGGCTGCGGTGCGGTGGTGTTGGGGCCGGACTATGCGGAGCTGAAGCGGATGTATGTGGTGCCCGCTGCGCGCGGACGTGGTCTGGGCCAGCAGTTACTGTCGTTGCTCGAGGCGAGCGCGATGGCGCGGGACGCACGCTGCTTTGCGCTGGAAACCGGCTATCTGCAAACCGCGGCCATCGCGCTCTATACGCGCTGTGGCTATGCGTTGTGCGCACCGTTTGGCAGCTACGTTGAAGACCCCAACAGCGTGTTCATGATGAAGCGTGTGGCGACCGCATGAGCCTGCCCCACACGGTTTACCCCGTTTCGCTTTTACCCTGCGGT
>JALRCR010000070.1:272-7978 GCA_023257255.1 Gammaproteobacteria bacterium | reverse complement strand
TGACGCCCGCTTGACCACCAAGACGCCCCCGCTGTTCACCCCGCAGTTCGTGCTGCTGCTGTTTACAACCGCCATCATCGGGGTCTCGTTTTCCGCGTACTTCCTGCTGCCCAAATATCTCTCCGTGGTGCTTGATGCAGACGCGGGCACGATAGGCGGCATTAGCGCGGTGTCGTTGGTGGCCTCAGTCCTGTGTATGCCCCTTGCGGGCGTACAGATGGATCGCCGCGGCCGGCGCCTGTTTGTGATCATCGGCTGCGTGCTGTTTGCCGCTGCCTGCGCAGGTTTTTTGCTGGTGGACCGCGTGGGACCGCTGCTGTGGAGCTTGCGCGTGGTGCAGGGCATTGGCTGGCCGTTTTTCTATCTGGCCCTATCGACGCTGGCGACGGATATCGCGCCGCGCGAGCGCATGGGGCAGGCCATCGGCATGTTCGGCGCGGTGATGATCTCCACCAACGCGCTGGGGCCGGCGCTGGCAGAGTGGGGCGCTAATCTGTTCGGCTGGTCGCTGGTGTTCTGGGCGACGGTGGTCGGCTCGCTGATTGCTGCCGCTCTGGCCTGCCTGATTCCGGAGCGGCATCGCCCGCAGTCGCATGCGGCCACCGGCACCATGGGCGACTTGCTCAAGCGTCCGGGTATGGCCCGCATCCTGACCGCCACGCTGCTCGCCGGGCTGACCTTCAGCTCGATGTTTACGTTCTACCAGCCGTGGGCGCTGGCCTGCGGCTATGAGCGTGTGGCGGCTTATCTCGCCGCGTTTTCGGCCTGCGCCATGGGCGTGCGGATCACGCTGGGCGGTGTGGCCGACCGGCTGGGCCGACTGCGGGTGGCGAAGATCATGCTGCTGCCCTACATCTTCGCCCCGCTGTCGCTGATCTGGCTGCCGCAGCTTGGCCTCATCCTGACCGGCGCCCTGCTCGGCATCACCCACGGCATTTTCTTTCCGGCGCTCAACGCGGTGGCCATGGACCACGCGCCGGCCGACGCCCGCGGCAAGGCCATGGCCGCCTACAACGGCGCGTTCAATATCGGCTTTGCGAGCGGCAGCTACGCGCTGGGCTATGTGGCGCTCGCCACCAGCTTTCCCACCATCTTCGTGATTGCCGCGGTGAGCTGCGCCGCGGGCTTCGTGCTGTTGATGGGCGCGCGCGGGGTGGGCGCAACGGCGGCTTAACGGCGTCGCGCTTGCAACTGCGACGCGCCCAGCACCATCTCGGCAAAGGCCTCGCTGACCTCTCGCAGATGGGTGCGCCGGGCGCGGTCGGTGCCCATGGCACCGCTGGCCGGCGCGTCGATCATCAAGCAGGCCAGGCCGTGCACATGCGCCCACAGGATGGCGGCGGTGGCGGGCGTGGCCGCCTGCTGGTGGACGATGCGGTTGAGGTGTTGCAGCTCCGCGTGGGCCAGCGCACCGGACTGCTGCACGCCCGGGAAACGCGCCGGATTGCAGACGTCGGGCCGGAACATGATGCGAAACACCGCCGGCTGGCTGAGCGCGAATTGCACGTAGGCCTGGGCCGAGGCCAGCAGCGCCGCGCGCACGCCTTTTGATTCCGCCAAGGCGTTGGCAGCTGCCAGCGCCTTGGCCAGGGTGTTGAACCCCTCGGTCACCAGCGTGGCGAGGATGCTCTCGCGGTCTTCAAAATGATGGTATGGCGCCTGATGCGTGCAGCTCGCGCGGCGCGCAACCTCGCGCATGCTGAGTTGGCCCGGACCGCCTTCTTCCAGCAGTTCGCGGCTTATTTTCAGCAGATCCGTGCGGAGATCCCGGGTGGGGTCGAGTTTGGGCCGGCCGGGCTTGCGGGTGTTCATGGCGGCAGTGTATGGCTTGACGGTGTCTAATTAAATGGCTAGTTTCGTCTAGACGGTGTCTAATTTAATTGCCCGATCGCAAAGCCCCGAGGAGCCTGCCCAATGCCCACCGCCTATACCTGGACCCCGGTCATCATTGTTCACGCCGCGCTGGCAGTGGGCGCCTTGCTGCTGGGCGCCGCGCTGTTGAAAGGGCGCAAAGGGCATCGCGCGCATCGCATCGGCGGCTGGCTGTGGGTGATCAGCATGGCGAGCGTGGCCGGCGTGTCGTTCGCCATCTATCGACCCGCGGGCTATTCGTGGATCCACGGCCTGTCGGTGTTCACGCTGGTGACGCTGGTGCTGGGCGTGAGTGCGGCGCGTGCGCATCGGGTGAAGCAGCACCGGCTCACGATGATTTCGATCTACCTCGGCGCGCTGGTCATTACCGGCTTGTTTACGCTGCTGCCCAATCGTCTGATCGGCCACGCGCTGTGGGCGCTGTTTGTATGAGCGCCCGGCACGCCCGCATGCGCCGGTGTCTGTGGCTGCTGCTGGCAGGGATGCAGCCCGCGCTCTACGCCGCTGAGGTGGAGGTCAGGATCGCCGGCAGCAGTGCCACCGGGCAGCTCGTCTGCGCGCTCTTCGCCAGTGAAGCCGGCTTCCCGACCGACCCGGGTGCGGCGCGCCGCTTGCGCGCAACGGCAACCCCGGGCGACCCGATCTGCGAGTTCCATGAGGTCCCCGCCGGCCAGTGGGCCGTGGTGGTGTTGGAAGACGCGAACGCCAACGGCCGCGTCGACACCAGCTTCCTCGGCGTGCCGACCGAGGCCTGGGGCGTTTCCGGCAACCTGCGGCCCAGCCTGCGCGCGCCGCGCTTCAGCGAGGCTGCGTTTACGCTTGAAGCGACGCAACGTCTGGCGCTCGCGATAAAGGTCGCGGAATAGGGGCGAGCTTGCGCGCGCCGCGATAATCCTCGGCACATTCGCCAAATCCAGTGGCGGCGTACACGCCGCTCCCACAGGGATGGCTTTTCTGTGGGAGCGGCGCGCGCGCCGCGATAGTCCCCGGCACATTCACCAAGCCCACCGCAGGCGCTCGTTCCGCTCCGGGTCTGCGAATCCCTGTGATCCGAACCCGCCCACCGCCCAGCCTTGCTAGAATCGCCCCCGTCGTCCCCCGCGCCCCGCGCCGGGGCCGACGTCACGAACCTTACAAAGACTGAGAGAGTGCCAATGACTTCGCTGTTTTCGCCCCTGACCTTCAAGCGCGGGCCCGCCATGAAGAACCGCTTCATGCTGGCGCCGCTGACCAATCAACAAAGCCATGAGGACGGCGTGTGCTCCGAAGACGAGTTCATCTGGCTGACCAAGCGCGCCGAAGGCGGCTTCGGCCTGACCATGACCTGCGCCGCGCACGTGCAGGCCGAAGGCAAGGGCTTTCCGGGGCAGATGGGCATTTTCTCCGACGACCACCTGCCCGGCCTCACCCGCCTCGCCAAGACCATCAAGGCCAATAACAGCATTGCCGTCGTCCAGCTCTACCACGGCGGCATGCGTGCGCCGAAAGACATCATTGGCATGCAGCCGCTGTCCGCCTCCGACAACGCCAAGTGGGGCGCGCGCGCCATGACCACGGCCGAAGTCGAAGCGATGATCGAAGCCTTCATTCGCGCCGCCCAGCGCGCCGAACAGGCCGGCTTTGACGGCGTGGAGCTGCACGGCGCCCACGGCTACATCCTGGCCCAGTTCCTGTCGCCGGAAATCAACCAGCGCACCGACCGTTTCGGCGGCTCGCTGGAGAATCGCTCCAGCCTCATCTTTGAAATCATCGACGGCATTCGTAGCCGCTGCAGCAAGGACTTCGCCATCGGCGTGCGCCTGTCGCCGGAACGCTTCGGCATGAAGCTCGACGAAGTCGTGCAGGTCGCCGCGCGCCTGCTGCGCGAAGATGTGATCGAGTATCTCGACATGTCCATGTGGGACGTTTTCAAGATGCCCGAAGACGCCGGCGCGCAGGGCAAGACCCTGCTGTCCTACTTCACCGAACTCGACCGCAAGGGCGTGCGCCTCGGCGTGGCCGGCAAGCTGAACACCGCCGCCGACTGCCAGCGCGCGCTCGACGCCGGCTGCGACTGGGTAATGCTGGGCCGCGCCGCGATCCTGCACCACGACTATCCGAAGCGCCTGCAGGCCGACCCCAACTTCACGCCCGTCAGCCTGCCGGTCTCCGCCGAGCACCTGCGCGCCGAGGGGCTCAGCAACACCTTCGTCGAGTACATGAAAATCTGGAAAGGCTTCGTGAAAGACAACGACGGGTTTATCGACAACGAGCTGATTCTGAACAGCTGAGGATGAGGTCGCCGGGCCCGCGTCTGAGAGGGCGCGGGTTTGGGGCATCCGCATGCGATAGGCTTAGAAAGGTTTGCTTCTGATGTCGCCCGCGGACACAACGCCCAGTGCAGCACACGCCTCAAGACAGCCAGCCCCGCTGGCCGAGGTCGAGATGGCAAAGTCGCTCGCCCGTCCGGAAGTTCGGGCCTTGCGCGAGCAGCTACTGCAGCAATCTCACGTCATTCAGCTGACATCTTTCGTTCACCGTCTTCGCGAGACTGTAGGTCAGGGGTTCATGATCCCGAACTTTGACCCTCTTGATGGGGGAACTGAGGCCGAGGTTCTCTTCCTGCTCGAGGCGCCTGGCCCCAAAGCCATCGCCAGCGGATTTGTTTCTCGAGATAACCCGGACGAATCAGCAAAAAATTTCCTTTTGGCGAACGCCGCTGCAGGGATCGATCGCAGGCGGACCGTGACGTGGAACATCGTACCCTGGTACATCGGATCGGGGCGCAAGATCAGACCGGCTTGCGCGGAGGACATCCGCCCGGCGGTGCACTGGCTGCGGGAGTTGCTGTTGCTGCTCCCTCGATTGCGCTTTGCGGTATGCGTTGGCGTAAAAGCGCGCCACGCCAAAGATCTGATCGAGGCGTTTCGCCCTGAGGTTCAGATGCTGGAGATGCCTCATCCTAGCCCGATGTTCGTGAATCGGGCGCCGGGTAATCGAGCAAAACTGCAGAGGGCGCTCAGCGAGTTGTCGTCGCGACTTTAGACCCGTGCGGCGGCACGACAGCCCGGCCAATCGTCCGCCCGACTCAGGTCAGCTGTGGAATTGCCCCGACCTGGCTGAATGAACGTGATGCGCGAGTCTTACCTCGGCGCTCCTTTTGAAGTTTTCTGGCGCAGCTACTCGCGCAGTAAGCCTTCTGGGCCTTCAAGCACAATGTCCCGGTACTCGCAAAAGATGAGGTGATAGTCCTTCTTTCCGCTGGCGGGTTCGGTGCGGGCGCGGTAGCGACGAACCTGCTCGCCCCACACCACCACCCGCGCGCCGTTTTCCAGTAGCGCATCCAGATGCGCCATGGCGGCGCCGTCGGCGTTCAGACAGGCCGTCGTGGCGGTCGAGGCATCTGTCGTCATGGGTGGCGCGGCACTCCCGCCCGCCAGCGCCTGCACGCCGCCAAGTGCCTCATTGATGTTCTGACTGCCTTCGCAGGTATCGAGTCGCTCCCAGTCCTCGTCAGCGCACCATCGCGCTGACCATCGTTCAACGAGCTTGAAATGGCGTTGAATGGTAGCGTCGGCCCCGGTGGAGTCCTCGGCGGACGGGTCGTCGGACTGGCCGCATCCCGCGAGCAGCAGCGTGCATATCATGCTGGCGCACAGTGCGCGGATCATGCCGGTGCTCATGGGGTGCAGGGCGGCAGGTTTATCGGCCGCGTATTGCGGGATTGCGTCTGCAGTCGAATGACACGGTGAATCGAGCCCACGGCTGGTTTCCACGCTGGGGTTTCGGGGGGAAAGGGATTTAGCGGAAGAGGTAGGAGTCGAACCCACCGAACCTGCTTTTGCAGGTTCCACCGGATTTGAAGTCCGGGCACCCCACCGGGAGATGTCGCTCTTCCGGGGCCAATAGTAGCGGAGATGCCGCCGCGCGGCGCGGAGTCTAGCGGCGGCCGTCGCCGGCGCGGTATTTGCCGGGCGACACACCAAACCAGCGTTTGAACGCCTTGCCGAAGTTGGCGGGGTTGGTGAAGCCGAGGGCGGCGGCGACGGCTTTGATTTTTACGCCGTCGTTGGCCAGCAGTTCGAGCGCGCGGGCACGCAGGAAGTCGTCGGTCACGGCCTGGTAGGTCGTGCCGAGATGGCGCAGCCGTCGGATCAGCGTGCGCGGGGCGAGGTGCAGTTCACGCGCGACCTCGGCCAGCGTGGGCAGCGCGCGCTCGCGTTCGGGCTTGGCGAAGGCAATGCTCAACAGACGCTGCAGATCGCCCAGAGTCGAGCGCTCCACGCTGCTCGCCAGCGTGGCCTCGCACTGGGCCAGCGCGTGGGCCCAGCTGGAGGCCTGAAACTCAAGATTGCGTCTGGCCAGCCACGCCACCGGCACCTCCAGCGCGTGACGGAGCGCGCCGAACTGCACCTCGCCGTGGAAGTAACGCGCATAGCAGCCGGCATAGGGCGTTGGCGGGTAGGCCAGCATCACGCGGGTCTGGCGCAGGTCGACGCCGTACACGGTGTCCAGATACTGCTGCAGGATGATGAGCGGCGTTTCGACCAGCAGGGGCGTGGACTCGCCCAGATCAATCAACGGCTGCAACTCGGCGCGGAACCACTCGCCCTCGCGCTGCCCATGCAAGTGCAGATAGGGCACGCGGCCCGGGAAAAATCGGATGAAAGCGTAAAGCGCATCGCCCAGCGTCGGCGCGCTCATCAAGGCAAGGCTGATGGGGCCGTGGAAGTGATCGGACAGCGAACTGGCCCAGGCCAGATACCAGTCCGGCTCCTCGCCCAGCGCGAGCGCGTTCTTCACATACTGCAGCGCCTGCCCGACCGTGATGCGCCGGTCGCGATGCTCAAGCTCCTGCGGGTTCAGGCCCGTGCCGGCCAGCAGCGGCCCCACCGGAAAGCGGCGCGCGAGGTGGCGCCCGTAGGTCACGGGCATCAGCATCTGTTCGATGACGGTTCGGTCCATCTGGGCTCTTGGCGGGTGGTGTCACCAAAGTAACAAAGATTGGCAGAAGCGTCGCTCCCTTGCCGCGCTGCATCCCTCGTATGGTGAGCGTCCAAATGCAGGCTGCGCCCATCACCGGGCGCCGTCCGTAACGCACACAAAAAGAGGGGAGGGGTTTGTGACCGACGCCGAAAAAATTGCCCGTAATGTGTTCAAGGTCCGGCTGTTCATCGACGCCTGGGAGGCGCTCGATCCGGACGTCGCCATGGCCTGCCTGTCCGACGACATCGTCTACATCAACCAGCCGTTGGCGCCGGTGGTGGGTCAGCGCGACGTGCGCAAGATTGTCGCCGGCATCATGCAGCTGACCACCAAGGTCCACTGGGAGCTGCGCAACTGCTTCGGCCGCGGCAACGTGGTGGTGACGGAGCGTCTGGACTGCTGGAAGTTTCACGACGACCCGGCCGGCAGCGACTGGCGCCTGCGGCTGCCCTGCATCGGCATGTTCGACCTGAACGACGAGGGCAAAATCACCGGCTGGCGCGACTACTTCGACAACCGGCTGTGGTTTAACAACGGCGGCCCGGTGCTGCATCTCGACTAAGCCCAGCCCACCACACGGCGACCGCCCGCAGGCGGCATTACGCATGGGAGAACACACATGACCTACGAAGAAAAAATTGCGCGCAACGAAGGCGTGGTGCGCGCCTTCCTGAAAGGCTGGGACAACCGCGACGTCGACGCCTGTATGGCCCAGTGCACCGAAGACATGTGCTACCTGAACCAGCCGCTGGAAGCCATTCGCGGCAAGCAAAACGTGCGCAGGATGATCGCGTCGATCTTCAAGCCCGCGAAGCGCGTGGAGTTCATCCTGGTCAACTGCTTTGGCCACGAGAACAAGGTCATCACCG
>JALRCR010000070.1:0-262 GCA_023257255.1 Gammaproteobacteria bacterium | reverse complement strand
GACTGGGACGGCAGCAACACCTGGCAGATGCAGCTGAAGGTCTGCGGCATGTTCGAGCTGACCGAAAACGGCCGCATCATCGAGTGGCGCGAGTACTACGACAACGAGTACTGGACCAAATGCGGCGGGCCGACGCTGGTGTTTGACGAGCTGTAAGCCGGTAAGGCGCTTGAGTCACGGCAGCGAGCAGTATTCGTGGGAGGGGCTTTGCCCCGACTTGGGCTGTCGGCTGCTTGGCGGTAGCGTCGCGGCGTTGCCGCTC
>JALRCR010000006.1 GCA_023257255.1 Gammaproteobacteria bacterium | reverse complement strand
GGTTTTATTACGCGCTCAGCCTGACCTTGCTCGAGAAGTCGCTGTGGCTGGCCGTCGCAGGCGGCGTCCTGCTGCTCGCGCGGACGGGCCTGCGCGTGCTGCTGGGCCCGCCGCCGCCGGAGGTCGACACGCATGCGTAAGGGGCTGGCGGTCGCTGCCGGTTTACTGATCCTCTCGGGGATTAACTGGACCATCGTCCAGCGCGAGCATTTGCTGCGCGAGGGGCGAGTGGTGCTGCTGGAACTTGCGCCGGTCGACCCACGCTCGCTGATGCAGGGCGATTACATGGCGCTGCGCTATCAACTGGTGGCGGCGGCGTTTGGCGAACTGGACGCATCCACCCCCGCTGACGGCTATGTGCTGGTCACGCCGGACGCGCACGAGGTGGCGCAGTTTCGCCGCCGGGTGGTGCGGGATGAGCCGATTCGTCCGGCGGCGGATGAACTGACGCTGCGCTACCGACTGCGCAACGGCGCGGTGCAGTTTGCGACGAACGCGTTCTTCTTTCAGGAAGGCACCGGCGCCCGCTACGAATCCGCGCGCTACGGCGAGTTTCGGATTGGCGCCGACGGCGAGATGCTGCTGACCGGCTTGCGCGACGCTGATTTCCAGCGCCTCGGTGTCCCCGACGCGCCACCCTGATCCGGACCCACCGCGCGGGCTTGTGGCGCGCGGGGCGAGTCTCTACCGTGAAGCGCTTGCCGCCTTAGACCCGAATCCATGCCAGTGCCCCTTTCTGCCATCGTCTTGCTGCCGCCCGCGACGGGTTGGCCATGCTGCGCGCGGTGGTTAGTCGCATGAATCTGGAGGCCGCCCGCGCGGTGCTGCTCGCACGCAGCTTTGAATCCCGGCAGGGCGCGGCGCGCGTCCTCGACGAGCGTGAGTGGGCGGACTGCACGCGCGCCGGGCTGGCCGCTCCCGGTGCCGCGGAGAGTTTCGAGGTTTTTCTCGCGGCCCGTGCCGCTGCCGTCGGCGCCCGCTTGCAACAGCGAGAGCCGGCGCTGAGCTGCTTGCCGTTAGCCGATGCGAGCTTCCGGCGCGCGCAGAGCGTGCTTGTGGGGCTCGGACTCCTCGCGGGACTTGGGACCAACCTCTTTAACGGCAGCGACCGCTTCAATTTGTTCGCGCCGGGGGTCGTGGCCGTCCTGATCTGGAATCTGGTTTTTTTTGCCGCGCTATTGATGCGCGCCATACTGCGTCGCGGCCAGACGGAGCGCCGGCGCGTCGGGCGGGTAGGGCGGTTCGCGGTCTGGCTGGCCAGTCAGGCGCAGCGTCGTCTGGCGCCGGGAGCCGCGACCCCGCCGCCGGCCGTGGTCGATTTCCTGCAGGACTGGCACGCGGCCGCGCGCCCCCTCCTGACCGCACGATTCCTCAGTGCGCTCCATCTCGCCAGCGCGGCTCTGGCGCTGGGGCTGATCGCGGGCATGTATGGTCGCGGGCTGGTCGCCGAATACCGCGTGACTTGGGGCAGCACCTTCATCGACGCCGGGCAGGCGCAGGCCTGGCTGGCGACGCTGCTGTGGCCGACCACGGCGCTGACCGGCATTCCGTTACCTGACAGCACGACACTCGACGCCCTGCGCCACGATACCCGGCTGTCCGCTGCGGCCGCCTCGGCCGCGCCGTGGATTCATCGCTATGCCCTGATGCTGGGGCTGGTGGTGGTGCTGCCGCGCCTCTTGCTGGCGCTGTTTGGCCGCTGGCAGGCCGCGCGGCTGTGGGCAAATTTTCCCTTGCCGTTGGCGGACCCGTATTTCGCGCCGCTGGCGCGCCTCCACGCGGCGGCGCAGGCCCGCGCGTTGCCGCCGCTGACCGGCCATCTCCAACTGGCGGCGATGGTGTTCCCGCGCGCTTTGTCGACGCCGGCCGAGGCCGGTCTGCGCGCGCTGGTCGCCGCTGCCCTGGGGGACGCCGTGGCGCTGACGCTGGACGAGGCCGGGCCGGCTGCTGAACACCTGCCGCCCACGCCGCCGGCATCGACGCATGCCTTGGTGGTCTGCGACCTCGCGAGCACGCCGGAAGCCGATACCCATGGCCCGCTGCTCCGCAGGGAGACGCGCCTCCCGGTGGCGCTGCTGCTGGACGAAAGCCGCTTCCGCGAGCGCTTTGGTGAAGGCTCGGCGCGACTGGCCGAGCGCCGGGACGGGTGGCGCCGCTTTGCCGCTGCGGCCGGAGTGCGGGTGTTGAGCCTGCCGCTGGTCGGGCTTGAGCCTCACGCGCATGCGGCCGCTTTCCGCGCGCTGCTAGGTTTGGGCGAGGGGGCCGCGCCATGAGCCCGGACACGGCGCCTGACAGCATCCAACTGACGCTGGCCTCGCACACCAACGTCGGCAAAACCACTTTGCTCCGCACCCTGCTGGGCAAGGACGTGGGCGAGGTGCGGGACGAGGCGCACGTCACGCAGTTCTCCGAACGCTACACGTGGCTCGAGACCGCGCAGGGCGAAGCGCTGAAGCTGTGGGATACGCCGGGCTTTGGCGACAGCCAGCGGCTGGAACAACGTATGCGGCTGTCCGGCACGCCGCTTGGCTGGCTGTTGCGGCAGGTGTGGGACCGGCTGACCAATCCGGGTTTCTATTACAGCCAGCTCGCGCTGCACACGGTGAAGGACAGCGCGGACGTGGTGCTCTATCTGGTCAATGCTGCGGACTTTCCGGCGGCCAGCGCCGAAGTGCTGAGCGAGATGCGGATCATCGAATGGACCGGCAAGCCGGTGATCGTGCTGTTAAACCAGCTGGGCGAGCAGCGCACGCTGGAACAGGATGCGGCCGACATCAGCGCCTGGACGCAGCTGCTCGCGCCGTTCGCGCAGGTTCGGACGGTGCTGGCGCTGGACGCCTTTACGCGCTGCTGGGTGCAGGAGTTTCGCTTGCTGGCGGCGATTGAAGAGGCCTTGCCGGCGCCGGCGCGGCGGGCTCTGTTGCGGCGTCTGGCGAATGAACTGCGCGCGCGCCATTTGCGTGTGTTCAGCGGGGCGGCCACCGCGCTGGCTGATTGTGTGACCGCCTGCGCGCTGGCGCGGGTCGAGGCCGAGGCGCCGGCCGGGCAGGGCCGGCTGCGCGGCTATGTCGACCGCCTGCTTGGGCGCAGCCCCGACCTGGCAAGTGCCGGTGCGGCGCTTCGCGCGCAGGCCGGCACCGCCACCAGCGAGGCGGTGACCGCGCTGATCGCAGCGCACGGACTGGATGCCCGCATGCGGAACGACATTGAGGCCGGCCTTGCGGTGACGCCAGGCAAGGCGGCCCGCGGCGGTGAGCGTCTGATTTCTGCCCTCGGTCCGGTTGCCGGCGGCATGCTGGGTGGGCTGCTGACGGATCTGATGACCGGCGGCCTCAGCCTCGGTCTCGGCGCGCTGCTGGGCGGTGCTGCCGGCCTGGTGGGCGGCCGGGTGGCGGCCCTGGAGTTCAATCGCATCAGCGGCAGCGGTAGCCACTGGGTGGAGTGGAGTCCGGCCGCGCTGAATGAACTCATCGCGCGGCTACTGATGGCCTATCTGGTGGTGGCGCACGCCGGGCGCGGGCGTGGTCCCGCGACGCTGGAGCGCGAGCAGCCGCGCTGGCGAGAGGCGGTGCCGGCGTTGCTGGCCAGCCGACACGCGGCGCTTGAGGCGCTGTGGGCGAGCCGGGCAGAGGCTGTCGTTGACCCCAGCGCATGCGCAGGTTTCCGCGTGCAGCTGCTGGCGCTGGTCGCCGATTTGCAGTGGGCGGCGCTCATCGCGTTGTATCCCGAGGCCGACCGCTTGCGGGAGGGAGATTGACGCTGAGGGACGTGCGGGGCGCCGCCATTCCGGGCGTCACACCCTCACGCGCAAAATCGGCGAGGCCTTGCTTGTTCGGGCGTCGCTTCTTGGTTAGGGTCGAGGCCTGTCCACCCTTTTCCGGAGCGCGCCATGGGCCATGACCCTCATCATCCGCACGACCACGATCACGGCCACGACCACGCGCCGGTCGACTGGAAACTGCACGGGGTTAAAGTCATTCCCGGCGACCAGCTGGACACCAACACCGCGCAAACGCCGGGCATGAACCGCGCGGCGGCGATCAACCTGGCGCGCGTCGGCGCCCAGAAAATCTGGGCCGGCACCGTGCACATCCATCCCAACGCGAAGACCGGCGCGCATCACCACGGCGCGCTGGAAAGCGTGATTTATGTGATTAAGGGCCGGGCCCGCATGCGCTGGGGCGAGCAGCTGGAGTTCACCGCCGAGGCGGGTCCGGGGGATTTTATTTTCGTGCCGCCGTATGTGCCGCATCAGGAGATCAACGCCTCTACCGATGACACGCTGGAATGCGTGCTGGTGCGCAGCGATAACGAGGCGGTGGTGGTCAATCTCAATATCGAGCCCATTGAGAAGCCCGAAACCGTGCTGTGGGTAGACCCTATTCACAAGGGCTAGACGCAAGTCGCCGGCGCGCCGGCGGTAGCGCTCAGGTGCGGCGAATATGCGTGGTGGTGGCGTCCAGCACCCGCTGCCCACCCGGCGCGGTGAGCCGGGTGCGGACGACCGCCGTGTTCCGTCCCTGATGCTCGACGCGGGCTTCGGCGGTGATCTCGGCGCCCACGCCGGCGCCAATGAAAAACGCAGAAATACCCGATGTCATCCAGCCGGGCGGCAGCGCTGCCTCGGCGGTCACAATCGCCATCCCGAGTTGCAGCCCGCCCTGCAAATGCCCCACCCGGTTCCCCAGATGTGGCCCGTTGCCGACCGTGCACCGGGCGCCCTCGGCGCTGGCCTGCGGGACAAATCCCCAGAAGTGACGCAGAAACCCCCGGCCGCCGCCGCAGGCATTGATTGCCGCCTCGGCGCGTCGCAGCAGGGCTTCTTCGTCTGCGCTCAAATCGTGGTCGTCGAGCGGGGCAGCGTTGGCATGCACCGCGCTGACCAGCGGATACATCGTGCGGCCCGGCGGCGGCTTCATCACCATGAAGGCCCCGGTGCCGAACAACAGTCGTTGCCCAGCGCCGCTTAGGCTGACCCGGCAGAGCCCCTGCCGGCTGTCGGCGCCGTCCACGAACTCAAGAAATTCGCCCACGCCGCTGAACGGACCCAGCCGCGGCGCGCCGGTGAATTGCAGACTCATGCTGACGGTGGCCAGACGCTGTTCGGGCGAGAGTTGCGCGCGCACCACGCTGCCCATCGAGATATCTGCCAGCAGACAGATCGCGGCGATGTCGCCTTCGCCAGAGGGGTCTTCACAGTGCAGGCCGTGGTCGATTTCAATCACCGCGTGCGGCGGCGTGAGGTCAATGAAGCGCGTGCCCAGGTAATTGCCCGAGTAGTTGAAACCCGGGGTGCGCTCGAGGGCGAGGGCGGTGAGGACGCGGTGGCGGATATCGGTCATGAGGCGATGCTTGATGTTTCTTGGCGAGGATAGCCCAGAGCGTCGCGCCCAAGAATGGCCCTCGCGAATTGAACGGCAGTCAGTGCTGTCGGTGGCGCGGTAAACGCCAGTGACAAGCTGCTGCGCCAGAACAAGTCCACCGGAAAATCGCGGCGGGACTGATGTCCACCTTTCGGTATTGGCAGGCGCCAGCCTTCAGCGATTGCCTAGAAGGCGAGCGAAACCTGCGTGTACAGATAGCTTGAATCACCGGCACCGGTCGCGTTCGGCGCCTTGCCAGGAAAGTCGCCGTTAAGCAGGAATGCCCCGCCGAACTCCAGCGCAAGATTTTTCGGAAGCACGGTCCAGCTGACGCTGAATTCGAATTCATTGCCGATGAAGTCGCCGGACTGTCCCAAGGAATCTGCAACCCGGGCTGCCGCCCAGGCATCGCGTTCCTCGGCCAACCAGAACGCGCGGTAGCCCAGCATCGTCTGTACCTCAGGTAAGGGTTTTGCGGTCACTCGTGCACCAGGCGAGACGAGATTAGCCCGCGAGAATGCGCCCCACAGACTGGTCGGCCCATAGTCGAAGCGGCGAGCGCTGAACAGGCTATCGAAGCGCCCACTCCGATTGTCGCCCGGATCGCCGTCACCGCTGGCGTAGTCAAACATCGCCGCCACGCGCGGCGACCATGGTGCCTTGAAGGTGTAACCGACCTGGACAGTTTCGTAGTGCCCGAAGTGGTCGAGATCGTTCATCGTGCTTGGCTTGTCGTCGCTGCGGACGGTGCCGGCCTGCATGATGACTTCGAGTTGATAGTCGAATGCGGCGGCCGCGGGTTCGCGGAAGAAGCGAAAACCCGGGGTCACGATATTCCGGTTGCGCGTGGCAAATACCTCATCACTTTCGTGCAGGCCCATCACGTAACCCTCCAGTCGCGCCTTGGCGAGCAGCGGAGCGGAGCGGACGCCGATCAACCAGAAAACGGTGCCGAAATCCTCTTCGTCCCAAGCCGCATCGTCATTCAGCAGCGAAGGTTTGTCGCCGGGTAGACGCACGACGGGCGCGGCGACGAACACTTCGCTCGACCAACCGTCGTTGGCGGCAAATTTCCAGTCGGCGCCGGTGAACGCATTGATGGTGTTGCGAAAGCGATTACGGGCCAACAATCGGCGGGACCCAAAATCAATCGTTTGTCGTCCCAGGCGCAATTCGTTGGCGCCGTTCAGATTGGCCAGGTTGTCAAACTTGAAAACGCCGTAGGCCTGCAGTAAGTCAGCCGCGCCGACGATGGTGGTGTCGAGCGGTGTACCGCTGTCGTCCAGCACAGCGCGGGCGTCGATCATCTCAAGCCCCAGTCGGGCTTGTTTGGAGCCCGCTTCCAGCAGCGCGGTCGTTTGCATCAGGAGTGCCTGATCGCCGCCTTGTCCGCCGGCTCTAAACTGCCCATCCAGCGTTTCGTAGCGATAACGGCTCTGGACCGACACGGATAGCCAGTCGGGAAGCTTTAGTGCTTCCTGCAATCGGAAAGGCGTCGGGCGCGAAGATTCGGCGGCCAGCGCGGCGAAAGCGGGAACGGTAAGTGCTAACAGCAAGGCGGCAGCGGATCGAATAGGCATTAATTCCAGATTCCATCGTGAATTTGGGGCCGTGAAGGCTAGCCGATTCAAGAGCACCTGCGATATTGCAACTTTGTGCCTATTGCACCTCCGGCGCGATGGCGAAACGATCGACTCCTGCCAACGCTCTCGGACAACCATGAAACAGTTCCTTGTCGCCTCGTTACTTGTGATCAGCGCGCTCGCCGCACACGCAGAGGAGCGTCTTCGTCTGGCTACCACCACCAGCACGAGCGACTCTGGCCTGCTGGCGGCGATCAATCCGGCCTTCGAACAGCAGGCCGGGGTCAAGGTGGACGTCATCGCCGTAGGTAGCGGCAAAGCGCTGACGCTGGGACGCAACGGCGATGTCGACGTGTTGCTGACGCACGATCCCGCCGCCGAAGAAGCCTTTTTGGCCGAGGGCGCCGGCGTCGAGCGCAGGGCGGTGATGGAAAATGATTTCGTTATCGTCGGTCCGCCATCCGACCCCGCGGGCGTGGCCGAGGCGACTTCGGGCGCCGACGCGATTGCCCGCATCGCCAAAGCCGGGGCCTGGTATGTCTCGCGGGGGGACAAAAGCGGCACCCACGTAAAGGAACAGGCTCTGTTCAAGGCCGCGGCGGTGGCGGCGGATGGCAAGTGGTATCTGTCCGCCGGTCAGGGCATGGGGCCGGTGCTGCAGATTGCGGATCAGAAACCGGCATACACCCTCGCGGATCGCGGCACCTGGCTGGCGCTGCGGGGGAAGCTTGGGCTGAAACTGCTCTATGCGGGCGACCCCGTTCTCGCCAACCCTTACCACGTGATGAGCGTGAATCCCGCGCGTCATCCGAACACGAATGTGAAGCTGGCCAAGGCCTATGCCAACTTCCTGACCGGAGCTGACGGCCAGCGCCTCATCGGTGCCTTCAAGGTGGACGGCGAGATGCTGTTCAGGCCAACTGCCGGCCACTAGGCACTCGCGGAGTTTGTAACGCCCTTGGAGTTTTTTGCCGAATCCTTCGCACGTGCGCTCGCTCTCATCCTGAGCGCAGACGCCGAACTGGTCGCGATTGTGCGCACCTCGCTGGCCACCTCGTGTGCCGCGGTGCTTATCGCTTCCGTGCTGGCAATCCCCGCCGGGATTGGTGTCGCAATTACGCAATTTCCGGGCAAGAAGGTGTTGAGGCACGGCTTGAATGCCTTGATGGCGCTGCCGACGGTGGTGGTTGGGCTCCTGCTCTATGGACTCCTATCCCGGCAGGGTCCGCTTGGGAGCTTCAATTTGCTGTTCAGCCCGCTGGCGATCGTCATCGGCCAGACCGTGCTGGTGATCCCCTTGCTATGGAATCTGGTGTGGACGGCAGCGCAGTCCGCCGACCCTCGCATCATCTTTACCTGTCGGACCTTCGGGGCAGGGCGATATCAGCAGGCCTGCATTGTGCTTCACGAATGTCGACGGCCGGTGGTCGCGGCAACCATCCTTACCTTCGGGCGCGCCATCGGTGAGGTCGGCGTCGCGATGATGCTCGGTGGCAATATCGCCCACTACACCCGAACTATGACCACTGCGATTGCGCTGGAGACCAGCAAGGGCGAGTTTGCGCTCGGACTGGCGCTGGGGTTGCTGCTGCTGCTGGTCGCGCTGCTGACAAATCTTGCGCTCAGCTTGTTAGACCGGCGGCCCGAATGACGCCGCTTTATTCGCTCAAGGACGTGAAAGTGCGGCGGCAGGGGCGTCTTATTCTGACCGTTGATGCGCAAGCGATCGCCGAGGGCGGCATCACCGCGCTGGTGGGCCCCAACGGCGCGGGGAAAAGCACGCTGCTTGAACTGCTCGCGTTTCTGTCCGCGCCGAACGAAGGTGAAATCCGCTTCAAGGGCGAGTGGGTCAGTGCTGCTCAACGGACACGTCACCATCGGGACGTCGGTCTGGTGCCGCAGCGTCCATTCCTCTTTGACCGAACCGTCGCCGCAAACGTGGAACTTGCGCTGCGAATCCAGGGGCATGCGCCCTTGGACGTGCAGCGTCAGACCCGGGAAACGCTGGCTCGTCTGGGGCTGGCGCCGATCGCGTCCCGGCATGTGCGGGGGCTCTCCGGCGGCGAAGCGCAAAAGCTCGCCATTGCGCGGATTCTGGCGCTGGAACCAGCGGTCTTGCTGCTTGACGAGCCTTTCAGCTACCTCGATGCGCACGCGACCGAGGACCTCGCCGAGTTGATGTCGACGCTGACTTCCACCCGGACAGGCAAGATTATTTTCTCTACACATGATCACCTGCTGGCGGCCCGCTTGGCACAGCAGGTGATTGGCCTGATCGGTGGGCGCACGCAGGAAGGCATGCTGCTGAATCACTACCCGGGCCATCTGGATCCCGACCGGCACACGTTCGACACCGGCCGGCTTGTGATTCAGGTTGCAGACCACGTCCGCAACGGCTCCCGGGTCGTCATTGATCCTGCCCACGTCGTGCTCTCGGCCCGTCTGCTGGAGTCGAGCATGCGCAACGAGTTTCCTTGTCGGGTTATCGCGCTTGCCGAACAAGATGGCGAGGTACGGGTAACGCTTGATGTTGGCGAACGCCTCTACGCGCTGGTGACCCATGAAACGGTGCGGCGGCTCGGATTGCGCCCCGGGGTGGCGGCTTGGGCGGGTTTCAAGGCCAATGCCGTGAGGGTCTATTGAGGCGCAACGGGGCCCTGCTCGACGGGGGTCAAAGTGAGCGACCGAAGGTTTTGCGCCTGAGGTGTCGGCCTGAACGAGCGCGTCAAAGACGCCATTGCTGATGCGGCCCGGTGGGGGAGCGCGTGTCTTTTGATGGCGACGGAGGCGGGAACGAAGTTTGTGTACGCTTGCCCTTCCCCAAGGGAGGGTATGCCGGCCCGTTCGATGCGGTCGGCGGCGGAGAAAATTGGTGGAGCTGAGGGGGATCGAACCCCTGACCTCTGCATTGCGAACGCAGCGCTCTCCCAGCTGAGCTACAGCCCCACGAGTGAGGGCCGGGAGTTTAGCGGGCGAGTGCGGCTTGCGCCAGCCCGCCGGGCGCATTTCGTTGCGCGGCCCGACGCGGGCTGCAATCATCCGGGCCTACCGCCGGAGATCCAGCCCGTGAATGAAGTTGCCCACTTGCCGCCTGTCTTGCCCTTGAGGGATTTCCCGCCACTGCGGCGGGCGGCGCTCGAGACCCTGCAACTCAATCTCGGCTATCGCTGCAACCAGGCCTGCGCGCATTGCCATGTGGACGCTGGGCCCAATCGCACCGAGCAGATGTCGACCGAAACCGCCGAACTCGCGCTGCGCTTTGCGCGCGAGGCCGGTGTTAAAACCCTGGACCTGACCGGCGGCGCGCCGGAGCTCAACCCCATCTTTCGGCCGCTGGTGAGTGCGGCGCGGGCGGCCGGGCTCGTAGTCATTGACCGTTGTAACCTGAGCATTCTGGAAGAGCCGGGTCAGGTCGACCTGGCTGATTTTCTGGCCGGGCAGGGCGTGCGGGTGGTGGCTTCCTTGCCGTGCTACGGGCCGGACAACGTGGACTTGCAGCGCGGCAAGGGCGTGTTCGAAAAAAGTATTCGCGGTCTGCGGCGCTTGAACGCGCTGGGCTATGGCGATTCGGCACGGGGTCTGGTGCTGGACCTCGTCTACAACCCGCTGGGACCGCATCTGCCCCCCGCGCAGGCGGCGCTGGAAGCGACCTACCGCGAGCGACTGGCGCAGGACTACGGGATTCGTTTCAACCATCTGCTGACCTTGGCCAACGTCCCGATCGCACGGTTTCGCCACGCGCTGGAGCGCGATGGGCACTATCAGTCGTACTTGCAGATGCTGCAGACCGCGCACCGCGACGAGAACCTTCCGGCCGTGATGTGCCGCAGCCTGCTTAGCGTTGATTGGCAGGGCGAGGTGCACGATTGCGACTTCAACCAGATGCTGGGCATGCCGCTGGGCGGCGGCCAGCGGGTGCATCTGGCTGACTTGAAGCCTGCTGAGCTCGGCGGCCGCCCGATCGCCGTTGGTCCGCATTGTTTTGCCTGTACGGCGGGCAGCGGCAGCAGCTGCGGGGGCGCGTTGTCGGCGATATGAGCCGGCCCTGGCTCAGCATCATCCTGCCGGTGCTGAATGAGGCGCCGACGCTGGTCGAAGCTTTGCGCAGGCTGGAGTCCTGGCGCGCCGCGGGGGCTGAAGTCATCGTGGTTGACGGGGGCAGTACCGATCAGAGCCGCGAGCTGGCGGCCGCCGGCGCCGACCGCGTGCTCGCCGCGCCACGCGGTCGGGCCGCGCAAATGAACGCCGGGGCAGCTGCGAGTGCTGCAGATTTACTGCTTTTTCTCCACGCCGATACCGCCCTGCCCGCAGCGGCGCAGGCCGCGTTGCGAGCGCTGCCGCAGGCCCCCTGCTGGGGGCGGTTTGATGTTGAACTGGACGCGCCGGGTCTCGCCTTATGGATAGTTGCAGCGATGATGAACTGGCGCTCGCGGCTTACCGGCATTGCCACCGGCGATCAGGCGATCTTCGTCAGCCGGGGGCTTTTTGAGCGCTGCGGCGCATATCCGCCTATTCCGCTGATGGAAGACATTGCCTTGTCCGCGCAGCTGCGCAGGCTATGCAAGCCCGCTTGCCTGCGGCCATGTGTGCGGACCTCGGCGCGTCGCTGGGTGCAGGGTGGGGTGCTCCGGACGGTGCTGCTGATGTGGGGTCTGCGGCTGGCTTATTTCATGGGCGTCGCGCCGGCGCGCCTTGCCGTTTGGTATCGGCAAGTCCGATGAATCACGCGGCACGCACCGCGTTAATCCTGTTCGCACGTGGTCCACAACCTGGCCTGGTCAAAACGCGCCTTGCCGCGGCGCTTGGGGCGGTCGAGGCCGCCCGGCTGTACGCGCTCTTGTTGGGGCGCAGTCTCGCGCTGCTCGCCCGTTGGCCGGGCCCCCGTGTGCTCGCCTGCGTAGATCCGGCCAGCCTCGCGTATTTTCGCGATTTGCCGCAGGCACAGGGCTGCACGCTACGGCTGCAGGCGGGCGAGGATCTGGGGGCGCGCATGGCAAACGCGCTGACACTAGCGTTAACGGAGGCGCCGCAAGCGCTACTGATGGGCAGCGACCTGCTGGATGCGCAATTTGAAGATCTCGAAGCGGCGGCGGCTTGGCTCGCCCTCGAGGTCGACGTGGTGCTGGGGCCGGTTGCTGACGGCGGCTACTGGTTGCTGGGGCTGCATCGCCCGCAACCGGACCTGCTAAACGACATGCGCTGGAGTACGCCGTCCGTCATGCAGGACACCTGCACGCGCTGCCAGTCTCTGGGGCTACGCTGGCGGGCGCTGCCGCTGCGTCACGATCTGGACAGGCCTACGGATCTGGCGGGTTTCGAGACGCTGCTTGGTGCTGCGCCGACGCTGCCGCTGATGTCAGGAGGCGACTAACGTCGCTGCCGTTGCATGCGCTCGATTTCCGCACAGAGCTGCGAGATTCGTCGCTCTGCGGCGGGGGAAATATTGTTAAAGCGGGCGCGCACCCGGGGGACGCGGGCCCGTTGCGGGGCATCCACGTGCACCAGTTCAACCTCGGTGACGATCGACTGGTTGTCCGGCAGCATGATGCGGCAATGCGCCGTTTGGTGCGGGTCGACGCCTTCTTCCATGATCCCAGAGGTGATCCGGGCGCAGAGTCCGCCCATTGAGATATCCCGCAGTTCGCCGATCAGCCGGTGATTACGCGCCAGATCAAAATAGATCTGCAGGCCCCGGTTGAGCGGCACTGTCACCCGGTATTGCCGCCGGCGTTGCGGGTATTCGATTCGCGAGGGGAAGTCGACCCGATAGAACGGCAAGCCGTCTTGCACGCCAATCGCGGCGACCTTGGAATCAAAATGTAACTGCACGCCGTCGACCAGAGCCCGAATGTGCAGCACATCGCCTTTCACCAGACGCCCCGTGCCCGGCGCCGGCGTTAATTCATCCAGCATCAGCACGCGCTGCTCCGGCACGATTTCGATAATGGCGCTGCTGTAGGCTTCGGGCCGGTTGCCGATGAACACCGTCAGCGCGCAATGATTGGTCAAGGCGCGACGGAGGACGACGTAAATTTCGGCGGTGACGGCGCTCAGGCCTGAGGGCGTTGCGTTTGCCCCGTCAGCCGTATCGTCAGCCAGCCATTTGATGATTTTCCGGAATACCACGCTCAGCCCCGACTCGACAGATCACACCCGCTCCCTGGTCGGCGCTGCATAGCTGCTTGCGCCGGCCCGGCCCCGGGCATCGTATAGACGTTCCCCGGGTACTCTACCTTTGACGATATCGAGCAGGGCACCGACCAAATTGCGGCTCGATTGAACGGCCGCGCCGTTTTTCCGATTGGCGAGTGCGCATTCGGCAAGCAGGCTTTCGATTCGTGCCCAATCTTCCTTGGACTTGGGATCCGTCTCACGCGTACGCGCCGCAAAATCGCAGCCGCTCGCGGCATCCTCAATCGCCGTCGTCAGTTGCTGCTTGCGGTTGGCACAGGCTTCAATGACGTCGGCGTTCCGTTGTAGCAGCGCCGCATACTCGTCTAGCAGCAGGCGATTGAATTCGACCAGCAATGCCAGCAGGGCTTCGCGCGCATCAGCGGGCGTAGTCGGCATGCGATCAGGCCTGCGTGGGGCCGCCGGTCATCATGGTCTCGAAGCCGATAACCTTTTCTGCGACCTGCTGGTTATCGATTCGATAGCTGCCATCGTTAATCGTTTGCTGGAACGCATCGACCCGCTGGCGATCGACGACCGGAATATTGGCGACCGACTGGGTGAGCTCGCGCAGGCGACTCGCCGTGTCAGTCAGTTGCACCGTTTCGGAAGACGGCGCGCTGGTCGTGTTGGCATTAACCTGCGGCGCGCTCGCCGACTGGGTCTTCTCCAACTTCACCATGCGCTGGTCCATCGCGGTGATGATTGAGGAACTGGTGTTGTTGACTTCAGAAACCATTGCGTAGATCTCCTGATGAGATGCGAGCCTTAGCGGCACACTCTTTCATAAGCTTTAAGACTTCTCACTAACCTTGCGCGCACGAGCGGCATTTTCCCCGGACGCGGCTCACGGCAGGGACGCTGCCCCACCCCCGTCGACCACCACCTCGCCCGAGGGCTGGATGGTGCCTTCAATCACTTTTTTGGAATTATTGTTGCGGACCGAGATGCGATCGCCGATGCCACCGGCCTGCAGCGCGGTGCCCGTAACCTCGATGGCAATGCTGCCGGTGGCCAGCGAAAGCGTCACGGCCTGACCTCGACGCACAATCTGCCGGGGCTTCACGATGCTGCGGGTGAATACGGTGCCCGCTGCCAGCGCACGCTGGGTGACTTGCCCGAGCAGGCTCTCGGTTTCCTGAATAGCGCCCGGCGGTGGCTCGGTCAGCAGGCGTTTTTCAAGGCGCAGATCGGTGACTGTCAATGTCTTGCCGCGGTCTAGGTTTTGAGCTGCCGAGATTACGACAAATTCTTGACGAATTATCGCCGGGACAAACAGCGTCCAGGGGCTCGGCCCCGGGCAATTGACGGCCACCGTGGTCGCGCCCCGGGTCCGCGCGCCGGGCGGCATCGTCAGTGAGAGCGGGGTCGGGCAGGCGCTGAGGCGCAGTCTTGGGTCGAGTTGCCCGGCATCCACCTGTATTTTTTCACCTGATTTTGCGACTTCCCGGCTCAGAAAGCCGGATACGGCCTCGCGTATGGCCGGCAGCGACTGCACGGCCGGCGTCTGGGCCGCGGCGGGCAGGGCGACGAAAGCCAGCAGGCCCAGCAGGAGCAGGCGGGCGGGGTGACGGGGTGGACGGAGACCTTGCATGCCCCTCGCGTTTGCAAGACCGGTGCCACCCGCTTGCTCAAGCTTTCTGTGGCATGGGCGATAAGTCAGCCCAATGAGGGTAACGCGGAGCGTGTGATGTCGATTATCGATAGGGTCGATCGTCTGACCCGGCTGGCCGGCCGGAACCGGCTCGAATTATTGCTGTTTCGCTTACAGAGCAACCAGATGTTCGGGATCAATGTGTTCAAGGTGCGCGAGGTGCTGAAGTGCCCGCCGCTCAGGCCCATCCCGCACGCTCACTATCAAATGCGCGGCGTGTTCCACGCCCGCGGCCAGACCGTGACGGTGATCGATCTGGCGGCCGTGCTGGGTCACGGGAGCAGCCAGGGTTCACCGGATGAGTTTGTCATCGTCACCGAATACTCCGGCCATGTGCAGGGCTATCTGGTGCAACAGGTGGTCCGCATCGTCAATCTGCGCTGGGACGATATCAAGCCACCGCCGGTCGCCATCGGCACCTCCAACTACCTCACCGCTGTGACCACGCTGGATAATCAGCTGGTCGAAATTCTGGACGTTGAGCGCGTGCTCTACGAGATCATCGGCCACGACATGGACGTCTCGGAAGAAATGCTGGCCCAGAACGTGCCCAACGCGGCGGTCCCGCGCCGGATTTTTATCGCGGACGACTCGGCGGTCGCGCGGCGTTCCATGACCCGCGTGATGGACCAGCTGGGCGTGGCCTATGAAATCGCCGAAAACGGCCTGGAAGCGCTGGAGCGCCTCAAGGCGTTTGCCGAGGAGGGGCCGATTACCCAGCAGTTCGCCATGCTGCTGTCTGACATCGAAATGCCGCAGATGGACGGTTACACCCTGACCAAGGCGGTGAAGGCTGACCCGCAGTTGAAAGACCTCTACGTGTGCCTGCACACCTCACTCAGCGGCAGCTTCAACGACTCCATGGCTAACTCCGTCGGGGCAAACCGGCTGGTCGCCAAGTTTGATCCGGACGACCTCGCGGCGCTGGTGATGTCGGTCGTCAACTAGACGCGGCGCAGGCAGGCGACGCCGTGAGCGACGCCTATTCCCGCATCAGCCGCTGGCTGGACGCCCGCATCGGGCTGGCGCTGGGGCCGTCGCGGGGCTATCTGCTGGATGCCCGCCTGCAGCCGCTGCTGCTGCATTACCAGCTTCCCGACCTCGTCGCCCTGGCCGAGCATTTGGAACGGCCGGGGCAGGCGGCGCTGAAGGACGCGGTGGTCGACGCGATGGCGACCCACGAAACCAGCTGGTTTCGCGATGTTTATCCCTTTGAACTTCTCTCCTCGACGCTGCTGCCCGCGCGGGCGGCCAACGGCGGGGCTTTGCGGCTGTGGTCGGCGGCCTGCGCCAACGGGCAGGAGGCCTGGTCGCTGGCGATCACGCTGGCCGGTTTTCGCGACCTGCGTCCCGCCATCACCCAGGCTGCCGACGAGATTCTTGCCAGCGACATCGCCCTGCCCACCCTCCGCCGCGCCGAGACCGGGATCTATGCGACGCCCGGTGACCTGCGCGGGCTCGACGCGCCAAGGCTGGCGCGCTGGTTCCAGGCACAGGACGAGACCTATACGGTCTTGCCGTCACTCCGCGCCCGGGTGCGTTTTACGGAGGCCAATGTGTTGGAAGAGAACGCCGGCGCCGGATTTTTTGACGTCATCTTTTTTCGCAACGTGCTGGTCTACATGAACGAGGCCACGCAGGTGCTGGCGCTGCGGCGACTCGCGGCCCGGCTGCTACCGGGCGGCTATCTGGTGCTCGGTGCGGCCGAGCGCTTGCCCGCACGGTCCACCGGCCTGCGGCCCCTGGTGATTCGCGACCGGGTGGTCTATCAGGCGGCAACCGGCGGCTAGCTTGCCGCGCCGCCTTGCCGGCTTTGCCGCTTGACCGGCAGCCGCTTGCCGCCGGCTAGCATCAACAGCGGTCGGTGTCTATGTAAAACAATCACTTGCAGATGATTTCCGGGCTTGGCACGGCTTTCGCTTTGATGCCTGCGACCGCCAACCGGAAACCGTCCACATGATCAATTTCGATAACGCTCTCGGCATCCACGCGCAGACCGCATTACTGCGCTCGCGTCGCGCCGAAATTATCGCCGGCAACCTGGCCAACGCCGACACCCCCGGCTTTCAGGCGCGCGATTTTGATTTCAGCGCCGCGCTCGCCAATGCCACCGGGGAGGGCGATGACGGTGCCGCGCTACGCACCACCAGCGCGGGCCATCTGGGCATGGGCGAAGACGCCGCGGACGGCATCGCTCTGGAGTACCGCCTGCCGACCCAGGCCTCACTGGACCAGAACTCGGTTGATGTGCAGGGCGAGCGCTCGCGCTTCCTCGACAACGCCATGCGCTACGAAGCCACCATGCGCTTCATCGACAGCCGCCTCAGCGGCCTCTTGCGCGCTTTCCGGGGAGATTAGTCATGTCGCTTTTTTCAGTCATGAACGTCGCCGGTTCCGCGCTTGCCGCGCAGACCCTGCGACTCAATACCACGGCCAGCAATCTGGCCAACGCCAACAGCGCCTCCAGCAGTCTCGACACCACCTACCGCGCGCGCCAGCCGGTGTTTGCGCCGATGCTGGACGGTCTCTCGGAAGGCGGCGATGAAGCCGGCGTGGGCGTGCAGGTCACCGGCGTAATCGAGAGTCAGGCGCCGCTCCAGCGCGACTACGAGCCGGGCAACCCGCTGGCCGACGCCGAGGGCTATGTGTTCAAGCCCAACGTCAACGTGGTGGAAGAAATGGCCAACATGATTTCTGCCTCGCGCAGCTATCAGACCAATGTCGAAATCATGGATGCGTCGAAACAGATGCTGACGCGCACGCTTGCGCTCGGCCAGCAGTAAAGGGGGATAGGCATGTCGAACTCAATTAACGGATTGCCGCCGGGACTGGATGCGCTGGGCGCCGCCCGTCTGCAGGCCGAGAGCAAGAAGAGCAACGGCGCCCTGGGTCAGGAAGACTTCCTGAAGCTGATGGTGACGCAGATGAAGAATCAGGACCCGAGCAAGCCGATGGACCCCAGCGAAATGCTGAGTCAGATGGCGCAGTTCGGCACCGTCAGCGGCATTGGCGATCTGCAGAAGTCCTTCGCCACGCTGGCGGGTTCGCTGCAGTCCAGTCAGGCCCTGCAGGCTTCCACCATGGTCGGCCGTGAAGTGCTGATTGAGAACAACAAGCTGAAGCTTGCAGACGGCGCGAACCCGAGCTTCGGGGTCGAACTGACCAAGCCGGCGAGTCAGGTGCGGGTCTCGATTAGCGATGGCAGCGGTCAGGTCGTGCGCACGCTGTCGATGGGACAGACCGCGGCCGGTGTCCAGGACGTGAGCTGGGATGGCAAGAACGCCGAGGGCGTCCGCCTGCCGGCTGGCAAGTACACGCTCAAGGTCGAAGCCATGGTCGACAACAAGCTTGAGGCCGCCACCTCGCTGGTGCGCGTGCCGGTAGAGAGCGTGTCGCTGCCGCGCAACGGTGCCGGCCCCACGCTCAATTTGGCTGATTACGCCGCTGTGAATATGGACGCTGTCCGCCGCGTGTTCTAAGCGCGCGCCAGCCCCCAAACCCAAGGAGATATCGAGATGTCATTCCGTACCGCCATCAGCGGCATCCGTGCCGCCACCGCCGACCTGACCACCATCGGCAACAACGTCGCCAACGCCAATACCACCGGCTTCAAGGCTTCGCGCACCGAATTTTCCGACGTGTTCGCGACCTCCAGCACCGGCGTTTCCGCGACCGCGGCGGGGCAGGGTGTGAACACCGCGCGCGTTGCGCAGCAGTTCACCCAGGGCAATATCACGTTCACCGATAACAACCTGGACCTCGCGGTTAGCGGCAACGGTTTCTTCGTGATGGACGACGACGGCGCCCAGGTCTACTCCCGCGACGGCGCGCTCGGCATTGACCGCAACGGCTTTGTGGTGAATGCCAATGGCCAGAAGCTGAAAGCGTTTTCGGCCGACAGCACCGGCAACATCACCGGCCAGCTCACCACCCTGCAAATCTCGACCGCCAATACCTCGCCCTCTGCCACCACCACGGTCAACTTCGGCGCGAATCTGGATTCGCAGGAAGCGGTGCCCGGCGTCACGCCCTTCGACGCCAACAACAACGCGACCTTCAACAGCACCACCGCCACCACCGTCTACGACTCGCTTGGTGGCTCGCATCTGCTGCAGTTGTACTTCGTGAAGACGGGTTCGGGCACCTGGAATCTGCACTCGACGATCGACGGCACCTCCACCGGCGCGGCGCAGGCGCTGGCTTTCAATACCGCGGGTGGTCTGACCACGCCGGCCGGCGGCACGCTGACCATCCCTTCCTTCACGCCGGCGGGCGGTGGTGCGGCGCTGAACATCACCATGGATGTATCCGAGATGACCCAGTACGGCGCCGCCTTCGGCGTCAACCGGGTGACTCAGGACGGCTACACCACCGGCCGACTGGCGGGTGTGGACATCGACGCCTCGGGCAATGTCTTCGCGCGCTACACCAACGGGCAGGCCAAGACTCAAGGCCAGGTGGCGCTGGCCAATTTCGCGAACCCGCAGGGGCTGCGCTCGCTGGGCCGGAACAACTGGGCGGAGAGCTTTGAAGCCGGCTCCGTGCTGGTGAGCGCGCCGGGCACGGCGAGCGCCGGCACCATCCAGGCCGGTGCGCTGGAAGATTCCAACATCGACCTGTCCGAGCAGCTGGTGAAGCTGATCGTCGCGCAGCGGAACTTCCAGGCCAACACCCAGGTGATTCAGGCCGAAGACCAGGCCAATCAGGCCATCATCAACATCCGTTAATTGACCGCCGACGCTGATAGCTAAGCCGGAGCACGCGCCATGGACCGCATGATTTTCCTCGCAATGAACGCCGCCCGTCAGATGCTGAACGGGCAGTCGCAAGCGGCGAACAATCTGGCCAACGCCAACACCACGGGCTTCAAGGCTGATTTTGAGGCCTTCCGCGCCATGCCGCTGTTCGGGGACGGCGAACCGACCCGGGTCTTCTCCATGGCCGAGCGGCCGGGCGTCAACTTCAAGCCAGGGGCGATTCAGCAGACCGGCAACGAGCTAGACGTGGCGATCAACGGCGACGGTTTTTTCGCGGTCCAGACCCGGAACGGCAGCGAGGCTTATACCCGCGCCGGCGAACTCCATATCGATGCGGCCGGTGCCCTGCTGACGGCAGAGGGCGACCAACTGCTGGGCAATGGCGGCCCGATTTTCCTGCCGCAGTCCTCCACGGTGTTGGTTGGCAAGGACGGCACGATCTCGGTCCGTCCGATCGGACAGGAGGCCAACACGCTGGCCCAGGTCGACCGGCTGAAGCTGGTGAAGCCCGGCGTTGAGGGTCTGGTGAAAGGCAGCGACGGCCTGTTTCGTCAAAAGAGCGGCCTGCCGCTTGAGGCCGACGCCAGCGTTGGGGTCATCGCCGGCGCGCTGGAAGGCAGCAACGTCAACCCCGTGGCCGAGATGATGAACATGATCGAGAACTCCCGTCAGTACGAACTGGCGGTGAAAGCCATGAATACCGCGCAGACGCTGGACGCCGACGGCGCCCGCCTGCTGCGCCTGTAATTTTCGACTTAATCCGGTAAGACACGGAGCGCCCTCATGCCTACAGCCCTGCACATTGCACGTAGCGGCCTTGATGCCCAGCAGACCCGCCTGTCGGTGGTCTCGAACAATCTGGCCAACGTCAGCACGACGGCCTTCAAGAAGGGCCGGCCGGCGTTTGAGGACCTGCTCTACCAGACGGTCAGTCAGCCCGGCGCCAATTCTTCGCAGAGCACCGAACTGCCGTCGGGCCTGATGCTGGGTCTGGGTGTGCGGACGGTCGCCACCGGCAAGATTTTCACCCAGGGCTCGCTGCAGCAGACCGACAACAATCTGGACATGGCGATCCAGGGCCGCGGGTTTTTTCAGGTGCTGATGCCAGATGGCTCGACCTCCTATACGCGCGACGGCACCTTCTCGCTCAACTCGCAGGGACAGATGGTGACCTCGTCTGGCTATCAGCTGGACCCCGCGATCACCATCCCGGCCGAAACCCTGAGCGTGACCATCGGCAGCGATGGCACGGTATCTGCACTTGCTGCCGGGAGCGCGACGCCTACCCAGATTGGTTCGGTGCAGCTGTCGGACTTCATCAATCCGCAGGGCCTGCAGCCGATTGGCGAGAACCTCTACAAGGAGACGGTCTCCAGCGGCAGCCCGACCCAGGGCACGCCGGGCCTTAACGGCCTCGGCACGCTGGTGCAGGGCAGTGTGGAAGGTTCCAACGTCAATCCGGTGGAAGAACTGGTCAATCTGATCGAAACCCAGCGCTCTTACGAAATGAACTCGAAAGCGATCAAGACGGTGGATGAAATGATGCAGTTCATCACCCAGACGCTGTAGGCCTTAACTGAAGCGACCGGGAGCACGCCATGACTCAACGCCAAAAAACCGACGCCCGACGGCCCAAGCGCAATCGCCGCGACGGCTTTCCGTTCCGTGCGCCGTTGTTGCTGGCCTGCGTGAGCCTGGCGGCCTGCAACAGCGACCCCATTCGCGACCCCTCGTTTGCCGCGACCTTGCCGGCCGCGCTGGAAGTGCCGGCCGCCCGGCAGGCGGCCACCGGGTCGATTTATCAGGCGGGTTACGACGTCGTGCTGTTTGAAGACAGCCGGGCGCGGCGGGTGGGCGATATTCTCACCGTGCGGCTGACCGAGTCGACCAATGCGTCGAAATCGCAGAGCAATTCGATCGCCAAGGACAACAAGACCGACATCGCCGCGCCGACCATTCTGGGCGCGAGCCCGGCCTTTGCCTTGCCTGGCCTGCTCCCGTTGGCCGCAACCGCTACTGGCAACAACAACCTGACCACTTCGCTCGATTCGAGTAACGCCTTCGCGGGCAAAAGCGGCACCGCGCAAACCAACAGTCTGACCGGTGATATCTCGGTGACCATCGCCGACGTCCTGCCCAACGGCAATCTGGTGGTGCGCGGCGAGAAGCGGCTCAACCTCAACAGCGGCAACGAGTACGTGAAAATTGCCGGGATCGTGCGGCCGCTGGATGTCGCCGCCAACAACGTGGTGCCCTCGAGCAAGGTGGCCGACGCCACCATCATCTACAACAGCGACGGCGCGGAGGCCGATTCCAGCAAGATGGGCTGGCTCGCGCGCTTCTTCGTCAGCCCCGTGTTCCCGTTTTGAGCCGATTCCGGAGTATGTCCATGCGTGGTTTGAGCAAGATTGTTCTGGGGCTGCTGGCCTGCCTGTTGCCCTTGGGTGCCGCCCAGGCCGAGCGCATCAAGGATCTGGCCGCCATCGGCGGCGTGCGTGAGAACCAACTCGTGGGCTATGGGCTCGTTGTCGGGCTGGACGGCACGGGTGACCAGACTTCCCAAACGCCGTTCACCATCCAGACCGTGCGCAACATGCTGCTGCAGATGGGGGTGACCACGCCGGAACTCTCCAACCCGCAGCTGAAGAACGTGGCGGCGGTGATGGTTCACGCCAGCCTGCCGCCGTTTGCGAAACCGGGCGCGACGATTGACGTCACCGTGTCCTCCATTGGTAACGCCAAAAGCCTGCGCGGTGGCAGTCTGATCATGACGCCGCTGAAAGGCGCCGACGGCAGCGTGTACGCGATGGCGCAGGGCAATCTGGTGGTGGGCGGCTTCGGCGCCCAGACCAAGGACGGCTCCAGCATTACCGTTAACGTGCCCAGCGTCGGCCGCGTGCCGAATGGCGCCACGGTGGAACGTGAAGTCGTGACGCCGTTCCTGACCGATGCCGGCATCACGCTTAACCTGCATAGCGCCGATTTCACCACCGCCACGCGCATGGCGCGCGCCATTGACGGCGTGTTGGGCGGCGGCTCGGCGCAGGCGCTTGATGGTTCGTCGGTTCGGGTGGTCGCGCCGGCCAATCCCGAACAGCGCGCCTCGTTTATGTCGCTGGTCGAGAACATCGAACTCGCGCCGGGCGACGCGGCGGCCAAGGTCATCGTCAACTCGCGTACCGGTACGGTCGTGATCGGCCAGAAGGTGCAGGTCAGCGCGGCCGCAGTGACGCACGGCAGTTTGACGGTTTCGATTTCAAACCAGCCAATCGTCAGCCAGCCCGGCGCCTTGTCCGGTGGCACGACGGCGGTGGTGCCCAACTCGACCATCGACGTAAAGCAGGACAAGAACCGCATGTTCCTCTTTAACCCCGGCGTGTCCCTGAATGACATCGTGCAGGCGGTGAACAAGGTGGGTGCGGCGCCAGGCGATCTGGTCGCCATCCTCGAAGCCTTGAAGCAGGCCGGCGCGCTGCACGCCGAACTCATCATCATCTAGCCCCTCGCGCCGTCGGCGGCAAACGCTGCCGCCGGCCGGCAAGCGCCGAGCGAAACGGCAAATTGTTGCCGCCCGCAAAGCCCGCGGTGCTGGCGATCACCCGGAAAACGCCTGTTTTTCCACAGAAAAGCTCTCTGATTTCAAGTTGGCACTGCCCGTGCATTGATTGAAATGAATCAGCCAGAGAGACCCTCATGAGCACCGCACAAGCCAATCTCAGTCAGACCGATCTCAGCCGCTTTTCGGGACTCCGCCTGGACGCCAAGCACGACCCCGAAGCCGCCATGAAGAAAGTGGCGCGCGAGTTTGAAGCGCTGTTCGTGCAGATCATGCTCAAGGCCGCCCGCGAAGCCGGCGGACAGGACGGCGTGATGGATAGCAACGAAAGCCGTCTTTATCACGAGATGTTCGATGACCAGATCGCGCTGACGGTGGCAGAGGATGGCGGCATGGGCATCGAGCAGATGCTGCGCCGGCAGTTTGCCGACCAGCTGCGTCAACATGGCGCAGACGAAGATCTGACGGCCAAGATGCTGGCCCGTCTGCCCGCGCGTCGCGCCTTCCCGGTGTTAGCGCATCGCCAGAGCGCGGTCGACGCCGTTGGGGGTAACGACGAGGTAGTGGAAGACGTAAGCACCTGGCGGGCCGCGACCGCCAGCGCCGCGCGCGCCGGTGGCGCAGAAATCGATGCGGGTCGCAAACATTTCGCGGACAGCCTGCGGCAGCACGCCGAACGCGCCGCGGCGAAGCTCGGCACTTCCGCCGAAATTCTCATCGCGCAGGCAGCGCTCGAAACCGGTTGGGGCAAGCACGTCATGCCCGTGCCGGGCGGCGGTTCCTCGCACAACCTGTTCTCGATCAAGGCCGACCCGTCCTGGGAAGGCAACACCGTCACGCGCAGCACGTTGGAGTTCATGGAAGGCCGACCGGTGCGGATCAATGCCGGGTTCCGGTCCTACGAGGACATTGGCCATGCGTTCGACGATTACGCCGAGTTCATCGCCAGCAACCCGCGTTACCAGCGGGCGCTGGAGAAGGCGGCAGACCCGCGCGCCTATGTGCGCGAACTGCAGCGTGCCGGTTACGCCACCGACCCGGACTATGCGCGGAAGATTCTGCAGATTCATCAGCAGGTCGCGGCGGTCGCCACCGATAACCGCGGCTAGGGGAGCACATCGCCATGTCTGAGCTTTTTGCGATAGGGACGTCGGCGCTGCTGGCCAACCAGCGTCTCCTGTCCACGGCCGGTCATAACATCGCGAATGCCAACACCGACGGGTATACCCGGCAGCGCGTGTCGCTTAGCCAGCGCACACCGCAGTACATCGGGGTGGGCTTCGTGGGCAAGGGCGTCGATATTTCGCAAATCTCGCGCAATGCCGACAACTTTCTCACCGATAACGTCCGCTTCAGCGCTTCGGGTCAGGCGCGTGCGGCGGCTTATGCAGAACTGGCGGGACAGGTCGACGGGCTGCTGAGCGATGGCACGTTCTCGCCCGCGCTGCAGAAGTTCTTCAATTCGATTCAGGATGCCAGCAACGACCCGACCTCTAGTTCGGCGCGGCAGGTGTTGCTGACGTCGGCCAACAGCCTGAGCGATCGCTTTCAGGATCTGCACAACCGATTTGGCGCCATTGCCCAGAACGTGAACGATTCGCTGGGCGCCAAAGTCGACAAGCTCAACACCCTGGCCACCGCTATTGCGGGGCTCAATCACGACATCGTGCAGGCCTATGGCATCTCGCAAGGGCAGACGCCGAACGATCTGCTGGACCAGCGCGATGTGCTGCTGAAGCAGATTTCAGAACTGGTGAATGTGAACGTCGCCCCGCAGGCCGACGGCGCCGTGAATGTGTTCATCGGTAACGGGCAACTCCTGGTGGGCGGCCAGCAGACAAATCAGCTGCTGGTGACCGCTAACGCGCTAGACGGTGCGCGGAAGGAAATTGCCGTGCGCAACCCCGGCGGTATCGGCATCATCACCGACACCATCAGCGGCGGTGAACTAGCCGGCGTGCTGCAGTTCCGCGACCAGATCCTCGACCCAGCGCGCAACGCCATGGGCCGGCTGGGGATCGTCTTGTCCGAAACCTACAATGCCCAGCACACCACCGGACTCGATTTAACCGGCACGCGGGGCGGCAACCTGTTTCGCTACGGCGCACCCATCGTTAACTCGGCGACGGGCAACGGCGGCAGCATGGCGGTGGCGATTGACGCGAGCAATCTGGCCAATCTCACGACCGCAGATTATTCGCTGACCTACGACGGCACTAACTACACTCTGGAGCGGCTGGACACCGGCGCGACCCAGACTTTCGCCGGTGGCGCCGCTTTCACCGCTGACGGCTTGACCTTCACGCCCTCGGGCACGGCCGCGGCGGGCGACAGCTACCGCATCATGCCCACCAAGTACGCGACCCGCGATATTGATGTGGTGGTGACAGATCCGCAGCGCTTTGCGCTGGCGAGCCCGGTTCGCGCCAGCGCCAGCCTGAGCAATGTTGGCAGCGCCAGAATTGCCGGACCTACCGTGCTCGCGGCAACCAATCCGGCCCTGCAGACCGCGGTCTCGCTGGTGTTTAACAACCCGCCGACGACCTATCAGATCAACGGCGCCGGCGCGCTCATTCCTTACACCAGCGGCAACAACATCGACGTCAACGGCTGGCGGGTGCAGATTTCCGGCACGCCGGTCGCCGGCGACACGTTTAATGTTGACCCCAATACCAACGCGCGGGGTGACAATCGCAACGGACTGCTGCTGCTCGACCTGCGCAATGTGGCGGTGCTGGACAGCAATACGGCGACCTACCAGGGCAGCTTCAGCAGTCTGCTCGGCCAGGTGGGTTCGCTTAACCAGCAGGCCGAAATCAGCCGCGAGGCGCTTAAGGTGCAACTCGCCACCGCCGAAGCCGCTCGCGACGAGGTGGCCGGGGTTAACCTCGACGAGGAAGCGGCCGATTTAGTCCGTTACCAACAAGCGTATCAGGGTGCTGCCCAAATCATTTCCGCTGCCGATCAGGCCTTTCAGGCGCTGCTCGCGGCCTTGCAGAGGTAAGCCATGAGAGTCTCGACTTCTTCGGAGTTCAGCCGCTCGGTCAATAACCTGACCAACCTGCGGGCCAGCGTCGACCGCTACCAGCAGCAGGTGTCGACCGGCAAGCGCTTGTTTGCCGCCGCCGACGATCCGGTAGCGTCCGCGCAAACGCTTAACCTGACGGAGCGCCTTGCGACGCTTTCGCAGTACGACCGCAATGCCAATCTGGCCAATCTGCGCTTGTCGGATCAGGAATCCGCCATGGACAGCGCGGCGATCTCCTTGCAGCGCGTGCGTGAACTGGTGCTGCAAGGGCGTAACGCAAGCCTTAGCGCCAACGACAGGAAGTTCATCAATGCCGAGATTCGGCAGCGCCTGGACGAAGTCACCGGCATTGCCAATACGCGTAACGCGAGCGGCGAATATATCTTTGCCGGTGCGGCGGTCACCACCAAACCGTTCACAGTCGCGGCCGGAGGTACGGTGACCTACAACGGCGATCAGACCGTGCGTGAGTTGCCGATTGCCGAAGGGCGGACGTTGGCCGAAGGTTTTACCGGCAGCGAAGCGTTCATGGGGATTCGTAACGGCAACGGCACTTTCGTGACCGCGCTGGGCAGCACTAACGCCGGCACCGGCAGGTTGATTAACGACACGGTGGTGAGCCCGACCAGTTATGTCGCCAATAATTTTCGGATCGTGTTCACTGCGGCTAATACGTTCGATGTGATCAACGACACGACGGCGACCACGGTGCTGAGCAACCAGACCTATACCGACGGTGCTGCGATTACCTTCAACGGCTCCAGCGTCGCGATTACCGGTACGCCGGCGGTGGGTGACACCTTCCTCACCTCGCCCAGCCAGAATCAGTCGATGTTTACCACCATCAACAACCTGATCACGGCGATGGACACCACCGCGACCACGCCGGCCCAAAGCGCGGTGCTGGGCTTTAATCTCGACCGGGGTTTGGCTGATATCGATCAGGCGCTGGATAAGATTTCCGAGCTGCGGGCTTCAATTGGGGGGCGGCAAAACACGCTCGATACCCAACTCCAGACCAACGGCGAACTGTCCTTCCAGCTGACGCGGGCGAAGTCCGCGCTCGAAGACGCCGATCCGGTAGAAGCCATCAGCAATCTCGCCCGCTACAGCCAGGCGCTGGAAGCAGCGCAGCAGGCCTTCGCCAAAGTGCAGGGCCTGAGCCTTTTCAATTACATCAGATAGCCCGTCGCACACGCGGCGGCGGGCGGTTGGCGGGGCGCGCTCGAGAGCGCGCTATTTCTTCATCTGGGCGGTAAGCAGGTCGAGCTGCGCGGTGACCGCCGAACCTGTGCGCGTCAGCCCGGATACCAGGCTGTCGAGCGAATTGAACTGCTTGGTAAGGCGGGCCTGCACGATCACCAGTCTTTGCTCCATGCGCGCTTTTTGATCCTGCGCCGACTGAATGGCGCTGCTCAGCCCCTGGGCGCGGCCGTCGAGCAGGGCGCCAGTCGCCAGGAAACTATCTGCCAGCGTCCGCAGGCGTACAGCAAGCCCGGTATCTGCGTTGGCAAAGAGGTTGGCAAAACTTTCCGGATCGTTAGTCACCGCAGACGTCAATACGCTGGTGTCGACACTCAGCGTGCCGTTCTTCTGGGTGCTCACCCCCACCTGAAAGGCATTGGTGAATGCACCGCCGGTGCTGACGTTGGTGCTGAGCACGTTGCGCAACTGCTCCTGAATGGTCTGCACGGCGGCGGTGTCAGACTTCAGCACTTCGCCTTTCATTTTGGTCATCAGTGAGACCAGCGTGGAATAGGCTTTGGTCATGTTCTGTACCGAAGCCGACACCGAGCCCGTATCGCGATCAACCTTGACCGTAGAGGTGCCGGTCCCGACCAGGTTGAGGGAGACGCCTTCGATGGCGTCGGTGAGGGTGTTGGAACTCGAGGTCACGGTGAAGGTATTTTCCAGCGTGACGACGGCATTAAGATCGGCGTTGGTAAAGCCGCCACTGCTATCGCGGTCGGTATTAAGCGTGTTCAGCGCGAAAGGGTCGGCGCCCGAATAGCTCAGCGTCAGCGCCTTTTCGCTGCCGGTGCCGTTGGACGACAGGGACAAGCGATAGCCCTGATCGTCTTTCAGGATCGATGCCGTGACGCCGGCATTGTTGCTGGCGGAGTTGATGGCGTCCCGTACCTGGGCCAGCGTTTTACCACCGAACGCCACGCTGAAATTACTGGTGCCCACCGAGATATTCACGGTATCGCCGCCGCTACCAATGATCGTGGTGGTGGTGTCCGCATAGGTGGTGCTGGCGGCCATCCGGTGGTTTTCCGCCAGACGCTGCACGTTGATGTTGTAGAGACCCTTGCCCGCCGTACTGCTGGCGCTGGTGGTCAGCACATCAGCTTTCGAGGTCGTGGCAGTGAAGACTTTGAATTTCGAGGTGTCGGAGAGCTTGTCGACGGCGTCGCGGAAGGTGGATACCGCGCTTTTGAGCGAGCCGTAGGCGCTGACCTGCGCTTTCAGTTCGACCATGCGCGCATCGATCTTGGAGACTGGTGCCCGTTCGATCGACATCAGCTTGTCGACGATGCCGCCAATGTCGAGCCCGGAGCCTACGCCAGGGGTGCTAAGCGCCATATCGTTCTCCTCGTACCAACGATGAAACGCCAGCCAGCCCCATCAGGGGCGCCGGCGATTACCAATGCGCGGGGTGTGAGTACCCAACGCTAGACGTTTTCCTGCAACAACATGCCCGGTGGGCTTTCGGTACTGACCGAAGCTGCCGCCCGCATCTTGTTCGCTATAAACAATACTTCCTCGGTCGGGATCTGCCGGATGACCTGATCGGTCTTGGCGTCCAGCACGCGAACCACGGTCTGGCCCGAGTCCTTGTCGACCCGGAACTGTAGCGCACGCTGCAGATTCTGCGTGTAGCTGTTCATCTGCCGCACGGCCTGCTCGATGGCCGCCTGATCTACCGGCTGATCGGGCGCCTTGCGGGCAGCTTCCTGACTGGCGCCGGCCTCAGTGCTGCCGGCCAGCGAATCGGCTGCCGCAATCTGGCTGCTGACGAAACTCGCCGGGCGCGCCGCAGTGGTCACGCTCTTCACTTCGGATACACGTTGTAGCGCATCTCTGTCGTACATGGGCTTTACTCCTTGTCACCACGCAAAAAAGCGCACCTGACTGCGTTTAGTCAGGTGCGCCGCTTACATGCCTGCCTCTAACGCCTTATCGGCCCAGCAGCGAGAGCACGCCCTGCGGGATCTGGTTGGCCTGGGCCACCATTGCCGTACCGGCCTGCGACAGAATCTGCGCGCGGGTCAGTTTCGCCGTTTCTTCGGCGAAATCCGCATCCTGGATTCGGCCGCGGGCGGCGGTAATGTTTTCACGCACGTTGGCCAGGTTGCGCGTCACGCTTTCCAGACGGTTCAGCTTCGCACCAATCGTGGAGCGCTCGCTGTTGATGGTGTCGAGCGCTTTTTCAAACACCAGCATGGCGAGGTTGGCGCTCGCGGCGGTGGTCACCGTCTGCGAGTTCAGCGTCGCCGCCGTCAGCGAAGTCGTGGAGCTGCTCACGCCGGTGAGTGCCGCGCCAGTGGTGCTGGTGTTGTAGGTCGCCGTGGTGTCGGCCAGGTCGTCATTGAGGATGATCGCGCCGTTGGCACCCGCACCGACCGAGGTGCTGGCATTGAAGTAGGTCGAGATACCCGCCACCACCGAGGTGTTGGTGGTGACCGTGATCGCGTTGCCGTTGGTGTTCGTCAGCACAATGCCCGCGTTGGTGGCGGTGCCGTCAACGGCCGCGACGTTGGTGGCGGTGACGCCAGTCTGCGCCGTCAGCAGGTTGATGGCGGTGACGATGGCGTCGCCGACCTGGCCGTTGGTGTTACCCGCGGCCGTGCCCACGGAGCCAATCTGGACACCGTTGATGGTCAGCGCACCGGCAGCAAAGCCGGCGGAAATCGCGCCCGGGGCCGTGGCGGTGGCGTAGGTCAGGCCGACCGCGCCGTTGCCGTAGCTGAACGCAGAGGTGCCGGTCTGCGCCGTCAGCGCGTTGATGTCCGCAATCTTGGTGTCGGAAGTGGTGCCGGCAGCGCGCGTGGTCGAGAAGGTCGTGCCGTCGATGCTGGAGGTACCGCCGGTGATCGCGGTGTTCTGCGCCAGACCGATGCGGGTGGCCAGGTTGGTGGCGCTGAGGCCGGAGATCGTCGAGTAGTTCGTGGCCACGCCCATGGTGTTCGGCGACAGGTTGGCAACGCCGACGTTGATCGTTTCGTTGACGAACGCGCCGATCTGGAAGTTGCCGCTGAAGTTGCCGGTCAGCACGGTATCACCGTTGTAGCGGGTCTGGCTGACGATGCGGGACATTTCTTCAAGAATCTGGCTGACTTCCTTGTTGATGGAAGTGCGGTCAGTGGAGTTGTTGTAGCTGGCCGCCTGCACCGCGAGGTCGTGCGCGCGGTTCATGTTGCTGGCCATTTCTTCCATCGCACCTTCAGCCGTCTGCGAGACGGAGATGCCGTCGTTCGCGTTGCGGATGGCGACGGCCAGACCGCCGATCTGGGTGGTCATGCGGCTGGCGACCGCGATACCGGCGGCGTCGTCTTTGGCGCTGTTGATGCGCAGGCCGGAGGACAAACGCTGAACCGCGGTGGTCAGGTCGGCGCCGGTGCGCATGAGGTTACGCTGCGCGTTGAGCGAAGCGATATTGGTATTGATTGAAGTCGGCATTGCAGATCTCCTGGTCGCCCCATGTGGGAGTCATGGCGCGGACCCAGATTTTCATGGCGGACATGCTTGAAATAAGCATTCACCGCCTCCCGCTTGAGGTATCGGGCTGGCCGCCGGATTCCTTTAGCGAAATCTGCAAATTATTTTTGGGCGGTGCCTGGCGGGTGGGAGAGGAGGGCGGCGCCGAGCTTACCCGGCGGTGGCGCGAATGTTGCTCGGCGTGTGGCTAATGGCTACGCGCGTCAAAACTCCATCACGCAACGACCCCTGCCCCTGTGGTAGCGGCCGCAAGTACAAGCACTGTTGTCTGCTGGCCTCTGCCGCCCCGAGCCCGGAACGACTGCTGCAGCAGGCTGAAGCCGCCGAGGCCCGGGGTGCATTGACCGACGCCACGGCGCGCTTCAGTGAATTGCTGAGCGCTGCCCCGGGCTTCGTGCCCGGCCTCCGGGCCTTTGGCCCCTTCTGTTTCCGTCAGGGCAAACGGCCCGAGGCCATCATCCTGTTCCGCCGCGCCAGCGAACTGGCGCCGGACAACGTGGAGTTGCTGACCACGCTGGGCACACTCTTGATCGAGGATCGTCAGTTCGCCGACGCCATCGTCTGCCTGCATCGCGCCATCCGGCTGAAGCCCGGCTATGCAGACGCCCACAACAGCCTGGGCTACGCGCTTTATTCCCTCGAAAAATTCCCCGAGGCCGAGTTCTGCTGCCGGGAAGCCTTGCGCCTGCAGCCGGGCAACGCGGCGGCGCTGATCAATCTGGGCAATATTTTTCGCAGCACCGGGCGGGTTGCCGAGTCTCTGGACGCTTTCAGGGAAGTCCTGCAGACCCAGCCGAAGCTCGACCGCGCGTGGCTCAATCTGGGACTGGTTCTGTTGCAGACCCGGCGTTGGCCGGAGGCGGTCGATGCATTCGAGCACGCGGTGCAACTCAGCCCGGGCTTGCCGCTGGCGCATTACAACCTGGCCGTTGCCCGTCAGCAGCTGGGCGACTATGGCCCGGCGCTGGAGGCGCTGACGGCTGCGCTGGCGCTGGACCCGAACTTTGTCGAAGCCCATCTCTGCATGGGCAACATCCGCAAGGATCAGGGCCGGCTGGTGGAGGCGCTGGCCTGTTTCAGCCGCGCGTTGGCGTTGCGACCGGACTATCACCCGGCGCACAGCAATATGCTGTTCACCACCGCCTTCATGGACGACATGACCCCGGCGCAGATTTTTGACTTGCACTGCGGCTGGGCCCGGCTGCAGGCCGGCGCGTTGCCGGCACCGGCGCCGCACCTGAACCGCCGCGAACCGGGCAAGCGTCTGAAGCTCGGCTATGTGTCGCCGGATTTCCGCACCCATGCCTGCGCGTTTTTCCTCGAGCCGCTGCTGGCCGCGCACGATGCGACGCAGGTGGAGGTCTATGCCTATGCGGAAGTCGGCCAGCCGGACGAGGTCACGGCGCGCCTGGCCTCGCGGGTGGCGCACTGGCGGAGCACGGTAGGCTTGTCCGACGAGGCGGTCGCGGACCTCATCCGCGCGGACGGGATCGACGTGCTGGTCGATCTGGCCGGCCACACGGCGGGCAACCGGCTGCTGGCGCTGGCGCGCAAGCCAGCGCCGGTGCAGCTGACCTATCTGGGCTATCCGGCGACGACCGGCCTGCCGGCGTTTGACTGGCGGCTGACCGACGGCGTGACGGAGCCCGCAGGGCAGAGCGAGCGCTATTACACGGAGCGGCTGTATCGCCTGCCGCACAGCCTGTGGTGCTACCAGCCTTTTGCAGACATGGGTGAGGTCAGCGCGCTGCCGGCGCTGGCCGGCGGCGGGGTGACCTTTGGCTCGTTCAACAACTATGCGAAGGTCGGGCCGCGGGTGGTGGCGCTGTGGGCCTCGGTGTTGCACGCGGTGCCGGGGTCGCGGCTGCTGATGATTACGGTGCCGGCGGGCGAAGCGCAGTCGGCGCTGCTGGCGCAGTTCGCGGGGCACGGGATTGGGCCGGAGCGACTTGAACTCCACGGCAAGCTGGCGCGGACGGCGTATGTGGCGGCTTTTTCTCGGGTGGACGTGGCGCTGGATCCCTTCCCGTGTAACGGCGGCACGACGACCTGCGACGCGCTGTGGATGGGCTTGCCGGTGGTGACGCTGGTGGGCGAACGGTTTTTATCCCGGGCAAGCCTGAGCGTGCTAACGGCGGCGGGCTGGGCCGAGTTTGCGGCGGCGGATGAGGCGGCGTACGTCGCCTGCTGCGTGAGGCTGGCGAGCGACGTGGCGGCGCTTGCGGCCTTACGGGCGGCGATCCGTCGACGGATAGCGGCGTCGCCCTTGATGGATGCGCAGGGCTTCGCGCGAGATATCGAAGCCGCCTACCGCGACCTGTGGGCACAGTGGTGTACTCAGGAAAGTCCCTTATGACGGCGCAAAAGCTGCTGCTGGCGGCGCTCACCGCGCAGCAGGCCGGCCGTTTTGACGAGGCGGCAGCCAGTTGCCGCAAACTCCTGCGGCGTGATCCGCAGCACGTGGATGCCCTGCACTTGCTGGGTCTGGCGGCGCGTGCGCGCGGGCAACTGGACGAGGCGCGACAGGCGCTGGAGCAGGTTGTCAGACTGCGCCCGCAGTTCGCCGAGGCCTTGGGCAATCTGGGCATGGTCTACGCTGAAGCGGGCCTGTTGAACGAGGCGCGCGCGGCGTATGAGCAGACCTTGGCGCTCAAGCCCGGTCTGGCCGAAGTCTGGTTCAATCTGGGCAATGTCTGCCGCGCGATGGCGGATTTGGAAGGCGCCGCGGCGAACTATCGCGCGGCGCTGGCGCGCGCCCCGCTCGCCGGCGCCCAGCAGAATCTGGGGCTCGTTTTGCAGGCGCTGGGCGATCGCGCCGGCAGCCTTGCCGCCTTCCGTGCCGCGCAGGCACTCGCGCCCGGCTCACCGGTCTTGATGCATCAACTGGGCACTGCCCTGCAGGCGGCGGGCGTGCTGGAAGAAGCAATCCTCTGGCTGTCGCGCGCCGTTCACGCGCAGGCCGACTGGCCCGAAGCCCTGAACGATCTGGGCAATGCCTTGAACGATTTTGGCCGCGTTGCCGAAGCCGCCGCGTGCTATCAACAAGCCTTGCAGCTGAAGCCCGATATGCAGGAGGCGCTGAACAATCTGGGCAACGCGCTCCGCACGCTGGGCCAGCCGCGCGAAGCCGAGCAGTGCTTCCGACGGGCACTGACGGTCAATCCGGATTTCGCCGAGGCTTGGCTCAATTTGGGCATCGTGGTGAAAAACGCGAGCCGCGCCGACGAAGCGCTGTTCTGCTTTCGTCAGGCCTTGAACAAAAAACCAGAGATGGTCCACGCGTACAACAACCTGGGCGTGGTCCTGACCGAGCGCGGGCAGCACGCCGAGGCTATCGCCGCTTTGGAACAAGCGCTGCAACTGGACGCCGGTTTCGCCGAGGCCTGGAACAATCTGGGCAACGTCTACAAGAATGCGGGTGAACTTGAGCCCGCGATGGAAGCCTTTGCCAAAGCCGTTGAGCTGCGCCCCGATTATGCCGGCGCGCACAGCAATTTTTTATTCACGCTCAATTTCATCGACGGACTGGCGCCCGCGCAGATTACCGGGGCGCATCGCGACTGGGGTCTGCGCCACGGTAATCCCGCGCAGACCTACGCCCATGAGCGGCGCCCGGCCGAGCGCAATCGAAGGCTCAAAATTGCCTACGTCTCGCCGGACTTTCGCCAGCACGCCTGCGCGTTTTTTATCGAGCCGCTGCTGCGCGAGCATCACCGCGAGGTGGTCGAGGTCTACGCCTATGTCGAAATCGCGCAGCCGGATGCGGTGACCGCCCGCCTGCAATCGCTGGTGGATGTCTGGCGCAACACCACCGGCCTACCGGACGAGCAGGTCGCCGCTGCGATCTACGCCGACGGCATCGATGTGGTGATCGACCTTGCCGGCCATAGCGCCAATAATCGACTTCGTGCGCTCGCCTTGAAGCCGGCGCCGGTGCAACTGACCTATCTGGGCTATCCGGCAACGACCGGCCTGACCGCCATCGACTGGCGGCTGACGGATGCCATCGCCGAGCCTCCGGGGCAGAGCGAACAGAGCTATACCGAGCGGCTGTATCGCCTGCCGCATAGCCTGTGGTGCTATCAGCCGCTGCCGGACATGGCGACGCCCGGTCCACCGCCGGCGCTGGCGCGAGGCAAACTGAACTTCGGTTCATTCAACAGCTACACCAAGGTGGGGCCGCGGGTTGTGGCGCTGTGGGCGGCCGTGTTGCAGGCGCTGCCCGATTCGACCATCACGCTGATCACCGTCCCGGCGGGTGCGGCGCAGGAAGCGCTTTGGCAGCGCTTTGAAGATCTCGGCGTTGCGCGCGAGCGCGTGCAACTGCACGACCGCCTGCCGCGCGGTCGGTATCTCGCGCTGTTCGATGAAGTCGACATCGCGCTCGATCCTTTCCCCTGCAACGGCGGCACCACGACCTGCGATGCGCTGTGGATGGGGCTGCCGGTGGTTACCCTGATTGGCCAGAGCTTTCTGTCGCGGGCCAGTTTGTCGGTGTTGACGGCGGCCGGTTACCCGCAGTTTGCGGCGAAGGACGAAGCCGACTATGTGGCCCGCTGTGTGGCGCTGGCCAAGGATCTGCCGGCGTTGGCCGCGCTGCGGGGTGAACTGCGCACGCGACTGGCAGCCTCACCGCTGCTGGATGCGCCGGCGTTCGCTGCTGATGTGGAGGCGGCCTATCGGGCGCTCTGGCATGACTGGTGCGACGGCGACGGCGACGTCGCCTAGATCCGGTCAAACCAAGGGATATGCCAGCCGCGCCAGTGTGCGGCGCGGCCGCGATGGGAAAGCGGCCACCAGTGCGCCAGCGACTGCGCGTTGAACCGCGTAGCGGTATGGGTAACGAGCCAGCGGTGAAAAGGGCTGCCGAGGCTGTCGTTGACATACACGCGGCCGGCACCGGCGCTAATGCGGGCCCAGAGCGCGGGAAAACAGCCGGGTTCGCCTACCACTTCATAGACGTAACGGGTGTCGTCTTGTTCGCCCAGCAGCGCGTACGCGGCGCCCGTCTCGTCTGCTAACAGTCGCGTGTGGGCGGCGGGCAAGGGCCGCGCTTGCCAGGCGTCGGCGGTGCGCAGCACGCGCAGCGGCTCGTGTGTGGCGCGCAGTTGTTCAAGCAAAGTCGGGTCGAACGCAGCATCTACCCGGGTTGCGGTAGCCGTTGTGCCCGCGCTGACGCCCAACACCCCGCGGTCATGACGCTGCCAGCCGAGGCGCGCATAGAAGTGCGGCAGGCTGCTCCACAGCACGGCGAAGTCGACGCCATCGGCATCAAGTGCCTGCAGCGTAAAGTCCAGCACCTGCGCCGCGTGACCGCGGCCACGGGCGCCGGGTCGGGTCCACACCATACCAATCATGGCGCCACGCCAGCTTTGCGCCGGGGTGTGCCAGTCGAAGCGCCGCGTCGCGCAGCAGCTGACGATCGCAGCGCCGTCCCGAACCACGCGCAGGTCGGCCAGATGCGGCTGCCCCAGCGCCGCGGGAAAGCGGATGGCGAGCGATCCGCTGCGGCCGCGCTCGGTGACGAAGGTCTCATCTAACGCCGCCAGCAGCGCTGGCCACTCGGCCACCGTGCAGACGCCCAGTCCAGGCAAGGGATTCATGCGGCGCGCAGCGTGTTGAGGATGCGGGCACGCGCTGCGGCATCAAGCCACCAGCCGCAGGGCACGCAGAGGTTCTCGGCATCGAAGGTGTCTACGCCGGGCAATGCGACCGCAGTGCCGGCGAAGCACGAGTAGCGATCGTTGCGCAGGTGTAGACGCTGCGCGCCGATGCCAGCGGCGTGGAGCCTGGCAACGAGGCGGTCGCGCTGCGCGGCGCGTAGCGCATACACCCAGAAGGCAGAACGACTGTCCGGCGCGCGCGAGAGCCGCGTGAGGCCCGGCACATCGGCCAGCGCCGCGTCCAGCGCGAGGGCGTTCTCGCGGTGTAGCCGCAGGCTGTCGGCCGCAGCGTCTAACTGCGCCAGCGCCAGCGCCGCCGTGAGGTCGGTCATCGCGAAGCTGTAACCCGCAGCGGGAATATCGCTCGTCGGGTTCAAATCACCGCCCGGCAGCCGGAAGCTCGCCTGATGAATGCCGAAGCGGCGCAGTTCGCGCGCGGCTGCCGCTGTGCTGGCGTCGCGGCAGAAGAGGGCGCCGCCGTCGCCGGCGGCGAGCAGGCTTACCGCGTAAAACGAGTAAATGGTGAAGTCGCTGCCGGTGGCGCCCAGTTTTTGGCCTGCGAGTTCTGCGCCGAACGCACCCGAGGCGTCTTCAATCAGCGGCAGGCCGAGTGCGCGTGCGGCGGCCTGCAGTTCCCGCAAGGGGCCGACGTCGCCCCCCCAGTGATAGTGAACGATGGCCTTGGTGCGCGAGGTGCAGCGCAGGGCGAGTTGCTTGGGGTCGAGCATGCCGGTCGCGGGGTCGACATCGCACCAGCGGGGACGCGCGTGGAGATTGGCAATCGGCATGGTGGTGGCGAGGCAGGCCAGCGGCGAGAGCATGACCTCGTCATCCGCTTGTACGCCACAAAGCCGCAGGGCCAGCGTCAGCGCGCCGGCGCGGTCGCTGGTCGCGACCACCTGGGGATTGCCGACGAACCGCCCCAACGCGGCCTCGAAAGCGGCAACCCGGGGACCGGTAGCAAGTTGACCGGAGTCCAGCGTGTCCGCCAGCGCGGTCGCGGCGCCGGCTGCCACCCGCCCTTTGAACAGCGGAATTGCGGGCTCACCAGCCACGCTGCAGGACCTCCACCATGTACTCGCGGGATGCATCGTCCACCCACCAACCGCAGGGCAGGTGGAGCATGCGGGCGTAGAAGCGGTCGAGGCCGGGCAAGTCGCGCCGGCTGCTGGCAAAGACGCTGTGCAGGTCGTTGCGCTTGTGTGCTTTGGAACTGGCGATGCCGTGCGCGGCGAGATGTTTGGACATCCCCTCGGGGTCATCGCACAACACGGTATAGAACCAGTAGGAGGGCGCCGCGCGGTCTTCAAACCGGCAGATCTCAAGCCCACTCACGCCGGCCAGCGCGGCGTCCAGGGAGCGGCCGTTGGCGCAGTGCCGGTCGAGCAGCGGCTGGATGACTTCCAGTTGCGCCAGCCCAATCGTCGCGTTGACGTTATTCATGTGGTACTTGAAGCCAATCTCGCTGACATCAACTTCGGTCCGCGGCGCATGGCGGTCAATGCCAAACCAGCGGAGCCGCCGACCCTTCGGCAGCAGCGCGGGGTCCGCGCAGGTCAGCATGCCGCCGTCGACGGTCGTCATGTGCTTGATGGCCTGCAGCGAAAACATCACGAAGGCGGAGTGACTGCCAAGTACCCGGCCGTCATAGCGCGCCCCCAGCGCGTGCGCCGCGTCTTCAATCACCGGAATGCCATGGCGGGCCGCTACCGCGTTAATGCCGGCGATGGGCGCCGGAATGCCGCCGTAATGCACGACCAGAATGGCGCGGGTGCGCGGGGTGATGGCGGCGGCGACCGTCTCGGCGCTCAGGTTGCCGTTGCTCGGATCGACGTCGGCCCAGCGCGGCGTCGCCCCGGCGTGGAGGATGGCCTGATTGGTCGGTTCGGCGGTCATGGCCGTGCTGATCACCTCGTCGCCGGCCGCTACGCCCGCCAGCAGCAGCGCGATATGCAGCGCCGCCGTACCGGAATAAAAGGACAGGCAGTGCGGATTGCCGACCAGATCGCCGAAGCCGCGCTCGAAGGCGGCGACCGGTTCGCCTTCGCTGATCTGCCCGCTGTAGAGCACCGACTGCAGACGCGGCATCAGCAGTTCCGGCGGCGGCAACGCCACCTTGAACAGCGGAATATCGCCGCGTGGCGGTTTAGAACTTGGCGAATTCGCCATCGGCCATTTCCATGATTTCGAATTCCCGGTCTGCCAGATCGATCATGCGTTTGACTTCATCGGTGTCGGCCAGATGGTCGTTGGAAGCAAACTCGGCCGCAATCTCCTGATGCCGCGCCTTGCTCCACCAGGGCTCGACCGCGTAGTAGTCGCCGAAGTCGCGTCCCCGCACGAGCTCTTCTTCCGAGACCAGAATCTCGTGCAGCTTCTCGCCGGGCAGGATGCCGATGACTTTGTACTCAAACGCTTTGCCGGCCTCGGCCGCCAGCACGCGGGCGATGTCGGGAATGGTGGCGGCCTTGGCCTTGCGCACGAAGATTTCGCCGCCCTGAGTGTGTTCGGCAGCATAGAGCACCAGATCAATCGCCTGATTCAGCGTCAGCAAGAAGCGCGTCATGCGCTCGTCGGTAATGGTGATGGTTTGCCCCAGCGCCAGCTGCCGGCGGAAAAATGGCACGACCGAACCGCGCGAGCGCAGCACGTTGCCATAGCGCACGCAGCAGAAGCGGGTGCCCTTGTTGGCGCGCGAGAGATTGCCCTGTAGCACCAGTCGCTCCTGCAGGGCCTTGGTCATGCCCATGACGTTGACCGGCTTGACCGCCTTGTCGGTGCTGATCATCACGAACTTTTCGACCTGGTGGCGCAGCGCGCAGTCGATGAGATTTTCGGCGCCCAGCACGTTGGTGCGGACGGCTTCCATCGGGTGCTGCTCGCAGGTTGGCACCTGCTTCAGGGCCGCGGCGTGAAAGACAATGTCAATACCGAACATGGCCTCGTCCACGACCTCGCGGTTGCGGATGTCACCGATTACGAAGGTGAGGTCCTTGCGGCCCTGGTAGAACACCTTCATGTCGTACTGCTTTTTCTCGTCCCGCGACAACACCCTGACTTCCTTGACGCCGGCGTTCAGCAGGCGGCGCACGACGAAGTTGCCGAAGGACCCCGTGCCGCCGGTGACCAGTACTGACTTGTTGTGATAATCCATGAGCCGCTCCTGTTCGGATTTCTGGCGCGCGCGAGGCCGGAATGCCCCGGGCATGGGAGCAAAGCAAGTCCTGCGCCATCTATCGCAGACCGCTGGCGGCGCGGCTTGGCCGCATTCCTGCAGGCGTGAAATGCGGGCGGCGTGCGAGCGGGCAAAATTTTCAGAAATCGCGCTGTAGTTCGGCGTACCGTTGCCGATAGCTTTTTCGTCCGGGCAGGAGGTGGCCTCTGCCGGCACTTTCGATCAACCAGAGGCCCCAATATCCACACCATGAGGTTCATGCATGAAACCAATGCCTCGCTCTCCGTCCGGCGGCATCGCCGCCTACCGCAAAGTGGGAGTGGCTTCGAGCGTCGAGTCGGCAACGCCGCACAAACTCATTGAAATGCTGATGGACGGGGCGCTGGAAAAAATACAGATTGCAAAAGGCTGTATGACCCGGCGTGAAATCGCCAAAAAGTGCGAAGCCATCGACTGGTCGCTGAACATTCTGGGCGGTCTGCAGGGAAGTCTGGACATGGAACGCGGCGGCGACGTCGCCAATAACCTGTCCAACCTCTACGATTACATGATGCGGCGACTGGTCGAGGCGAACACCGTCAACGACCCGGCCGTGCTGGACGAAGTCAGCCGCCTGATGGGCGAAATCCGCGAAGCCTGGATCGCCATCCGCAACTAGCGGAAACCCGTCGGGCGCAAGCGCGCGCCCCTCGGGGTTTAAGGAGAGCAGATTGGACGAACTGGCCCGAATCGAGGCCTTGGGTGCCGCCATGCTGGCCGCCGCCGATGCCGCGGAATGGGACGAGGTCGCCCGCCTCGACGACGAGCGCCATGCCCGTTTGACCAGTCTCGACATGCAGGACTTCCTCAGCGTTGGCGAAGAAGCACAACGGGTGCTGGAAGACGCGCTCGAGATCACCCAGCGCCTGCTAAAAATTGCCCGCGATGCTCGTGCGACTCATCTTGATGAACTCACCGCCCTGCAACGCGGCCAGCGCGCCTCCCGCGCGTATCTCTCCTCTGAATAGACGCAATCCGGCCGGCTGATGGCAACTGGCCGTCGGCGCCGCACCTTGGGCTGCGCCAGCGCCGGTTTTCCGTCTCACCGTGTCCAGTGATTCCATCGGTTTCCGCGATTTTGTAATTTTGCCTTGCCAAAATGACGTGGCTGGCTAGACTGCGGCTGGAGAGCACCGCGTCAGCATTTTGACAATAAGAAGACTGCGCACCCCGGGCTTGGGCCGGTGTTTCATCAGCCACAAAAAAATCGCCTAACCGCCAAGAAGCCGCGCCTATGCCCATGTCTGACACCCCCGTGCTCCTGATCGAGCGCGATCCGGAAATCGCCCGCCACCTGACCGAGGTGCTGGCCTATCTCGATCTGGCCGGTCGTCAGGTCGCGCCAGAGGCCGACTGGTCTGCATTTTGTCAGCCTGATGCGCCGCCATATATGGCCATTCTGGGCGAGTGCGGTTCGCCCGCTGCGCGCCAGGCCGCCGCCGCGCAGCTCCTGAAGCTGGATGGCGCCACGCCGGTGGTGGTGCTGGACCAGATCGACGTGGAACCGGAATTGCTCGCGCAACTCGACGCCCTGATTGTCGGCCGGATCCGTCTGCCGCTGCGGCATCTGCATTTCGACAAACTGCTGCAAAAGGTCGATTCCTATCGCGAAGCCCGCTCACCCGGCGGCTTACCGCGCAATCCGGAGCTGTTCCGCAATCTGGTGGGCGGCAGCAAGGGCATCCAGCGCGTCCGCAACATGATTGAAATGGTCGCCAAGTCCGACGCCAACGTGCTGGTCACGGGCGAGTCGGGCACGGGCAAAGAGGTCATCGCCCGTCACATCCACCACCACTCCGTTCGTCGCAGCAAGCCGTTTGTGCCGCTCAACTGCGGCGCGATTCCGCCCGACTTGCTGGAAAGCGAACTGTTCGGCCATGAGAAGGGCGCTTTCACCGGCGCCATCACCTCGCGGCAGGGGCGGTTCGAAATGGCCGACGGCGGCACGCTGTTTCTGGATGAAATCGGCGATATGAGCCTGCCCATGCAGGTCAAGCTGCTGCGGGTGTTACAGGAACGCAGCTTCGAGCGCGTGGGCAGCAACAAGAGTATTTCGGTGAATGTGCGCATCATCGCCGCCACCCACGTCAATCTGGAACAGGCGATTCTCGACGGACGCTTCCGCGAAGACCTGTTCTATCGCCTGAACGTCTTTCCCATCGAGACCCCGCCGCTGCGTGACCGGGCCGAGGATCTGCCGCTGCTGGTGACCGATCTGGTCGAGCGTCTGGGCCACGAAGGCCGCGGCATGATTCGCCTGACGCCCACCGCCGTGCAGTGTCTGTCGGCCTATGCCTGGCCGGGGAATGTGCGCGAGCTGGCCAATCTGGTCGAACGTCTCGCCATCCTCTACCCGAGTGCGACGGTAGATGTGCACGACCTGCCCGAGAAGTACCGGCGCGACGGCTACGTGATGCCGGTAGTCCCGGTCTCTGAGCTGGCGCCGGCGGCGATCTTCGCCGACACCGCGCCCGCCCGCTTGCCGCAGTCCGGCATCGACCTCAAGGAACACCTGACGCAAATCGAGTCGGGGCTGATCATTCAGGCGCTGGAGGAGGAGAACTGGGTGGTGGCCCACGCCGCCAAGCGGCTGCAAATGGGGCGCACCACGCTGGTCGAAAAAATGCGCAAGCTGGGGCTCGGGCGTCAGGACGAAATCACCGAAACTTGACGCCTGCCGCGCGCCCGTCCGCCAGCAGGCTGGCGAACGGGCTTCCCGAGGCGCGCTCCCTGTGCGCTAAAAGATCAAAAAATCAATTGATTAGCGCCTAATCCGACTGCCGGCACAGTCTTTGCTGGAAGGCTTCGGGCAATCCTGCCCGAGGAGCCTCGTCTGCGATGGGCCAGCAATCCGCCAACGAACTTCCGCTAGTCGGCGCCGAGCGTGCCGGGGGCGAAGCGTGGCTGCAGGGCGCCACCGGGGCGTCTGCGTCGGCGGAACGCCCGGACGGCCTGCGCGGCGAGCTTGCCCAGACCCGTGCGCAGCTGAGTCAGGCGCTGCTGGAAAGTGAGCGCCTCGCCACCCGTCTGGACACGCTGCTCGGCGCCTTGCCGGCCGCAGTGCTGGTGCTCGATGGACAGGGCAGGGTGACGCAGGCCAATGCCGCCGCCGGCGAACTGCTCGGCAAGCTGACGCCCGGCGAGCGCTGGTTTGAAATTGTCGAGCGCGCGTTTGCGCCGCGCTGGGACGATGGTCACGACGTGTCGCTGGCCGACGGGCGACGGGTCAACGTCGCCACCCAGGCGCTGCCGGATGAGCCCGGCCAGATTCTTCTACTGCGTGACGTCACCGAAACCCGCCGGCTGCAGGAGCAGTTGGCGCATCACCGTCGGCTGTCGGCCAAGACCGAAATGGCCGCCGCGCTGGCCCATCAAATCCGCACGCCGCTGGCGGCTGCCTTGCTGGCTCTGGGCCCTGTCGCCCGTGCCCGTGGTCTGGACGCTGCGCAGACCAAGTCAGCCGCGCGGGCGCTGGATTCCCTGCGCCAGCTCGAGCGTCTGGTTGAGAGCATGCTCAGCTTTGCCCGCGGCGCGGTAGTGGATGCAAGTCCGTTGTTGCTGGGCGAGCTGCTGACCCGCCTGAGCCAGGAGGCCGCAGCCCTGCTGGGAGACGAGCACTTCGCGATTGCTTGCGAGGCTAGCCTGCAGACCTTGATGGTTCACGGCAACGCCGACGCCCTGCACAGCATCATGCTCAATCTGGTGACCAACAGCCGCCAGATTATTGGCGAGGACTGTCGGGTTCTCGTCACGGTTACCGCACACACGGGCTTCGTGACCCTGCGCTTTCTCGATAACGGACCCGGCGTGGCGCCGGCCGAACAGGCGCGTATCTTCGAACCCTTCCACACCACACGTCCGGGCGGCACCGGTCTTGGCTTATCGGTAGCCCAGGCCATTGCCCGCGCCCACGGCGGCGAACTCCAACTCAATCCAGCGTTCACCACGGGCGCCTGTTTTGAGCTGTCTTTGCCGTTTAGCATCGAGAAAACCGCATGAAAAACCAGGCCGTCATCGCCATCGTCGAAGACGACGATGCCTTGCGCGAAGTGCTCTGCGATACGGCACAGCTGGCCGGCTACGAGGTCCTGCCGTTCCGCGATGGCAGCGACTGCCTGCGCGGGCTGCGCTCGGCGACGGTCGATCTGGTGATTTCCGACCTGCAGATGGCGCCCATGGACGGGCTTGGCTTGCTCCGCGAGCTGCGCCGGACGCACCGCGAGCTGCCGTTCGTGTTGATGACCGCGCACGGCACCATCCAGAGCGCGATCGATGCCATGCGCCTCGGGGCCACCGACTACCTGGTCAAGCCGTTTGAAGCGGAGGTGCTGATCGCCGGGCTCGATCAATGGTTGCCCAAGCGCCTCGAAGCAGCGGGCGAGCGCGACATGATTGCCGAAGACCCCGCCACCCGGCGGGTGCTGGAACTGGCCCGCCGCGTCGCGGCCAGCGACGCCACGGTATTCATCACCGGCGAGTCGGGCGTGGGCAAAGAAGTGTTTTTTCGCTTTATTCATCAGCATTCGTCCCGCGCGACGAAAGAGCCGGTGGCAATCAACTGCGCCGCGATCCCCGAAAACATGCTGGAAGCCATCCTGTTCGGCCACGAGAAGGGTGCCTTTACCGGCGCGCACAAGGCCTACCCGGGCAAGTTCGAACAGGCCCAGGGCAGCAGCCTGTTGCTCGACGAAGTCTCGGAAATGAGCCTGCCCCTGCAGGCCAAGCTGCTGCGCGTGTTGCAGGAGCGGGTCGTGGAGCGCCTCGGCAGTCAGGAGCTGATCAAGCTCGACGTGCGGGTGGTGGCGACCTCCAACCGCGACCTCGCCGCCGAAGTCCGCGCCGGCCGGTTCCGCGAAGATCTCTACTACCGCCTGAACGTTTTTCCCCTCGCCGTACCGCCGTTGCGCCAGCGCCCGGCCGACATCGTGCCGCTGGCCCAATTCCTGCTTGGGCGTAGTGCGGAGAAGACGAATCTGCCAATCCCGCAGCTGAGCGGCGGGGCGGCGGCGGCGCTTCAGACCTGGTCCTGGCCGGGCAATGTGCGGGAACTCGATAACGTCATGCAGCGCGCCCTGGTGATTCACAACGGCGGCACGGTGGAAGCGGAAGACCTGATGTTTGAGCCAGCGATGCAGCCCTTGATGAGCCCCCCGCAGCACCTCGCGCAGGCGCCCCAGCTGCCGGATGAGGATGACGAAGATGAAGACGCTCAGGACTCGCTGGGTGACGGCCTGCGGGACCACGAGCGCCGACTGATTCTTGACGCGCTGGCCGAAGGCCATGGCAGCCGCAAGTACGCCGCAGAGAAGCTGGGCATCAGCCCCCGCACCCTGCGCTACAAGCTGGCCAGACTGCGTGAACTCGGCATCGACGTGCCGGGACAGTAAGACGGAAAGGGAGAGACGCGGATGAACGCAATCGACGGCAACGGATTACTTCTGCAAATGCGCGCGCTGGCGGCGCGCGCGCAGGGTGGAGTCAGTGAAACGGTCAGCCCCAAGGCGAGCGGCGGTGTTGATTTCAGCCGGGTGCTGCGCGGCGCGCTCGACAGTGTGAACAACACCCAGCAAACGGCGCGCTCGCTCGCGACCCGTTTCGACGCCGGTGACCCGTCGGTCGATCTCTCGCAGGTGATGATTTCGATGCAGAAATCTAACGTGTCGTTCCAGGCAGCGACCCAGGTCCGAAACAAGCTGGTCAGCGCCTACCAGGAAATCATGAACATGCCGATCTGAGCGCGACTGCGCTCCGGATCTCCCGAACAGAGGTTAAGTCATGGCTGAAGCAACGATTTATGTACAACAGAACTCGCCCATGGCGCTGCTGCGCCAGGCCGGGGTGCTGGTGGGCATTGCTGCAGCGGTGGCGCTGGGCGTCTACGTGGTGATGTGGTCGCGCACGCCGCACTTCACCATGCTCTATTCCGATTTATCCGACCGCGACCTGACCCAGATCGTCGAAACCCTCAAGACCGGCCAGATCCCTTATCGCGTCGAACCCGGCGCCGGCGCGGTGCTGGTGGACGCGGCCAAAGCCGACGATGCCCGCATGCAGCTGGCCGCGGCCGGCTTGCCCAAAGGCAATTCGCGCGGCTTTGAGAGCCTGAACGAGGAGCAGGCTTTCGGTACCAGCCAGTTCATGGAGAAGGCCCGCTATCAGCACGCAATCGAAGGCGAGCTGTCGCGCTCGATTGGGCGGATCGACAACGTGCGGGCGGCGCGGGTCCATCTGGCCTTGCCGGCGGAGTCGGTGTTCAGCCGGACCCGGCGTGAGCCCAGCGCGTCGGTGATCGTCGACCTGTTCGGCGCCCGCCCGCTCGAGCCGGAGCAGGTCGCGGCGATTACGCATCTGGTGTCGGCCAGTGTGCCCAGCCTGCCGTCGTCACGGGTGACCGTGATCGACAGCCGGGGCAATTTGCTGACCGATGAAAAGCGCGACGAGGGCATGGCGCTGACCACCCGCCGGTTCGACTACACGCGCAAGCTTGAGCAGTCTTATACCGACCGGATTCAGGCCATTCTGACGCCCTTCGTGGGTCCCGACGGCGTGCGTGCCGAAGTCACCGCCGATCTGGACTTCACCGACACCGAACAAACCCGCGAAAGCTTCAACCCCGATTTGCCGGCGGTCCGTAGCGAACGTTCGCTGGAAGAGGAGCGCACCGGCGGCGGGGTTGGCGGCGTGCCCGGCGCCTTGTCCAACGCACCGCCGGGCGAGGCCACCGCGCCCGAGCAACTCAACCCGCCCACACCGGCCGTTCCGGGTGCGCCCCCGGCCGCGGCGCCTGGCACGGCAGCTCAGGCCCAGACCAAGGCGGCCGCGCCCAGTACCAAACGTAACGAAACCACGCGCAACTACGAAGTCGACCGCACCATCAGCCACACCAAGCACTCGCTGGGCACCATTCAGCGCCTGTCGGTGGCGGTGGTTCTCCGACTCCCGCCGCCGCCGCCCCCGACCGGCAAGGACAAACAGGCCGCCGAGGCGGCCGCGCCCGCCGTCGATGTCGAACGCATGACCCAGCTGGTGAAGGATGCGATCGGCTACGACGCGGCCCGCGGCGATACCGTCAGCGTGACCACCACCGCGTTCGTCGACCCCCAGCCGCCCGAGCCGCTGCCGCCCACGCCGCTGTGGGAACAGCCCTGGGTGTGGGACGTGGGTAAGCAGTTGGCCGGTGGACTGTTCGTGCTGATCCTGTTCTTTGGCCTGCTGCGGCCGGCGGTGAAATCGCTGATGGCCAAACCGACTGCGGCAACCCTCGGCGGCGGCAGCGCCGCCGCCGCCAGCGACACGCCCGCACTTGCCGGACCTGGCGCGACGCCGGCGTTGCCCAGTCCGCCGCGCGAAGAAATTGCAATGCCGGCCGCCCTGCACGAGAACATCGAACAGCTGCAGCAGATTGTGGCGCAGGACCCGCGGGTCGCCGCGCAGGTCATCAAGGAGTGGGTGGGGGAATAACCCATGGCGGAGCAGAATCCCAATCTCACCGGCGTTGAAAAGGCGGCCATCTTCCTGATGACGCTGGGCGAAGCCAACGCGGCCCAGATCATCAAGCACCTTGGTCCGCGCGAAGTGCAGAAAATCGGCACGGCGATGGCGGCGATGCAGAACGTCTCGCGCGATATGGTGAAAACCTCGGTCGCCGAGTTTGTGGTGGGCATGCAGCGTCAGACGCCGCTCGGCATTGGCAACGATGACTACATCCGCAAAGTGCTGACGGACGCCCTGGGCGACGAAAAAGCCAAGAGCATGATCGACCGCATTCTGATCGGCGGTTCGACCAAGGGACTGGAATCCCTGAAATGGATGGACGCCAAAGGCGTTGCCGAACTCATTCGCTTCGAACACCCGCAGATCATCGCTATCGTGCTGTCCTATCTCGACAGCGACCAGTCGGCGCAGGTCCTGTCGCTGCTGCCGGAAAATACCCGCGGCGATCTCATGATGCGGATTGCCACCATGGACGGCGTGCAGCCGGCGGCGATGAAAGAGCTGAACGACATGCTGGAAGTCCAATTGCGCGGTGGCGCGCAGGGGCAGAACTCCGGGATGGGCGGCCTGAAGTGCGCGGCGAATATCCTGAACTTTGTGGATCGCACGGCCGAAGCGAAGATTTCGGAAGTCATTTCCGAACACGATCCGGAGCTCGCGGGCAAGATTCAGGACCTCATGTTCACCTTCGATAACCTGGCCGAGGTGGACGACCGCGGGATCCAGACCCTGCTGCGCGAAGTGTCCTCGGACAACCTGGTGCTCGCGCTGAAAGGGTCCGAGGAAGCCATCAAGGCGAAAATCTTCAAGAACATGTCGCAACGCGCTGGCGACATGCTGCGTGAGGATCTGGAAACGCGCGGTCCCGTGAAGCTGTCGGACGTCGAGGCGGCGCAGAAAGAAATCGTGACCATCGCGCGCCGGCTGGCGGACGAAGGGCAAATCAGTCTGGGCGGCGCGGCCGGCGAGGCAATGGTCTAAATGGCACTCAATCGTCTCACCCTGGCCGAGCAGGTCGTTAATGCCGTGCGCTTCGCCCCGCCGGCGGTGGATGGCCCGATCGTTGGCGAAACAAATCCCGAGCACGAGCCGGCACCTGTGCCCACCGCCGAGGAAATCGCCGCGCAGTTGGCCGACCTGCGACAAGAGGCTTACGCCGAAGCGTTTCAGCAGGGCTTTGACGAAGGCAAGAAGCGCGGCCTGCAGGAAGCGGCCAAGCTCGCCGCGCAACTGCTGAGTGTGATGGAGCATCTGGCTCAGCCGCTGGCCGAGGTGGACGAGGGCGTGGTTGAGGCGGTGTCCGACCTCGCCGTGCTGATTGCACGGCATCTGGTTCGGCGCGAGCTGCGGCTTAATCCCGGAGAAGTCGTTGGTGTGGTTCGCGAAACCATGCGCCATCTGCCCGTCGCGCCGCGTGCGGCGCGGATTCGTCTGCATCCGGAAGACGCGGAACTGGTCCAGCAGGCTTTTGCCCTGGGCGATGATTCGCGCAGCTGGCGGCTGGAGCCCGATCCCTTGATGACGCGCGGCGGCTGCATCGTGGAAACCGACGTTTCCCGCATCGACGCCTCGGTAGAATCTCGCCTTGCCGCGATTGCCTCGCGCATGCTGGGCGGTGACCGTGAGAGCGACCATGAAACCTGAGCAGCAGGCCGCGCTTCGCTGGCAGGAAAGCCTCAAGCGCCGCGCCGAGCGCCTCGCCGAACCGCCGCGACTGCAGGTAGAAGGCAAGCTGACCCGCATGGTGGGGCTGACGCTGGAAGCGGTCGGCTGCGAGGCCGCCATCGGCGACCGCTGCGTGGTGATGAACCGCCTTGGCGGGCAGGTCGACACCGAAGTCGTGGGCTTCGACGGTGAAAGCCTGTTCCTGATGCCAACCGGCAACACCCAGGGGCTAGCGCCGAACGCGCGGGTGATTCCCTACGGCGGCGCCGGCGAAATCGCCGTTGGCCCCGAACTGCTGGGCCGGGTGATCGACGGCGCCGGCAATCCGATTGACGGTAAAGGCCCCTTGCATCTGAACGAACGCCAGCCGCTGGCCGGGCGACCGCTCAACCCCTTGCAGCGCGGCACCATCCGCGAACCGCTGGATGTGGGTGTGCGCTCGATTAACGCGCTGCTGACCGTCGGCCGTGGCCAGCGCATTGGCCTCTTCGCGGGCAGCGGCGTGGGTAAAAGCGTGCTGCTTGGCATGATGACGCGCTACGCCGACGCCGACGTGATCGTGGTCGGTCTGGTCGGCGAACGAGGCCGCGAAGTCAAAGAATTTATCGACGATATTCTGGGTGAGGCGGGCCTTGCTCGCGCCGTGGTGGTGGCTACCCCGGCCGACAATCCGCCCCTGATGCGCATGCATGGCGCCACCATTTCCACCGCCATCGCGGAGTATTTTCGCGATCAGGGCAAGCATGTGCTGCTCTTGATGGACTCCCTTACCCGCTACGCGCAGGCGCAGCGCGAAATTGCGTTGACCATTGGTGAGCCGCCGGCGACCCGGGGCTATCCGCCATCGGTCTTCGCCCGCCTGCCGCAGCTGGTTGAGCGGGCCGGCATGGGCATTGGCGGGCGCGGCTCGATCACGGCCTTCTACACCGTGCTGACCGAGGGCGATGACACCAACGATCCCGTGGCCGACAACGCGCGCGCCATTCTGGACGGTCACATCGTGCTGGCACGCCGCCTGGCGGAGCGCGGCCAATACCCGGCGATCGACATCGAAGCCTCGATCAGCCGCGTGATGCACATGGTGACGACGCCCGAACATCTGGCGCTCGCCAAGCAGTTTCGGCACTACTATTCGCTGTATGAGCAGAATCAGGACTTGTTCAACGTCGGCGCCTATCAGGCCGGCACCAACCCGGAACTCGACCGCGCGGTCGCCATGCGCAATCTGCTCACTGCGTATATGCGGCAGGACCCCAATCAGGCGGTCAGCAGCCAGGCCTCAGTGGAGATGCTGGGGCAGATTTTCCCCGGCTAGCCGCGGGTGTGAGCCGGGATGAAAAAATCCGGTCGTCTGCAGCGTATCGCCGATCTCTCCACCACCGCCGAACAACTGGCGGCACAGGCGGTGGCCCGCGCCAATGACGAAGTGGGCCGCATCGAACGCCAGGCCCGCGACCTTGAAAGCTACCGGGATGAATACCTCCGCCCCTTGCGCGAAGCCGGGGGTGTCGGCGCCTATCAGGCGCAGAAACTCCGCCTGTTCGTGGGCAAAATCGAAGAAGCGCTGGCGCTTTTACGCCGCAAGCTGGCGCTGGCCGAGAAGCAGCGCGACCACGAACAACAACTGTGGCTGGAGCAGCGCCGCCGCGCGCTCATGACCAACAAGGTCGCCGAGCGCGCGCGGGCTGAAGAGGAAGTGCTGGCCGAACGCGCCCTGCAGCGCGAAATCGACGACCGTCCGCGGCGGAACTAGGCCGCGCGCGCCGGGCGTTTTTTCTCGACCAGGATTTCGCGGTAGACCCCGGTGCCCGCGTTGCGGGCGCTGTGCGTGGCCGGCGCCCGCAGTCCTTTGTCATCCGCCGAAACCAAATCATCGCCGTCCATCCGCAGGGCAAACGTGGCGCCGGTGTAGGCGTCGATTGTGCCGAGCGGTTTGTCGTTGGCGTCGAATACTTCCAGCAGCGTGCCCTCCAGCACGTACCACACGTAGTCATGTTCGTGGGTGTGGCAGGGCGTGGTTTCGCCCGGGCCCAATTCGAATTCCCACACGATCACATCGTCGTCTTCAAACACTTTCCGCGAGCCGACATCACCTTTTGCGCCCATGATTATTCTCCTGTGTTGCCGATCCGCGCCCAGCCTCCCTTGCCGAGCATCGAGTCGAAATAAGCAATGGTCTGCGTGAGTCCTTCGCGCAGGGGTATCAAGGGGTCCCAGTTGAGCGCGCTGCGCGCCAGCGAGATGTCCGGGCAGCGCTGCCGGGGGTCGTCGCTGGGCAGCGGGCGGTAGGCCAGCTTGGAGCGCGAGCCGGTCAGTTCGATCACCAGCGCCGCCAGTTCGCGGATGGTGAACTCGTGCGGATTGCCGAGATTGACCGGGCCAATCAGTTCGCGCGGAGACTCCATCAACGCCATCAGGCCGCGGATGAGGTCAGAGACAAAGCAGAACGAGCGGGTCTGACTGCCGTCGCCGTAAAGCGTGATGTCTTCGTTGCGCAGCGCCTGCATGATGAAGTTAGACACCACCCGTCCGTCGTTGGGATGCATGCGCGGGCCGTAGGTGTTGAAGATGCGGGCGACCTTGATCGGCACCTGATGCTGGCGGTGGTAATCAAAGAACAGGGTTTCGGCACAGCGTTTGCCCTCGTCGTAGCAGGCACGCAGGCCAATCGGGTTGGTGTGGCCCCAGTAGTCCTCGCGCTGCGGATGGACTTCCGGGTCGCCGTAGACCTCGCTGGTCGAGGCCTGGAGGATGCGCGCACCAACGCGTTTCGCCAGCCCCAACATATTGATGGCGCCGTGCACGCTGGTTTTGACCGTCTGGACCGGGTTGTGCTGGTAGTGAACCGGCGAGGCCGGGCAGGCGAGGTTGAAGACCTCGTCGACTTCCACGTAGAGCGGGAAGGTCACGTCGTGGCGGATGAGTTCGAAAAACCGGTGGTCGAGCAGGTGTGAAATATTGTCTTTCGAGCCGGTATAGAAGTTGTCGGCGCACAGCACATCGTGGCCGGCGGCCAGTAGCTGCTCGCAGAGATGGGAGCCGAGAAAACCGGCGCCACCGGTCACCAGCACGCGTCGACGGGTTTTCAGGACGGAACCGTCACCTTGGATAGTAGTCATGGGCGGGCGAGTTCCGGTTGTGGCATAGGCGTTGCAATTTAGCAGTCATGACCCTCAGCAGGAACCCGCCGACATGACCGATGTCCTCAGCGCCAGCGCCCCGTCAGCCCTCGCGGGAATCGAAAAAAGCCTTGCCACACGCCGAGATAACGCCGAATTGAATGCGAAGGATGGCAAAGACTTTGCCGCGACCTTCGAAAAAGTCCGGCAGCAAAATCAAGACCAGCGCGCGCCGGAAGAGCCGTCGGCGGCAAGTGCTGACCCTCAGGCGGCAAGTTCTGACCCCGAAGCGGCAATCCGCGCCGGGGACGGTGCTGCTCGCAGCGACGACCCAGGCGAGCAGGCTGCCGAGGCCGAGGACACCATGCTCGCTGATCCGATGGCGCCCGATGCTGCGGCGCTGGCCCAACAGCTGATGCCGCTGACCCCGCCGCCCACGCAGGCGCCTGCAGCGCCCGCGCCGACCGACACCGACCCGGCCAGC
>JALRCR010000069.1 GCA_023257255.1 Gammaproteobacteria bacterium | reverse complement strand
GTCCCAGATAAAACTGGGATGCGGTACTCGCGGCGCCGCCGGGGTCAACCTTGGTCGATGGGCCATAAAAGCCCACGATGTAACGGTTGTGGCCAAGCGAGAACGAATAGAAGTGCTGGGCGATAGTGCTTTCCGGGATTATGGCGCCGAGGAAGTAGTGCTCTATGAGGGCGAGCCAGCCACCCGTTACGTCCTTGGCAATAGGTTGTTCGGTCAGGTCTTCGAACTTGTGTTTCTCGTAGCGCTTTTCTGGCGTAGAGACCGCCAGGCCGGTGAAGGTGGGCACCAGCTGGTGACCCACCGGCGCGCTTTGCCGCTGCAACTGCTGATAGTGATTGAAGGTCCAGGCTTTGTTTGAACCGTTTTTGACGTCAAATTTTTGGGTTATTTCGTAGCTGCCGCGCCGAAAGACGAGGGTGCGCGTGACTTCCAGTCCATCACCGGCCTGCCACCGCAGCGGTACTTCAAGGGTGTCCTGACCGTCAGCCATTTCAAACGCGTTGGCGGTGGCCTCAAATCGCGCATAGTGGTCGGCGCTACGGTCTTCACTCTTGAGGCCACTTTGGGCGATGAACTCCCGCTCAACGCCGTTATCAAGCAAGCGGAAGGCTGCGGCGTCCTGGTCGCCAGATGTTCGGTACTTCTTCAGTGACAGCTTTTCGATCACCCCACCGACGAGGTTGATCTCCGCAGAAAACAGGTCGGTTTCTACGGTCAAGGAAGCAGGTGTGGTGCTGATAGCGCTGGCAGGTGCCTTGGGGGCGGCGGCGATATCCGGCGTTTGCTTCGCGGCCGGTATCGGCGGTGTCGTGGGCGCCTGCTCCGCAGGGGCCTGGGAAGTCGCGATCACGGGCGCTTGTGGGGCGTGGCCGTAGTCTTTTTGCCATGCCTCCCACAGCAGCAAGCCGATAAAGCTAAGCAGAATGACCAGAACAAGTCGGATGTTTTCGGTCGTCAAGGGGAGGCCTCGTTCAAGTCGCGTGTGAGCCGATGATGAAATCCGGGAATCGTCAGCCAGCGTTGATTCAGCGCCGCCATAAGCACTGGCGAAGGGACGTCCCGCGCGGTGTTTTTAACCATGACCACCAAATCTAGCGGAAAGTCCCGCGCCACGGAGAGGCGGTAAGTCTCCCGTATGAGCCGGCGAACCCGGTTTCGTTCTGCGGCCAGACGTAGCGCTTTTTTGCTCACAGCAACCCCTAACCGCGCCGTTTCGAGGTGGTTAGGGAGGGCTATGAATGTGAAGTATCGGTCAGATGCGCGAGTGCCTCGACTGAACACGGCGTCGAAGTCTGCCGCCTGCTTGAGGCGGTCAGTCGGCCGGAAGCTTCGCGAACGGGCGGTCAGACTTGCGTCAGTCGCAGACGGCCCTTGGCGCGACGGGCTCTGATCACCGCGCGGCCACCGCGGGTTTTCATGCGGGCCCGGAAGCCGTGGGTACGGGCACGCTTGAGGCGGCTTGGCTGATAAGTACGTTTCATGACTTTTTCTCTGGTCTTGGGGCTGGCGAACTGTTGTTAGTGCGCGGCGCGGTCGGACGCCCGCCGTCAGGGCCCGGCAGAATACGTTCGGCAGAAGATTAGTGTCAATGAAAACAGGAGCCTGGACGGCACTTTTGTCGCGCGTGGCGAAGCCTGGGGCACGGGTATACACTCGACCGCCCGTTTCACGAAGGCTTGGTCCGTACGCTTATGAGTCTCCTTTGGCAGCGATGCAGGGCCAGGTTGGAAGAGGAGCTTACGCCTCAGCAGTTCAACACCTGGGTACGCCCGCTCGGTGGCGAGGAAACGGCTGGTGGTCTCCAACTGCGGGCACCAAACAAATTTGTACTGGATTGGGTGCGCGACAAGTACTGGCGGCGAATTGTCGAAATGCTCGAGGAACAAGGCATCGACCCGGCTAACCTCAGCATCGTGGTAGGTACCGAGACCACCGAGGCACCTGTCGTGGCGGCCCAGCCCGTTGAAGTCAGCAACGACAGCGAAAGCCCAAGCGAGCGGCCGAAGTCCACCAGCCATCGCCGCGCTAGTTCATCGGTAAGGAAAGACTTCACCTTTTCAAATTTCGTTGAAGGCAAGTCCAACCAACTCGCACGCGCGGCTTCGATCCAAGTCGCTGAAAATCCCGGTAAATCCTATAACCCACTGTTTATTTGCGGTGGTGTTGGTCTAGGTAAAACGCATTTGATGCACGCCGTTGGAAATCATCTGCTGTCCCACAATCCAAATGCTCGCGTAGCGTACCTGCACTCGGAACGCTTTGTTGGCGACATGGTGCGTGCCTTGCAGCACAACTCTATCAATGAATTCAAGCGGCACTATCGGTCCGTTGATGCCCTGCTTATCGATGATATTCAGTTCTTTGCCGGCAAAGAGCGGTCTCAGGAGGAGTTGTTTCACACGTTCAACTCCCTGCTTGAAGGGCAGCGCCAAATTGTGCTGACCTGCGACCGCTATCCTCGCGAGGTTACCGGTATCGAAGAGCGTCTCAAATCGCGGTTCGGCTGGGGTCTGACGGTTGCCATAGAGCCAGCAGAATTAGAAACCAGAGTCGCTATTTTGCTCAGCAAGGCAGAGGCCACCCCTATCACGCTTCCGCACGAAGTGGCTTTCTTCATTGCCAAGCGATTCAAATCGAATATCCGGGAACTTGAAGGCGCCCTGCACCGCGTTGTCGCGAAATCGAATTTCGCCGGGCAACGGGATATTTCACTTGAGTTCGCAAAAGAGGCGCTGAAAGACCTTTTAGCGCTCCAGGACAAGCAAGTCAGCATTGAGAACATCCAGAAGACCGTTGCCGAGTATTACAAGATGCGGGTGTCGGACTTGCTTTCCAAACGCCGCAACCGGTCGGTAGCTAGGCCGCGGCAGCTGGCGATGGCGATTGCCAAAGAGTTGACCAATCACAGCCTCCCGGAAATTGGCGATGCTTTCGGAGGACGAGATCACACGACGGTCATTCATGCGTGCAAGAAAATCGCTGAATTGAGGCGCTCTGAGGATCGTCTTCAAGAGGACTACATCAACATAGAGCGGATCTTGACGAGTTAAGGGCAAAGCTGTGGATAACTTGGTTCCAGCCTGAAGCCCGGTAACTATTGCAGCGAGGCCACGGGCGGTCAGGCCATTTATCCACAGGCTTAAACGGCGGTTCTTATTCACGCAAGATTATGATTTTTAATAAATATTTTCGGTTTAAGCCAATTTGAACCGACGCTAATAAACACAATTAGGTTGATATTTAAATGAAGATATCAGTAACAAGAGAAACACTTTTGCCTGCACTCCAGGCCGTGGCAAACGTCGTGGATCGTCGTCAGTCGATGCAGATTCTGGGTAACGTTCTGCTCAACGCGCATCAGGGCGCTTTGAACCTGACCGCGACCGATATGGAAGTCGAAGTATCTCTGGGATGTGGCGCTGAGGTGATCCGCGAAGGCGCTACCACGCTGCCTGCAAAAAAGTTGCTTGATATCTGCCGGAGTTTGCCAAGTGACGCCTCGCTTCAAATTGATGTGAGCAGCGGGAAAGCGAAAGTTCAGTCCGGCCGCAGCCGTTTCAGCCTGGGCGTTTTGCCGGCGGACGATTTTCCAGCGGTTGGTAGTTTCCAGAATCAGGCCGAGATCAAGATTCGAGCAAGCGAATTATCGGAACTTGTCCGCAGTACCCAGTTCGCGATGGCGCATCAGGATGTCCGTTACTACCTCAATGGCCTGTTGCTTGAGTTACGCGGTCAAACCGTACGTGCGGTAGCTACTGACGGCCATCGGTTGGCGTTATGCGACCGCGAATTAGATCAAGAGCTGGGCGCGACGACGCAGATCATTGTTCCTCGCAAGGCGGTGCAGGAAATCCAGAGAATGCTGGCCCATCAAGACGGCGAGGTCTCCCTCGTTCTCGGAGAGAATCATTTGCGGCTGGAAGCGGCGGGGCAGTCATTGACGGCCAAGTTAATTGACGGAAAATTCCCGGATTATCAGAGAGTTATACCGGTTAAAGGCGAAAAGTCCGTCGTTGCGGACCGCGACGCCTTGCGGTCGGCTTTCAGTCGCACCTCGATTTTGTCGAATGAGAAGTTCCGCGGGGTGCGCCTCGTATTGGCCACGAATCTGCTCAAGGCTATGACTCACAATCCAGAGCAGGAGGAGGCGGAAGAGGATCTCGAGGTTAATTACACGGGGCCAGACCTCGAAATCGGCTTTAACGTGTCGTATTTGCTTGATGTGCTGACAGTGTTGGAATCGAAAGAGGTGTGCATTGAACTCTCTGACCCCAATAGTAGCGCGGTAATTTTCTCGCCAGAGGACCAGCGTGCACGTTACGTGATTATGCCGATGCGTCTTTAAGACGTCTGGCAGCGCTAGCTAGCACTTAAAGATGGCGTTTTTGCGCGAGTTGCGCATACAAAACTTTCGTAACCTGGGTTCAGTCGAGCTGAAGTTTACGTCCCAGGTCAATGTGATTGAGGGCCAGAACGGCAGCGGTAAGACGAGTCTTCTCGATGCGATCCACCTCCTGGCGACAGGAAAGCCTTTTTCAGGCGGAACCCCGGCAGATTTCGTATCCAGGGGCGCGACGGAGACGCTCGTTAACGGTGAAGTCGATTGTGACGGCGTAGCAGTTCGTTTAGGGGTCGAGAAATCACGGCTCGGTACGGTGTGTCGCGCGAACGGGGCTAGCGTCCGTTCTGCCTCAAGTCTGATGGCTTATTTGCCGGTTATTTCGCTCGATGCCCAGCTCTACCAGTTGGTGTCCAACTCGCCCGCGTATAGGCGGTCCCTGATCGACCGCACTTTGTTCCACGTGGAACCTGACTATCTGGATTTGTTCAAGAAATTCCATCGTTCGATGCAGCATCGCAACGAGGCGATTCGCCAGGGGAGTTCTGGGTCAGCGCTTGAATTCTGGGACGATGAGTTTTGTAGTCTGGGCTTAGCCGTAGATAGACGAAGGCAAGCGGGCGTAGCGGCTTTAAATAGTTTCCTTTCATCGATGGAACCATGGGCCGGTGCCGGAGCGGGTACACTGCGGCTTGATTACCGATCTGGCTGGCGCGCCGGACTTAGCCTTAGGGAAGCGCTGTCCGAAGGCGCCGAGCGTGAAAAGCAGTGGAATATGACCTTAGTTGGTCCACAACGCGCTGAACTTCGCGTGACTGTTGATGGAGTCGGCGCAAAGCAACGGGTGTCTCGGGGGCAGGCCAAGCGTATAGCGTGTCTTCTGGTGGCAGCTCAACTCGCTTACCTAGAAGACACCTCGCAGGTTGAGCCTGTGCTGCTAGTAGACGACCTGAGTGCCGAGCTGGACCAACAAGCGCAGCGCGTCGTGCTTGAGACGCTATTGAACGGGCGGCGCCAGACTTTTGTGACCGCGATAGACTACGAGGTACTGGCCAAGGGCAAGTATCTTGATAATGCCCAACGGTTCCACGTGGAACATGGGACTTTTTTAGCTCAATGAGTAACTCGGGGACTTTCGCCTTATGAGCAGTACCTATGACTCTTCAAACATCAAAGTTCTGAAGGGGCTTGAAGCCGTCCGCAAACGTCCCGGTATGTATATCGGAGATACGGACGACGGAACCGGGCTTCACCACATGGTGTTTGAGGTCGTCGACAACTGCGTCGATGAAGCCTTGGCCGGACACTGCTCGGAAATTAACGTCCGACTGCTCTCGGACAAGGTCGTTTCTGTCTCGGATAACGGTCGAGGAATTCCTGTCGATTTACACAAAGAGGAAGGGGTCTCGGCTGCCGAAGTGATCATGACAACGCTGCATGCCGGCGGGAAATTTGATGACAATTCCTACAAAGTCTCCGGCGGCCTTCATGGCGTGGGCGTCTCCGTCGTAAACGCACTTTCCGAGCGCCTTGAACTCACGATTTACCGTGACGGGTACATGTGGCACCAGGAATACCGCCACGGTGACGCTGTCCAACCCATTGCGAGAATTGAAGAATCTCCGCTCACCGGCACCACGGTAACGTTCCAACCCAGTGAAGACACTTTCAAAAACATAGTCTTCAGTTACGCCATCCTGCGTCACCGCTTAAAAGAACTGTCGTTTCTTAATGGCGGCCTGGTTATCAACCTATCGGATGACCGCACCGGCCAGCAGGAAACCTTCCAGTTTGAAGGCGGACTTCGAACCTTTGTTCAGCATCTTCAAGGGACCCGAAAACCCTTACATGAGGCGGTCATCCACATGGTCGCGCAACGTGACGGCATTCAGGTCGAAGTGGCTTTGCAGTGGAATGCGGAATATCAGGAGCACGTCTATTGCTTCACCAACAACATCCCGCAGCGTGACGGTGGAACCCACTTATCTGGTTTTCGCGCTGGACTGACCAGGTCGGTTAACGCTTATCTGGAGAAAGAAGGCATTCCGGCGAAGGCCAAGCTGCCGGAAAAGCTGAAAATTGAAGGCGAGGATATCCGTGAAGGCTTGACCGCCGTGGTTTCGGTCAAAGTTCCCGACCCCAAGTTTTCTTCTCAGACGAAAGAAAAACTGGTTTCTAGCGAAGTAAAAAATATTGTCGAGACCATCGTTGCTGACCAGATCAATAGCTATTTGCTCGAGCATCCCACAGAGGCGAGGGAGATAGGCCGAAAAATATGTGATGCCGCCAGAGCGCGCGACGCCAGTCGCAAAGCTCGCGAGTTCACGCGCAAGAACCCGCTGGAAATCGCTGGTCTACCCGGAAAACTTGCTGACTGTCAGGAGCGTGACCCGGCTAAATCCGAACTTTTCATCGTCGAGGGCGATTCTGCGGGCGGTTCCGCTAAGCAGGGCAGAGACCGGAAATATCAGGCGATTCTCCCGCTTAAGGGGAAAATCCTGAACGTCGAGCGAGCGCAAATCGGCAAAATTCTTTCTTCTGCTGAAGTTGCGACCCTGATCAAAGCGTTAGGTTGCGGCATTGGCGAAACCGAATATGACCACGGCAAGTTGCGCTATCACCGCATCATTATCATGACCGACGCCGACGTCGACGGCTCCCACATCCGCACGCTGCTGCTAACGTTTTTCTTCCGGCACATGCCCGACCTCATCAAGCAAGGCCACATCTTTATCGCGCAGCCCCCGCTCTACAAATTGAAGCGCGGCAAGCAGGAGCGCTATATCAAGGACCAGATGGAGTTTGACCAGTATCTGGTTGAGCTGGCTTTGCAAGAGGCCGTTATTGAGCGGGAAGGGGAGCGGATACCCGCGGCGGAGATGATCCAGATAGGGTCTAACTATTTGATTTTAAATAAACTTTCTGACAGGCTTGCTCGGCGTTACGATCCTGTTCTGTTAGAAGTCGTCCGGAAAATGGCCGCCTTTGCGGTGCCAGATATCGCCGAGCGCGATTACCTTGACCAGTGGTCTCAGGAACTAACGCGCGCCCTCATGGCGATCAAGGATGCGTCTAGCCACTCCGCCACCATCGACTATCGAGACCCCATTCACTGGACTTTGCGCTTGACCCTCAAGGTTCGCGGCGTGGAATCCAAAGCCAGCTTTGACCGTGACTTTTTCTTATCCCCGGAGTATCGCCAGCTCATTCAGCTCAGTGCCCTACTGGATGCGCCTTCAGAGCAACTGCGTATCGTGAAAGAAACACGTCAGATAGCGGTGGAGACGCTGCGCCTGGCAATGGAAAGCCTGCTTGATGACATTAAGCGCGGCCTTACGACGCAGCGCTACAAGGGCTTGGGCGAAATGAACCCGGAGCAACTTTGGGAAACCACTATGAACGCCGAAACGCGCAACCTCTTGAAAGTGCGCGTCGAAGACGGCGACGGTGCCAACGAAATTTTCACGACCTTGATGGGCGATGACGTGGAACCGCGACGCGAATTCATCGAACGTCACGCCCTTAGCGTTACTAACCTCGACACCTGAGCACTCAATACACCGCAGCGCAGGCGTAGAAAGCAACCTCCTGCGCGCCGGCCACCAGTAGCGCCTGTCTGGCCGCGAGCAGGGTTGCTCCCGTGGTGAAAACGTCGTCTACCACCAACACGCGTTGGCCCCTTACGCTCGGCGCGGCCACAAAAGCTGAACGAACGTTTCGGCGGCGCGCCCGGCGGCCCAATCCGCGCTGTGGCGGCGTGTCACGGATCCGTCGCAGGTAACTTAAGTTGAGCGGCAGTCCAAGCGCCGCTGCCAAACCTTCTGCCAACACGGCACTTTGGTTATAGCCCCGATAAATCTTTCGCTTCAGGCTGAGCGGAACCGCGCAAACCGTGAAACCCGAGAGGGATTCAACGAACGCCGCCTGCGCCATCAGCCTTCCCAGTAAGGCTCCGACACCCACGTTATGGCCAAATTTAAGCGCCCAGATTAGCCCTGAAATAGGAAACTCGTAGCGAAAAGCAGCGAACGCGCTGACTTCTCGCAATGAACGCCCGGATAAGGGTGTTACGCGCCAAGGTAAATCAAGTCTGCAGGCAGCGCAGAGGGGCGGTCCCGGCACCGGCTCAAGACACAAGAGGCACCGCTCTAGTGAGAGCGCTCGGGACTGGCCAAAAGACGACCAGTTGTAAGGATTCAAGCCATGCCATAGGCTTGATAGTGAAACGCCCGGCAAATGCATAGAGCAGAAATCCTTTCCAGCCCGGCGCGCTAACCCAACCGGAAACACACCATGTTGAACGCCCGAAACGCCCTTGCCGACCCCATGCCGATAGCGCCCGCTAACGAACTTCGTTGGACCGTTGAGGAGGCCAGCAAGCTGCTGACTATGCCGTTTAACGACCTGCTGTTTCGTGCTCATGCCGTGCACCGCGAGCATTTCAATCCCAATCAGATCCAGCTCAGCACCCTCTTGAACATTAAAAGCGGTGGATGCCCGGAGGATTGCGCCTACTGTCCCCAGAGCGCGCGGTATGACACCGGCGTGGAGGCGTCACCGCTGATGTCGGTGGAACAAGTCACAGCGGCTGCGCTAAAGGCCAAAGCAGCGGGCGCTAGTCGCTTTTGTATGGGCGCCGCCTGGCGAGCGCCCAAAGACAAGGAAGTCGCTCAGGTCGCGGAACTCGTAACGGCCATCAAAGGACTTGGGATGGAAACCTGCGTCACCTTGGGCATGCTCAAACCCACGCAGGCGGAAACGCTTAAATCTGCGGGTCTCGACTACTACAACCACAATCTCGACACCTCGCCCGAACATTACGGCGACGTCATCACCACGCGGACCTACCAAGACCGTCTTAACACCCTGTCCGCGGTTCGTGACGCCGGCATCAATGTGTGCTGTGGCGGTATTGTCGGGCTGGGCGAAGATGTGGCGGACCGTGCCGGCTTGCTGTGCCAGCTCGCCAACCTGCCGGTTCCGCCGGAAAGCGTCCCGATTAATCAGCTGGTGCGTGTGGAAGGCACACCGTTGGCTAACGAAAAGCCTGTCGACTGCTTTGATGTCGTCCGCACGATAGCTGCGGCACGTATCATGATGCCGGCGTCTTACGTGCGCTTATCGGCGGGACGCCGCGAGCTTGGCGAAGCCGGTCAGGCGCTCGCCTATTTCGCGGGCGCCAATTCCGTGTTCTACGGGGAACAGCTGCTGACCACGCCTAACCCAGGCCAAAATGAAGATCTGGATCTGTTCGCCAGACTGGGCATCGACACCATGGCAGCCAGCGGCTAGCGCCGCTGCGAGCGCTGGTCCATGACCGTATCTGCGAAAGCCCGGGTGGCGGTTACCGCCAGCCGCCGCCGGGCGCTTGAGCGTCGGGACGGGACCCAGGGTCCGCTAATCAGTATCGCCGGAACGCCCTTAGTCAACTTTTGCAGCAATGATTATCTGGGTCTCGCAAGCGACCCCCGCCTCGCTGCTGCGGCGGCTGAATCCGCGGCGCAATACGGGTTGGGGGCTGGCGCCGCGGGACTCCTCTCGGGCTGGGCAGAACCGCATCACGAACTCGCCACGGCGCTGGCTGACTATATGGGCCGTGACCGCGCGTTGCTGTTCTCTTCCGGCTATCTCGCCAATCTGGGCACCCTCAGCACCTTTGCCGACCGTCACAGCGAGATTTATCAGGACCGGCTAAACCATGCCTCACTGATAGACGGCGTTCGGCTCAGCGGTGCGCATTCAGTACGTTACCGACACGCTGATGCAGCGGATCTTGAGTCAAGACTGAGCAATGCCCGCGCTCAATCGCGATTGCTGGTAACCGACACCGTCTTCAGCATGGATGGCGACAGCGCGCCGCTGAAAGCCCTGGCCGCTATCGCGCACCAGCACGACGCCCTGCTGATCTGTGACGATGCCCACGGGTTCGGCGTTGCCGGGCAAGGTCGCGGCGCCGTTGTAGAACAAGGCCTCAGTCAGGAAGACGCACCGCTGGTGATGGTCACTTTCGGCAAGGCGCTGGGTACGACGGGCGCCGCCGTGGTCGGCCGGGAAGATCTCATCGAAACCCTTCTGCAGCACGCTCGGCCCTTCATCTACGACACGGCGCTACCGCCCATGTTGGCCTCAGCAACGCTGGCCGCGCTGCGTATCATTCAGCAGGAACCCCAACTAATTCAGACTTTGCATGCGCGAATCCGGTATTTCAGCGAGACGATGCTCGCGGTGGGCCTGACTCCCTCGGGGCTGAATTCGCCGATACAACCGATCATGCTAGGCGCAGACGACACCGCGCTTCACGCGGCGGGCCTCCTCAGGGCGGCCGGGTTTTACGTTCGCGCGATCCGGCCACCCACCGTGCCGGAAGGCACCGCCCGACTGCGGATCTGCCTGTCAGCCGCGCATAGCGAGGCACAAATCGACGCCCTCGTATCGACCTTGAAGCGCGTGTTGCCCACGTCAGCCAGCGGGGCTTAAGCAATGACCGGCATTGACCCCGCCCTGATCCGTCGTTCCTTCGACGCCGCCGCACCAACCTATGACGACCACGCTGTTATTCAACGCGAAGTAGCGGACCGCCTGCTCGACCGGTTGGCGATGATGAAGCTGGAACCCCGCCTTGTCCTCGACCTTGGCGCGGGTACCGGCTACTGCGCGCGAGATCTCGAGCGCCGTTACCGCAAGGCTACGGTGCTATTGCTCGACGCTGCCCCGGGCATGCTCCGCGAGGCGAGCCGTCATCGCCGCTGGCGGTCGCGCCAACGTTTCGCGGCCGCGGATGCACGCGCCCTACCGCTGCCAGATGCCTCGGTAGATTTAGTGCTTTCCAGTCTGGCTTTTCAGTGGTGTGACGATCTTGAACCCGCCTTTCGCGAATGCCGGCGCGTCCTCAAGCCGGGTGGACTGCTGCTGTTCTCCACCCTTGGCCCGGATACCTTGAAAGAGCTGCGAGCGGCGTACGCGGCGGTCGACCGGATGCCGCATGTCAATCGCTTTGTCGATATGCACGAAGTAGGTGACGCGCTTATTCGATCGGGTTTTTCGAGTCCGGTTCTGGAGCGCGAAGACCTTACCGCAACGTATGCCACCGTAATCGACCTCATGCGGGACCTAAAGGGCATCGGGGCGGTTAACCTTCACGACGAACGACCGCGCCATCTTTCCGGCCGAGCACGCCTCGCCGCGGTAATTGACGCCTATGAGGCATTCCGCCGTGACGGCCTCCTGCCGGCGCACTACGAACTGGTGTTTGGCCACGGCTGGGTGGCGCCAAATGCGCGAGCACAAGATGGCTCAAGCGTTTTCCCGCTCCACCGACTCACCAGACGCTAGTTATGGACTGTTACATCACGGGCACCGATACCGGCGCAGGAAAGACCTGGACGACCTGCGCGATCCTTCGTGCCCTTAGCGGGCACGGGCTTCGCGCTGCCGCGCAGAAGCCGGTCGCCGCCGGCGTTGAGCGCCACGGTGATGATGAGCTCAACGAAGACGTCGTCCGTCTGGCGGCCAGCGCCAACGTGGCACTCCGTCCAGCGCTACTGAACCCCTATCTGTTCAGGGCGCCCACAGCGCCCCATCTCGCTGCCAGCATTGAGCGCCGAACAATCTCGTTTGCGCGTATTGCGGCCGCGTTCGAGGAGGCCAGATCTCAAACGGACACCCTTCTGGTCGAGGGCGTTGGTGGCTGGGACCTGCCATTTGGTCCGGACGGCATGCAAAGCGACCTGGTGGCGCGCCTCCAGTTACCCGTGCTGCTGGTGGCGGGCATCCGGCTGGGGGCCCTGAACCACACGCTGTTGACCGTCCGCGCCCTAAAAGCCGATGGCATGACGTTGATCGGATGGGTCGCCAACATCGTAGATCCGGCATATCCCTACGCAGAGGGAACCGTTGAGGCGCTAGCTGAACGCATCGAAGCACCATGCTTCGGTCTTGTTCCCTGGCAAGCCGACGAGCAACGAGAGATACCCGAGCCCATCGCGCGCGTAGCAAACATACTGGCCCGCCCGCGCCCCCCGGCCTGACAGGTGGTCTGAATGATCGAAACCCGCCCGGATCCAAAAAACGGCCGCCAGATCTGGGTTGTGCGCCCGACGCGGTCGCTGACCTGGGCGGAGGCCAAGCGCTGGCTCTACATCATCTCGACCGTGCCACTGGCCGGCGGCACGCTGTTTCTTTTCTTCGGCGTCCCGCTGGTATTGCCATTCGCGGGCATTGAGGTCGGTTTGCTGTGGGCCGCCTTCTACTACGTGCAGCTGACGGGCCAACGAGTTGAAATCATAGCGCTTTCTCCCCAGTCCCTGATTCTGGAGCGAGGCCGCAAGGCAGCCACCGAACGGCTCGAGCTAGACCCCGCCTGGGCCCGCGTCGAGTTGTCCGACGGCCGGGGCTGGCAGCCCTCGAGCCTGCGCGTCGGGTCGCACGGCCGATTCATGGAGCTTGGCAGTTTCCTGACGGACGGCGAGCGTCAATTTCTGGCGAACGCCCTGATTAACGCACTTAAGAAAAGTCGTTAGAATGCGGCGGCAGGTTCGGGATAAATCCGAAATAACGCCAAACCTCGAATGACGGATAGCGGCCAGACGGCCCCCGACAGCATTCATTTAAGAGACGATGAGGAACTACAGAATGACCACCTCAGGAATCCGCCGCAGTGCCCGCCTTTTTGCCTCGGCACTCGCCCTCACGCCGCTAATCGCAGAGGCGGGCTGGGACCAACTCAATCTCACCCGAGGTGTGACGCCCTACAGCGAGACCGTCTACGACCTCCACATGATGATCCTCTGGGTCTGCGTCGTCACCGGCATCGGCGTCTTCGGCGCCATCTTCTACTCCATTCTCAAATTCCGGAAATCCAAAGGCGCGGTTGCCGCGCATTGGCACGAAAACACGCTTGTCGAGTTCCTGTGGACGGCGGTGCCGGCGGTTATTCTGGTCGTTATGGCAATTCCCGCCACCAAGGCGCTGGTGATGATGGAAGACGTCAGCAAATCTGACATGACCGTTAAAGTCACCGGCTATCAATGGCGCTGGCGCTATGACTACATCGGCGAAGGCATTCACATGTACAGCGGCCTGGCACGCACCAGCGATGTGGCCCGCCAACTGAACTCCGGCATCGACCCGAAGTCGGTTGAGAACTATCTGCTCGAGGTCGACAACGAACTCGTATTACCCGTCGGCCGCAAAATCCGTTTCCTGACGACCGCCTCGGACGTTATCCATTCGTGGTGGGTTCCCGCGCTGGGTTGGAAGCGAGACGCGATCCCGGGCTATATCAATGAGTCCTGGGCGCTTATCAAAGAGCCAGGCGTTTATCGCGGGCAGTGCACCGAGTTGTGCGGCAAGGACCACGGGTTTATGCCCGTTGTGGTTCGGGCGCTGCCGGAGGCTGAGTACAAGGTGTGGGTGGAAAAGACGAAGGCAGAACAGGCCGCAAAAACGGCAGGGCTTGCACAACCTGCAGCCGCCGCCGTCGCGCAAGCGAACTAGGCCCTTCTGACCAGACGACATTACTGATCAAACCAGTTTGAGGATTAGCGCATGAGCCAGGCTGCAACCCACCACGATACGCACCACGAAGCGCATCACGCGACCGGCATTACCCGGTGGCTGACCACGACGAACCACAAGGACATCGGCACGATGTACCTCGTGTTCTCCTTAATCATGTTCTTCATCGGCGGGTCGATGGCCATGATTATCCGTCTGGAACTTTTCCAGCCAGGGCTTCAGTTTGTGAACCCGCAGTTCTTTAATTCGATGACCACCATGCATGCGCTGGTCATGATTTTCGGCGCGGTAATGCCAGCCTGGACGGGCTTTGCTAATTGGCTGGTGCCCCTGATGATCGGCGCCCCTGACATGGCGCTGCCCCGGCTAAACAACTGGAGCTTCTGGATCCTGCCGTTCGCCTTCACCCTGTTGCTCGGCACGCTGTTTATGCCGGGTGGCGCGCCGGCCGGCGGTTGGACGATGTATCCGCCGCTGGTGCTGCAAACCGGCGAAGCCTTTCCCTTTCTGATTTTCGCCGTGCACTTCATGGGCGCTTCCTCAATCGCCGGTGCGATCAACATCATCGCCACCGTGTTCAACATGCGCGCCCCCGGCATGACCTTGATGAAGCTCCCGCTGTTCGTGTGGACCTGGATCATCACGGCGTTTCTGCTAATCGCCTCCATTCCGGTGCTTGCCGGTGCGGTGACGATGCTCTTGACCGACAAGTTCTTCGGTACGTCGTTCTTCAACGCCGCCGGCGGCGGTGATCCGGTCATGTTCCAGCACATTTTCTGGTTCTTCGGCCACCCCGAGGTTTACATCCTGATCCTGCCCGCGTTCGGCATCGCGTCTGCGATTATCCCGACCTTCGCCCGTAAGCCGCTTTTCGGTTACAGCTCGATGGTGTACGCCGCCGCGTCTATTGCGTTCCTGTCGTTCATCGTGTGGGCCCACCACATGTTCACGGTCGGCATGCCGCTGGCCGGCGAGCTGTTCTTCATGTACGCGACGGTGCTTATCGCCGTACCCACCGGCGTCAAGGTGTTCAACTGGGTGGCCACGATGTGGCAGGGCTCGATGACCTTCGAAACCCCAATGCTGTTCGCGATCGCGTTTGTGGTCCTGTTCACCATTGGTGGCTTCTCGGGACTGATGCTTGGTGTCACGCCGGTAG